>JAQGKX010000006.1 GCA_028289885.1 Sphingomonadales bacterium
AACGCTGCCGAAGTTCAGGCGCAGATGCAGCAGATGCAGGCGCAACAGGCTCAGGCTGGCGCTGTTCCCGGTGCGGTTCCAGGCGGACCACCCGCAGGAAACTGATCGGTCAAGGTCTGCGCGAGAGTGGTTCTCGACGCGGCTTGTCTGCAAAGATCAGGACAAAAGTAAGCTAGGCGGCTAGCTGACTCAAAACGGCACCGCCATCGTTACCATCGCGCGAGTCGTCGGGATTGGACCGACATTGCCTTGTTCGCCCGACACCTTTCCGCGAACCATGCCGAACAACTTGAACTCGGCCTTGGGCAACAGGGGTTCGTTGGGCATCGTCTTGATCGGAATATCGTTTGCCGCACGTCGTTTCGCGCACACGATAATCTCTCCGCCAGCGTTGGCGTTTCCCGAATTACAGGCCGGTGTCACGCGCGCCAGCTTGCCGAGATCGAAATCCAGTGCTGGAGATGCCGCCATAACCTGCCCGATCAACATGAAGAGCAACATCTGCCAGTCGCTCCTTTTAACCGGCGCTAAGCGACCGGTGCCTCGATCTCACCGGCATTCTCCGCCGCCTTCTTGGATCCACGCTCCAGCCCGACCTTGACCATCGCAACGATCGGATCGGCAAACATCAGGCCGAGCAATCCGAACAGCGCGCCCAGCAATAACTGCGCGCCAAGGACGAGTGCCGGGGCGAGATCGACGGACTTCTTGGCGACGGTCGGCACCACGAGATAACCATCGACGGTCTGCACCACCGCATAGACGCAGAACGCATAGACGCCCGCGTTCCAGCCCCCCGAAAAGCCGACGACGGTGATCAGCACGCCCGATACGATCGCGCCGATATTCGGCAGGAATGCCAGCAAGCCGGTCAATACCCCAAGCAATGCAGCCATCGGAATCCCGCCAGCCCAGAGCAGCAGCCAGACCCCGACGCCCTCCACCGACATGCCGACCAGCCGTCCCGCCATCAGCCGTCGCAAGGTATGACCCATAGCCGACATGGTTTCGTAGAAACTGTCGCGACTGCGTACCGGGAACATCCATGCGAGACCGCGCTCGTACAGCCGCGGCTCGACGGCGAGGAAGATACCGATAACGACGATCATCACGCCGCTCGTCAGCGCGCCCGCCGCCGTGCCCAGTGCCGAAGTGACGCGCCCAATCGACCCCATGACCTGTTTGCCGATCTCGCCGGTACCACCTGCGCCTTCGATCAGATGGTTGAGCCTGGCCCAGGCCATCAGCCTGTCGGTCTGCGTCTTGACGACTGCGGTCAGCGCTTCGGCCTGGTCGGTCAGTTCGCTGCCCGCCAGCATGACGACCCACACCAGGAATGCGACGACGCCCAGCACGACGATCAGCAATCGCCAGCCGCGCCCGATCTTTACGACCCGCCCCAACAACCGCGTGCCGCCGTCGAGCATGGCCGCGAACACGACACCGCCGAAAATAATCAGCAACGGCTGGGACAGCACCGCAACCAGTGCGACCGCGACCGCCAGGCCGATCCACACGCCCGCGCGCTTCAACTCCTGCCGCACGAACGGATCGCGCAGCTCGTTGGGACCGGGGGCTTCGGGGCGCAGTTCTGGCGGGATGGCGGCTTCGCTCATCCGGCGACAGTTCTCTGCGGGTGGAGCGATGTGCCTGCACGCGACCCGCGCAACGCCGTCAGCCAGCTGATCGGGTTCCACCATTTGCTCGATCCGTCGAGTGAGAATGTGATGAACTCGGCGCGTCCACCAAGGTTTTCCCACGGAACCGGCCCGCCCAGCCCGCGATTCTCCAGCGAAACCCGGCTGTCGGCGGATCGGTCGCGATTGTCGCCCATCACGAACACGCGGTTTGGCGGGATTCGGATCGCCGCATAATCATCGACGCGCCAGTCATAGCCCAGATCGACCGTGTCATAGCTGCGCCCATTGGGCAGGGTTTCACGGACGATCGGCAGTTGGCAATATTCCAGCCCATCGCCACCGCGTATCTTGCGGCCCGGATAATCGCTGTCGCTGCATGGCTGATTGGCGTCGACCCGGATCCGCCGCTCGCCCATCTCGACGCGCTTTACCGGCTTGCCGTTCAGGATCACCGTGCCGCCGCGCACCTCCAGCGTATCGCCGGGCAGCCCGATGACGCGCTTGATATAATCTTCCTTGCTCCCCGGTGGCGTGATGATGACGACATCGCCGCGCTCGGGCAGGCTGCCGAGGATGCGCCCCTTCATGAACGGCAGCATGTGGAACGTCGCCGATACATAGGACCAGCCATAGGGATATTTCGTCACCACCAGCCGGTCGCCGACCAGCAGCCCCGGCACCATTGATTCGCTTGGGATATAGAATGGCTTGGCGACGAAACTGTGGAACGCCAGTACTGCCAGCACCAGCCCCAATATCCCACGGAACTCGGCAAACCAGTCGGTCCTGGGCTTCACAGGGGTGACATCGTCATGGGCGGCAATTTCTGTCGTCGGGTTGGGCGTCACGCGGAATGAACTTTCAAACGGGCAACGCCTCGATGATGACGAAGGCCTGGGCCCATGGATGGTCATCGGTGAGCGTCAGATGAATGCGAGCTTCATACCCCGCTGGAATCAGGGCGTCGAGGCGGTCCTTCGCCCCACCGGTCAGCGCCAGCGTCGGCGCCCCCGATGGCGCATTGACGACGCCGATGTCCTTCATGAAAACGCCGCGCCGGAAGCCCGTTCCGACCGCTTTCGAAAAAGCCTCCTTGGCGGCAAAGCGCTTTGCATAGGTTCCCGCGCGGGTGAACGGGCGGCGTTCGGCCTTCTTGCGTTCGACGTCGGTAAAGACCCGGTTTTCGAAGCGCGCGCCGAAGCGGTCGAGCGACGCCTGTATGCGCTCGATGCTACAAAGGTCGGAGCCGAGCCCGATGATCATCCTGCCAAAATCCTCACCGGGCCGCATCCATTAAAGCGCGCATATGGGCGACGCTGTTTGCCAGCCCGCCAAAAATCGCCTCGCCGATCAGGAAATGCCCGATGTTCAGCTCGACCAGTTGCGGGATCGCCGCGATCGGTCCGACATTGTCGAATGTCAGGCCGTGGCCCGCGTGCGGTTCGATGCCGTTCTTGACCGCGAGTGCCGCCGCATCGGCGATGCGGGCAAGCTCCGGACTCCGCACATCCTCGGCCAGATGAGCGTAACGACCGGTGTGAAATTCGATCATCGGTGCTTTCAGCCGAATCGCGGCTTCGATCTGCCGGGCATCGGCCTCGATGAACAGGCTCACCTGGATATCGGCTGCCAGCAATTGCTCGACGAACGGCAACAGATGATCGACCTGTCCCGCCGCATCCAGCCCGCCCTCGGTCGTTCGTTCCTCGCGCCGTTCGGGCACGATACAGGCTGCATGGGGGCGATGCCGAAGCGCGATCGCCAGCATTTCATCGGTCGCCGCCATCTCTAGGTTCAGCGGCAGGTCCACTTCACCCATCAGCCGCGCGATATCCTCGTCGCGGATATGCCGCCGATCCTCGCGCAGATGGGCCGTGATGCCATCCGCACCCGCTTTCGCCGCGATCTGCGCCGCCTGCACGGGGTCGGGATGGTCGCCGCCGCGGGCATTCCGGATGGTGGCAACATGGTCGATGTTGACGCCCAGTCTTAGGGCAGGCAACCTGAGGTTCATGCGGCGCGGCTCCCCGGTTTAATCGCGGGGATTGCGCTCAGCTCGGGCGGCAGCGAATCGGCCTCATATGTCGGCACCGACAATTGGATCAGCGGATAAAACGGCACCCCTAATTCTGCCGTGCCGTCCGAACGATCGACCAGCGCCGCCGCCGCTACAACGACACCGCCCGCGCGACCGATTGCCGCGATTGCCTCACGCGACGACAGACCCGTCGTAACGACGTCTTCCATCATCAGCACGCGCTGCCCGGGTTTCAGCCGAAACCCGCGCCGCAATTCGAAAACGCCCTCGGGCCGCTCGAGGAAAAGCGCCTCTACCCCCAGCGCGCGGCCCATCTCGTGACCCGCGATCACGCCGCCCATCGCGGGGGAAACGACGATATCGATGGCAAGATCGCCGGGCAGCTTGGCGACCACCGCCTCGGCCAGCCGCGCGGCACGTTTGGGGTCCGACAACACGCGCGCGCACTGGAGATATCGACCACTCCGCAGGCCTGACGACAGGATGAAATGCCCTTCTAACAAGGCTTCGGCAGCGCGAAATTCGTCCAGTACGTCTTCGTCGGTCAAGCGATCTCGTCCTCTCGTAATCGAGGTCCGCTGATACGGCGCGACGCTAGCTGTGACAACAATGGTTGCCGCGCTTCTGGCCATGTAACGGAAAAACGCGGTTTCCTGCTCTTGAGGCGCGGGGAAACCGGGCGTATAGCGCAGCGCAACGGGGCCACGCTATTCGCAGCATCGCCTCACAGTTCAGGGGTTTCGCAGCTGCGATGAATGCCATCAAGACAGTAATTTTCGCGCTTGGCCTAGCGTTTGCACCAGCGGCGGTTGCCCAGGTGCCAGCAGTGGCACCGCCTGCAACGATCGCGGTTCCCACAGCCGATTCGAAACCGGCAGCGGCTGTTCCTGCTGCGCCAAAGGTTGCGGACATCGCCCGCACTGCGCCGGATCCAACGATTGGCCAGCCGGTTCCCGGCGGTTACGAAATCCAGCAGCAGGTTACCCCGATCGGCAAGCGCGCCATCTGGATGCATAATGCGCTGCTGATGCCAATCATCACAGTCATCAGCATTTTTGTCCTGGTCCTGCTGTTCTGGGCATCGTACCGTTACCGTCGCAAGGGCAATCCTATCCCGTCGAAAGTGTCGCACAACGCGCTGATCGAAGTGATCTGGACGCTGACACCGGTGCTGATCCTGCTGATCATCGTCTTTCCGTCGATCAGCCTGCTCGCCGCGCAATACAAGCCTGTCGGCAAGGAAGCGCTGACGATCAAGGCCATCGGTAACCAGTGGTACTGGACCTACGAATATCCCGATAACGGCGGCTTCGAAGTCGTGTCCAACATGCTGCCCGATGCGCAGGCAAAGGCGAATGGCGAGCCGCGCCTGCTGGCCGTCGACAACCGCGTCGTGGTGCCGGTCGGTACGCCGATCCGCCTGCTGACGACATCGAACGACGTCATCCATGCCTGGTATGTCCCTGCGTTCTGGACGCAGATGGATGCCGTCCCCGGCCGCATCAACGAAGCGTCGTTCACCGTCGATCGAATCGGCGTCTATTACGGGCAGTGCAACAACATCTGCGGCGCGCGCCACGCCTTCATGCCGATCACCGTGCAGGCCGTCAGCCCCGCCGACTTCGCGCAATGGGTAGCCGCTCACGGTGGCGTGCCAAAGGGTGCCAAGCCGGCCGCGGCTGCTGCTCCGGCAACGACCGCCGCTTTGACCACAACTCCGGCGCCTGCCGCCGCCCCAGCGACCAAGGGCTAAGCCAATGACCGATATCGCCCTCACCCCGAACTCCAGCGCCTTTCAGGCGCATACGGACGACCATCATCACGATGCCGACCACAAGCCCGCTTTCTTTGCCCGCTGGTTCATGTCGACGAACCACAAGGACATCGGCACGCTGTATCTGATCTTCGCGATTTTCGCAGGGATCATCGGCGGCACGATTTCGGGCATGATGCGCCTCGAACTCGCGCATCCCGGCATCCAGTATCTGACCGCATGGGTCGGTACCGGTAAAAGCCTCGACGAAGCCTATCACCTCTGGAACGTGCTGATCACCGCGCACGGTCTCATCATGATCTTCTTCATGGTCATGCCCGCGATGATCGGTGGCTTTGGCAACTGGTTCGTACCGATCATGATCGGAGCGCCGGATATGGCGTTCCCGCGCATGAACAACGTGTCTTTCTGGCTGCTCGTGCCCTCTTTCTCGCTGTTGCTCGGTTCGACCTTCGTGTCGGGCGGCACTGGTAACGGTGCGGGCGTCGGCTGGATTCTTTATCCTCCGCTTTCGACGACGGGTTCGGCGGGTCCTGCAATGGACATGGCGATCCTGTCCATGCATCTGGCGGGTGCGTCATCGATTCTGGGCGCGATCAACTTCATCACGACGATCTTCAACATGCGTGCGCCGGGCATGACCCTGCACAAGATGCCGCTGTTCGTCTGGTCGATCCTCGTCACCGCATTCCTGCTGTTGCTCGCACTTCCCGTGCTTGCTGCTGCGATCACGATGCTGCTGACCGACCGTAACTTCGGCACGACCTTCTTCGATCCCGCCGGTGGCGGCGATCCGCTGCTGTACCAGCATCTGTTCTGGTTCTTCGGTCACCCGGAGGTCTACATCATGATTTTGCCGGGCTTCGGCATGGTCAGCCAGATCATCTCGACCTTCTCGAAAAAGCCGATCTTCGGCTATCTCGGCATGGTTTATGCGATGGTCGCGATCGGTGCGGTCGGTTTCATCGTCTGGGCGCATCACATGTTCACCAGCGGCCTGTCGGGTAACGTGAAGCTCTACTTCACCGCCGCAACCATGGTCATCGCGGTTCCGACCGGCATCAAGATCTTCTCGTGGATCGCGACGATGTGGGGCGGTTCGATCAGCTTCAAGGTGCCGATGATGTGGTCATTGGGCTTCATCTTCATGTTCACCGTCGGTGGCGTGACCGGTGTCGTGCTCGCCAACGCGGGTATCGATACCTACATGCACAACACCTATTACGTGGTCGCGCATTTCCATTATGTGCTGTCGCTGGGTGCGGTGTTCTCGTTGTTCGCGGGTTTCTACTACTGGTTCCCGAAGATGAGCGGAAAGATGCTCAACGAACCCCTCGGCCATATCCACTTCTGGATGTTCTTCATCGGCGTGAACGTGTTGTTCTTCCCGATGCACTTCCTGGGGCTGGACGGCATGCAGCGTCGTATTCCGGATTACACCGACGCGCTGTCGTACTGGAACTATGTCGCCTCGATCGGTTATGCGATCATGGCGGTGTCGATGGGCGTGTTCTTCATCAACCTGTTCTGGTCGCTGTTCGGCGGTAAGCCTGCCGGGGACAGCCCATGGGGCGAAGGCGCAACGACGCTCGAATGGACGCTGCCTAGCCCACCGCCGTATCACCAGTTCGAAACGCTGCCCCGGATCGGGTAACGCGATAACCCTCAACCCTCTCCGCGTCATGCGGGGAGGGCATTGAAGCTGTAAAATGAACACGACAACGACAGTTCAGTCCCCGGTGCTCCCGGCAGAATGGCGCGATTTCCTTGCGTTGACGAAACCGCGCGTCATGGTGCTTGTCGTCTATACTGCCATCATCGGCATGTCGCTGGCCCCGGTCTCGCTTCCACCCGCGCTCGCCTTCACCGCGATCCTGTGTACAGCACTCGCCGCCGGTGCTTCGGGCGCACTCAACCAATGGTATGAGGCCGACATCGATGCGTTGATGAAGCGTACGATGAAACGCCCGCTTCCCGATGGCCGGATGGATGCGCAGTCGGCACTGCACTTCGGTGTCGGGCTTTCGGGGTTTGCCGTACTGACGATGGGCTTTGCACTCAACTGGCTGGCGGCGGGTATATTGCTCGGCTCGATCCTGTTCTACGTCATCATCTACACCGTCTGGCTGAAACGCCGGACGCCGCAGAACATCGTCATCGGCGGTGCGGCAGGCGCGTTTCCGCCGCTGATCGGATGGGCTGCCGCAACCGGGCAGGTCTCGCTGCTGCCAGTGCTGATGTTTGCACTGATCTTCTTCTGGACCCCGCCACACTTCTGGTCGCTGGCCCTGTTCATGGAGGCCGATTACGGCGCGGCCGGCGTGCCGATGATGCCCAACGTCGCGGGCGAACGCGCAACCCGCCGCCAGATCCTGCTCTACACGCTGCCGATGGCGCTCTGTGCGCTGGCTCCGTGGGCGCTCGGCATGACGGGGCCGGTTTACGGTGTCGCGGCAATCCTGCTGACCACGGTCTTCGCGTGGCTCGCCTTCCGCGTTTCCAGGCGGACCAGCGATTCGGCGATGAAGCCCGAACGCCAGCTTTTCAAATTCTCGATCCTGTATCTTTTCGCGCTGTTCGGCGCGCTGCTGGTGGACAAGTTCATATGATCGACCCCGACTTCGACCGGGCAGAATTCGACCGCCGTCGCAAGTCGCGTTCGATCGTTACCGGCGTGATTCTCGTCGGCGTGGTCATCCTGTTCTATTTCATCACGATCGCACGATTGAGTTGATGAGCGGACTGGCCATCGACGCCCGCAGACGGACCGCTCTTTTTGCGGCGCTTGCAGGGCTGGCAATGCTCGGCCTCGGGTACGCAGCCGTTCCGCTTTACCGGTTGTTCTGCGTCGCGACTGGCCTGAATGGCACGACGCAACGCTCAGCCGATGGGGAGACGCCGGGCGCAGTCGATGGCAAGACCGTCCAGATTCGTTTCGACGCCAATCACGCGCCGTCGCTGCCATGGGCATTCAAACCCGAGACGCCGCTGCAGACCGTCACGATCGGCGCGCGCAACATGGCGTTCTTCACGGCCACCAACAACTCCACCCGTCCGATCACCGGCACCGCAACCTATAACGTCACGCCGGTGACCGCGGGCCTGTATTTCACCAAGATCCAGTGCTTTTGCTTCACGCAGCAGACCCTGCAGCCGGGCGAGACGGTGCGCATGCCGGTCATCTTTTACGTCGATCCGAAAATCCTGAAGGACCCGGATGCGAACGATATCTCTGAAATTACATTGAGCTACACATTCTACCCGGTGGACGAGACGAAGAAGGCGGGTTAATCGCCGCTTTTGAAGACCACCCGACGAACAGGGAACAAGACCT
>JAQGKX010000030.1 GCA_028289885.1 Sphingomonadales bacterium
CGGACCGTAATCGAAATAAGCTCGATCGGCCCATCGACATACAGCATCGTCGTCGCAATGCCGAAACCCACAAGCCCCGTGCGCAACCGGGCGTCGCAATCCACGTCGATCCGCCAGTCGATGACGGTCTGCGCGGCATAGTCGTTCGGCGTCACCCGCAATAGCTGCACGACGCGCGCCTGCGGCTGGCTGAATGTGTAGGTGCTGTGATGGTCGATCGAGAGGCGCATCAGTAGAACTTGAACTGGCGGGCGATGGCTTTGCTCAGCGCCGCATTTTCATCGATGAAGTTTTCGAGATACTCGTGCAAGCCGTCCTCCACGATCGTCGCCACCTTGGTATGGCCGAGCCGCGCATGGCGCAACCGTGCCAGCCGGTCGGCCTCGCCCTGAAACCCGGTCTGCTTGCCCAGCGCGTTTAGATGCTGGACGACCTCCTCCGCACTGGCGGCGAGCGAGCGCGGCAGTTCGCGGCGCAGGATCAGCAGTTCGGTGACGAACCACGGCTTCAACCCCTCACGATACAGCCAGCGATAGGCGTTTACGGCGGACACGGTCTGCAGGATCGTCGTCCACTGGTCGCGATCAACGGTGCCACCGACAACCTCGCCCTCGGGCAGCAGGATGTGATATTTCACGTCGAGCAGGCGCGCGGTATTGTCGGCGCGCTCCATCGTCGCGCCCAGCCGGATGAACCATGACGAGGGATTACGCATCATGCGACCGATGGCACCTTCGAACCCCCGCGTTTCGGCCTGCGCCTCGTCAACCAGATTGAGCGTCGCCTGCGTGTCGCCGGGGCTGGTGCGACCGTGGAACAACAACCACGCGCGGTTGATCGTTGCCCATGCCTCGCGCGTCAGCGCGGTGCGGACGGCCTTGGCATTGTCGCGCGCCTTGTCGAGGCAACTGACCACCGAACCCGGATGCGTCGTCGATAGCGTCAGGAAGCGGGCGACGTTGCGTGGGGTCAGCTTCTCGCCGGTGGCGGCGAACTCGGCATCCGAATCGATGACCATCAGGGCACTGGCCCATGCCGCTTCCCCGGCAGGCGTGGTCGACAGGGCATCCAGTCGCACCGTGGCTTCGACAAGGCGCGCGGTGAACTCGGCGCGCTCGACATAGCGACCCATCCAATAAAGCGATGCGGCGGTGCGGCTCAGCATTACACCCCCTCCCCATCGTCGGCGAGGACGAAGCTGTCCTTCGTGCCCCCGCCCTGACTGGAATTGACGACCAGCGACCCCTCTTTCAGGGCAACGCGAGTGAGGCCACCGGGGACGATCTTCACGCCGTTGGTGCCGGTTAGCACGAACGGCCGGAAATCGACGTGGCGGGGGGATACGCCTTTGTCCGTCAGCGTGGGTACTGTCGAAAGCGCCAAGGTCGGTTGCGCTATATAGCGATGCGGCTCGGCGATGAGCGCGGCGCGGAAGGTTTCGATCTCCTGGCTTGTAGCGGTGGGACCGACGAGCATGCCATAGCCGCCTGACCCGTCAACCAGCTTCACGACAAGTTCGGGCAGGCGATCGAGGACATATTTCAGCGCCTGTGGCTCGCGGCAGCGCCACGTCTCGACGATCGGCAGCAAGGGTTCGGCGTCGGCATAGAATTTCACGATCTCGGGCATGTAGCTATAGATCGCCTTGTCATCCGCGATGCCGGTCCCGGGCGCATTGACGATGGCAACATGGCCGGCGCGATAGGCCGCGATCAGGCCGGGGACGCCCAGCATCGAATCGGGCTTGAACACCAGCGGGTCGATGTAATCATCGTCCACCCGGCGGTAGATAACGTCCACGCGCACCCGGCCGGTGATCGTGCGCATCCAGACGAAATCGTCATCGACCTCCAGATCGACCGCCTCGACCAGTTCGATGCCAAGGCTGTCGGCAAGGAAGCTGTGCTCGTAATAGGCCGAATTAAACCGCCCCGGAGTCAGGATGACGCAAACCGGGTCCGATCCCGCGCCGATCGGGGCAACCGACCGCAATGTTTCGAGCAGCATATCGCCGTAACTGTCCACCGGTCGCACATTATACTGGCGGAAGAGTTCGGGGCAGAGGCGCAGCATCGCCTCGCGGTTTTCGAGCATGTACGACACGCCCGACGGGGTGCGCGCATTATCTTCGAGAACCCAGAAATCATCCGGCCCGGTGCGGACCAGATCGATGCCCGAAATATGCGACCAGATATTATGCGGGGGTGCCGAACCAACGATCTCGGGCCGGAACTGCGGATTGGTCAGGACGATGTCGGCGGGCAGCAACCCCTCCGCGATGATCCGGCGTTCGCTGTATATGTCGGTCAGGAAGGCGTTGATCGCTTCGACCCGCTGGACCAGCCCAGCCGACAGCCGCGACCATTCACCCGCCGTGAAGACCCGGGGCACGATGTCGAACGGAATGATCCGTTCGCCCGCGTCGTCGTCCCCATAGACATTGAAGGTGATGCCAAGCTGCCGGAAGGTCGCTTCGGCGGACTTCTGGCGCCGATCGAGTTCATTCATGGGCGTTTCGCCCATCCACCGCGCCAAAGAGGCAAAGGCAGCGCGCGGGGCGTCACCGCTGCTTTTCCCCCAAATCTCGTCGAAAGCTTTTGGTTTCATTACCGCGCAGACTGCGTTGCTTTGATGCGACGCACAAGAGGCGGAAAGGACATTTTGTCGCGCGCGACAAAAAAGCCGACGGCATTGCTGCCGCCGGCTTTTTGAACAGGAAATCGAGAGGGCTTTTAGGCGACCTGGGCTATGGGCACGCTGGCCGTTGCATCCTCGGGATCGCGCAGGACGTAGCCGCGGCCCCAGACGGTCTCGATGTAATTCTCACCCTGGCACGCCAGCGACAATTTCTTGCGCAGCTTGCAGATGAAGACGTCGATGATCTTGAGTTCTGGCTCGTCCATGCCGCCATAAAGGTGGTTGAGGAACATTTCCTTGGTCAGCGTCGTGCTTTTGCGCAGGCTCAACAGTTCGAGCATTGCATATTCCTTGCCGGTCAGGTGGACACGGCTGCCATCGACTTCGACGGTCTTGGCATCGAGGTTGACCGCCAGCTTGCCGGTGCGAATGACCGACTGGCTATGCCCCTTCGAACGACGGACGACGGCGTGAATGCGGGCGACAAGTTCGTCGCGGTGGAACGGCTTGGTCACATAATCGTCGGCCCCGAAGCCGAACGAGCGGACTTTCGAGTCCATCTCGCTGATACCCGACAGGATGAGGACCGGCGTCGCGACCTTGGCAACGCGCAATTTCTTCAGCACGTCGTAACCGTGCATGTCGGGCAGGTTCAGGTCGAGGCAGATGATATCATAGTCGTACAGCTTGCCGAGATCGAGGCCTTCTTCGCCAAGGTCGGTTGTGTAGACATTGAAGCCTTCGGCAGAGAGCATCAGTTCGATGGCCTTGGCCGTCGTTGGCTCGTCTTCGATCAACAGCACACGCATCGGCGAAAATCCCTTGTTGCTACCCTGTCGTCCGCCAGCCTGTTTCGACCGCGACGCACTTCATTAACCAAACGACGAATGAAGGGAAAAGGTTAATTTCCACTTAAAGGGCTTTAACAAAAGAGTGCGACATTAAAGACTCTGTCAGGAATTCGAGCAATGCCTCCACCCGCCGCGGGCGCAGGCGGCCGGGC
>JAQGKX010000038.1 GCA_028289885.1 Sphingomonadales bacterium
TCTGACGCCAGTTACGTCAGGTGGGAACCATATAAGCAGGCCAGGGCCTGATCAGGGACAGCTCCCTAGGAAGATGAATCGCCTCAGGGATTTTCTACGAGCTCGTGTCGGGCAGTGCCCACCATCCTTAACTTAGGCGTTAATTGGGCCACTCTCAAGTGCATCGGCAACACTCTCGATTCGGTCGGCTAATTTTGCCAGCGCTGCGACCACTTCGGAGTCGACGGGCGCGGTCGGAACACCCGCCGCCTGCTCGGCAAACTCATCGGCCAGCAACAGCGCCGCGAACAGCATTTGCCGGACCTCGTTCATGCCACCCACTGCGGCGCGGGCCTCCTCCGCCTTGCGATCGACGTGCTTGGCGAGCGTGCGCAAATGTTCTTCGCCCCCGTCGCGACACGCGATCATATAGCTACGGCCACCGACTTTCAGATCGACTTCTGCCATCAGTTCGCCCTTCCGCTCGGACCGATCTGCGCGATGACGGTCTCCAGGCTCGCCAACGCGGCCTGCGTGCGAGAGCGCAACGCCTGATAGCGTGAGTCGCTGTCGGGCATCGCCGGGACCCGTGGACGCGCCGCCACCGCTTCGATCCGGGCAAGGGCGAGATTTATTCTTGCTAGCTGTGCAGTCAGTGAATTGTCGGTCATATTCGCCATGAATAGCATGGCAAACCCGTCCGACAAGACGCCAACGGGCCTCGCTTAAGTTGACCAATGCGCTCCCCCGCGACAAATGAACGCGCCGTCGCATCTGAGCGACTCGCCAACGGGGTGCGATACATAATGAGCGTGACACCACGCAGACTCGCCAACGCCATCCGTGCACTTGCCATGGATGCGGTGGAAGCGGCCAATTCGGGCCATCCCGGCATGCCAATGGGCATGGCCGATGTGGCGACGGTCCTGTTTTCCAAATATCTGAAATTCGATCCAAAGGCACCGAAATGGGCGGACCGCGATCGATTCGTCCTGTCGGCGGGGCATGGATCGATGCTGGTTTACGCCACTTTGTACCTGACCGGCTATGAGTCTCCCACCATCGAGGACATTCGGAATTTCCGCCAGATAAACAGCCCCTGTGCTGGCCATCCGGAAAATTTCGAACTCGCCGGGATCGAGACGACAACCGGGCCGCTTGGTCAGGGTTTTGCCACTGCAGTCGGCATGGCCATCGCGGAACGCCATCTGAACGCCGTTTTCGGTGACGCACTGGTTGACCACCACACCTGGGTGATAGCGGGCGACGGTTGCCTGATGGAGGGGATCAACCATGAAGCCGTTGGGCTTGCCGGGCATCTCGGCCTCGGTCGCCTGATCGTGCTGTGGGACGATAACCGGATCACCATCGACGGCGCGACCAGCCTGTCGACCAGCGAAGATATCCCCGCGCGCTATCGTGCGAGCGGGTGGCATGTCGAAAGCTGCGACGGTCATGATCCAGCCGATATTGCGCTGGCGTTCGATGCTGCGGTTGCCGATCCGCGACCAACTTTGGTTGCTTGCCGGACGATCATCGGAAAGGGCGCGCCGAACAAGCAGGGTACGTCCGCAACGCACGGTGCTGCGCTGGGAGCCGTGGAAATTGCCGCAGCTCGCGAAACGCTTGAATGGCCCGATGCGCCGTTCGTCATCCCCGCCGACATTTTGCAGGAATGGCGCAGCTTCGGGAGCCGTGGCGCGGAAGCTCGCGTCGCGTGGGAAGCGCGTCTGGCGTCCGATGCCAACGCCGCCGAGTTCACACGCCGTATGAAGGGCGACATCGCGGGCGCACCGGCGATCCAGACCTATATGGAAGGCCTGCTCGCCAAGCCCGCCAACGTCGCGACGCGCAAATCGTCCGAGATGGCGCTTGGTGCGATCACCGAGGCGATGCCTGAAACGATCGGCGGATCGGCTGATCTTACGGGCTCCAACAACACCAAGACATCGTCCACCAAGCCGCTGACCAAGGACGATTATTCGGGACGCTACATCTACTACGGCATTCGTGAATTCGGCATGGCCGCGGCAATGAACGGCATGGCGCTGCACGGCGGGATCATCCCCTATGGCGGCACGTTCCTCGTCTTTTCCGATTATTGCCGGGGCGCAATACGGCTTTCGGCACTTCAGCAGACGCGCGTTGTCTACGTGATGACGCACGACTCGATTGGTCTCGGCGAAGATGGGCCGACCCATCAACCGGTCGAGCATGTCATGTCGTTGCGGCTCATCCCCAACCTGCACGTGTATCGCCCATGCGACGCGATCGAGGTCGCGGAGTGCTGGGCGCTGGCGCTGGCGCGGACCGATGGACCGTCGCTTCTCGCTCTCTCACGTCAGAACCTCCCGCAAGTCCGTATCGACATTGCGGAAAACCTGTGCGCCAAGGGTGGGTATCAGCTTCGAAGCGCCAATGCGGCGCGCCGGGTGATCCTGCTGGCAACGGGTTCGGAAGTGGCACTTGCAATCGACGTCGCCGATCGCCTCGAGGAACATGGCATCGGTGCCGACGTTGTGTCGCTGCCAAGCTGGGAGAACTTTCAGGCGCAGTCGCAAGCCTATCGCGACGAAGTGTTGCCGGAAGGTCCACTGCGCGTCTCGATCGAAGCGGGAACGACTTTCGGTTGGGAACGCTACACCCAGAACGGCTTGCGCTTCGGCGTAGACGGCTTTGGCGCGTCGGCACCAATTGAAGACCTATATAAGCATTTCGGCCTGACCGCGGACGCGATCACGCCACAGATTTTGGCTAAACTCGAAGGGAATACATCAGCATGACGGTTAAAGTTGCGATCAACGGTTTCGGACGCATCGGTCGTCTTGTTGCACGTGCCATCCTCGAACAGCCAGATTGCGGTCTTGAACTCGTTGCGATCAACGACCTCGCCGACGCCAAGTCGAACGCCATGCTGTTCAAGCGTGACTCTGTCCACGGAGCCTATCCCGGCACCGTGACAGCAGACGGCACCGACCTGATCATTGACGGAAAACGCATCAAGGTTACTGCAGAGCGCGACCCCGCCAACTTGCCACACGCTGCGAACGGCGTCGATATCGCCCTTGAATGCACAGGGTTTTTCACCGACCGCGCCGATGCTCAGAAGCATCTCGACGCCGGTGCAAAGCGTGTCCTGATCTCGGCTCCGGGCAAGGGCGTGGATCTGACTGTCGTGTTCGGCGTCAACCATGAAAAGCTGACTTCGGAACACGTTATCGTGTCCAACGCATCATGCACGACCAACTGCCTCGCACCCGTTGCAAAGGTACTGAATGACACGGTCGGCATCGAACATGGCCTGATGACGACGATCCACGCCTACACCAACGACCAGAAAATCCTCGACCAGATCCACCCCGACATGCGCCGGGCCCGTGCTGCCGGCATGTCGATCATTCCGACGACGACCGGTGCTGCCCGTGCAGTCGGCGAAGTGCTTCCAGAACTAAAGGGCAAGCTCGACGGTTCGGCGGTTCGCGTACCGACGCCAAACGTCAGCCTTATCGACCTGACCTTCGTTCCCGGCCGCGAAACGACCAAGGAAGAGATCAACTCGATCCTCAAGGCAGCGACCGAGTCAGGCCCGCTGGTCGGCATCCTCGCCTATACCGACGAGCCGCTGGTTTCGATCGATCTCAATCACAATTCGGTATCCTCGACGGTCGACAGCCTCGAAACCGCAGTGATCGGCGGCAAGCTCGTCCGCGTGGTCAGCTGGTATGATAACGAATGGGGTTTTTCGAACCGCATGGTCGATACCGCAGGCGCTATCGGCAAGTTGATCTGACCATGAAAGCATTCAGGACTCTCGACGACATCGGCGATGTGCTTGGCGATATCCGGGGCAAGCGGGTGCTCGTTCGAGAGGATCTGAATGCGCCCATGGACGGTGCAAAGATCACCGATGACAGCAGGTTACGAGCCGCTGTTCCCACGTTGGCCGAACTGTCGGATGCTGGCGCAATCGTGCTGGTCCTGACTCACATCGGGCGTCCGCGTCCCGGCGGCGACCCGCGTCTGTCCACTGCGTTGATGACGAATCGCCTGTCCAGCCTGCTCGGTCGCGAGGTCATGTTCGTCAGCGATTGCATCGGCGAAAGCGTCGCATCGGCGCTCTCGCTGCTCCAGCCCGGCGCGATTGCCTTGCTCGAAAACACGCGGTTTCATGAGGGTGAAGAAACCAACGACCTGGCATTCGTTGCTGAATTGGCGAAGTCGGGCGATTTCTACGTCAACGACGCCTTTTCCGCCGCGCACCGTGCCCACGCCTCAACCGAGGGCCTTGCCCACGTCCTGCCAGCCTTTGCTGGTCGCGCCATGGAAGCTGAACTCGACGCGCTCGAAAACGCGCTTGGCAACCCCGAACACCCCGTCGCGGCAGTTGTCGGTGGCGCGAAGGTTTCGACCAAGCTCGCGGTCCTCGAATATCTCGTCGCAAAGGTCGATCATCTGATCATCGGCGGCGGCATGGCCAACACGTTCCTGGCCGCGCGCGGCGTCGACGTCGGCAAATCGCTTTGCGAACACGATCTGGTTGACACCGCCAATCGCATTTTCGACGCCGCAGAAAAAGCCGGATGCACCGTCCACCTGCCGTACGATGTCGTTGTCGCCAAAGAATTCCGCGCCAACCCGCCTGTCCGCACGGTCAACGTCCACGAAGTCGCCCCCGACGAGATGATCCTCGATGTCGGCCCGGCCGCCGTCGAAGCACTCGGCGATGTCCTGAAAAACTGTCGCACATTGGTATGGAACGGCCCACTCGGCGCTTTCGAGACACCGCCATTCGATACCGCGACGGTCGCTCTCGCGCGCACCGCTGCCGCGCTGACCCGCGACGGTTCGCTGGTTTCGGTTGCTGGTGGGGGCGACACGGTTTCTGCCCTGAACCAAGCGGGTTGTGCCGACGACTTCACATTCGTATCGAGCGCGGGCGGTGCCTTCCTCGAATGGATGGAGGGTCGCATCCTTCCTGGTGTTGCCGCGTTGTCCCGAAGCTGAACGGGTGGGCCGACCGAACATTGCGGTGCAGCATTCTATTCGCTAGTTGCGCTGAAACTATCTAAATATCGAGGAAATATGATGACGCCGACTGTCAAAGCCATTTTGGCGAACTACGAATCCGACAATCCGGGTACGAAGGGCAATCTGGCGCGCATTCTCATGCAGGGAAAACTCGGGGGAACGGGTAAGCTGTTGATCCTGCCCGTCGATCAGGGTTTCGAACACGGTCCGGCGCGCAGCTTTGCGATCAACCCGCCTGCCTATGATCCCCATTATCACTATCAGATTGCCATCGACGCGGGCCTGTCGGCCTATGCCGCGCCGCTCGGCATGCTGGAGGCAGGTGCAGACACTTTCGCCGGCCAGATCCCGACGATCCTGAAGGTCAACTCGTCCAACTCATGGGCTTCCGCGATCGATCAGGCTGTTACCGGCACCGTTGATGACGCGCTACGTCTTGGATGTTCGGCAATCGGCTTCACCATCTATCCCGGCTCGGACGATGTGTTCGAGATGATGGAGGAAATCCGCGAGCTTTCGGCTCAGGCCAAGGCGGTCGGTATCGCAACCGTGATCTGGTCCTACCCGCGCGGTGGCAAGCTGACCAAGGCAGGCGAACTCGCGCTCGATGTGGGTGCCTATGCAGCACATATGGCGGCATTGCTTGGCGCACACATCATCAAGGTGAAGCTGCCCACCGACCATATCGAGCAGGAAGACGCCAAGGCTGCCTATAAGGACGGCGACTGGTCCACGCAGGCCAAGCGCGTTGCCCATGTCGTCCAGTCGAGCTTCGCCGGTCGCCGTATCGTCGTGTTCTCAGGCGGAGCATCGAAGGGTTCCGACGCGATTTATCAGGATGCGCGCGACATCCGCGATGGTGGCGGCAATGGTTCGATCATCGGTCGCAACACCTTCCAGCGTCCGCGCGGCGAAGCGCTGGCGATGCTGGAAAAGATCATCACTATCTACAAGGGCGAGGTGTAATTCCCGACATTTCGTCCAACCTTTCGAACGAAGACGACCTGCCGCCGCTTGGAGCCGATTTCGGCGAGCGTTTTGCGCGTGAGCGGCGGCCCGCGTGTCAGCTATACCTGATTTCGCCACCGGTGATCGATGCGTCGTTCACCGAACAGCTCATCCGGGCGCTCGGCGAAGGATCGGTCGCTGCGTTTCAGCTTCGGTTGAAGGGCATTGACGACCATGCCATCGCCGCACTCGCGCCGCCGTTGCAGCGGGCGTGCGCCGATGTCGAAGTCGCGTTCATCATCAACGACAGCATCGGCCTGTGCAAACGGCTTGGTGCCGACGGCGTTCATCTCGGGCAGGATGATGGCGACCCGCGTGAGGCGCGCGAAATCCTCGGCAAGGAAGCGCAAATAGGCGTGACCTGTCATGACAGTCGTCACCTCGCGATGGAAGCGGGCGAAGCGGGCGCGGATTATGTCGCGTTCGGGGCCTTCTACCCTACGACGACCAAGGAGACGGCGTCGCCACACCCAGATCCCGCGATTCTGACGTGGTGGCAGACTTTGTTCGGGGCCCCCTGTGTAGCGATCGGTGGGATCACGCCCGAAAATGCGCGGCCATTGGTCGAGGCGGGCGCGGATTTTCTGGCCGTCAGCAGTGCAATCTGGACCGGCGATCCTGCTGAACGCGTCCGTGCGTTCGCCGAAGTGATGCGGCATCCCTTCACGGGCCGTTAAGGGCTTTGCCGCTTCTGCGTCAGGGCGCATCCGGCGTTTACCCCGCAACGAAACCTCGAACCGCGCGTTGCATAAGCGCAGTTCAGGTTCAGGGGGTCTCGTGAGAAAAGCCGCGACAAATATCATGGGTGCTTTTGGTGCACTGTTGCTTGCATCCACCAGCCACGCCGCAGCTCCTGCACCTGAAAAGCCAGCCTTCGATCGATCCTCCATATCCAGGTGATTCTCGACAAACTCGGTTTCGCTCCCGGTGTACTCGACGGCATGGGCGGTAAGTCGCTGGTCGCGGCACTGAAAGGGTTTCAGACTGCAAATAACCTTACCGTAACCGGCAAGCCCGACGGTGAAACGCTCAAGGCGCTCTATCCTTATCGCAACTGGCGTCCGACTGTAACGCTTCCTCTTAGCGCCGATGTCCTCGCCGGGCCGTTCGTAAACCCGCTGCCGAAAGACCCGCTCGAACAGGCGAAACTTCCTGCTCTGGCCTATCGCAACGCCGTCGAAGCGCTCGCCGAACGTTTCCATACGACGCCTGCTACGCTGGTGACGCTCAACCCGGGCGCGCGCCTTGCGGTGGGGACACGTCTGACCTTCCCCAACGCACTCCCCACCTCGCGCGCCTATGATGTGAAGGATGCAACATGGCTGGCCACGCTGCAGTCGCTGAACGTGGGCGCGATCCAGCCCAAGGCAAAGCGCATCGTCGTCGATAAATCCGAAAGCGTGCTGCAGGTTTATGACGACAAGGACAAGCTCGTCGCGCAATTCCCGGCAACCATGGGTTCGACGCATGATCCGCTGCCGATCGGTAACTGGACGATCAAGGGCATCTCCTACAATCCGAAATTCCACTACAATGCGTCGCTATTCTGGGATGCCGACAACAAGGATGAAAAGGCGACCTTGCCGCCCGGTCCGAACGGCCCTGTCGGCGTGGTCTGGATCGACCTTTCCAAACCGCATTATGGCATCCACGGCACACCATCGCCCGAAACGATCAGCCGCGCAGAGAGCCATGGCTGCATCCGGCTGACCAACTGGGATGCCGCGCGCCTTGCCCTGATGGTCAAGTCGGGGGTTCCCGCCGTTTTCCAGCCATGAATCGGATTGGATGGATATTCCTGACGCTGCTGGCAGTTGTCGTCGGCGGGTTCCTTTTTCTGGTTCACCCGGGGAAGTGGAACGGGCCTGCGCCGGTAGACGTCGCGGAGCAGGGTGCCGACGTCGGGCCGCTGATGATCCCCGTTGCCGGGGTGCCGCGAAACGCGCTGGCCGATACTTACACCGACCCTCGCGCAGGCGGCACGCGTGATCATCGTGCCATCGACATCATGGCACCGCAGGGAACGCCGGTGCTCGCTGCGACCGCAGGCCGCGTCGAGAAATTGTTCGACAGCAAGGACGGCGGTAACACGATCTATGTCCGAAGCGCCGACGGTAAAGAGTCATATTATTACGCGCATCTCGACCGTTATGTTGACGGCCTGCGCGAAAGGCAGGCAGTCGCGCAGGGTGACATGATCGGCTTTGTCGGCAGTACCGGCGACGCCGATCCGGGGGCACCGCACCTGCATTTCGCCATCCACACCATGACCCCGACCGACAAATGGTACGAGGGTACGCCGGTCGACCCATATCCCTATCTTGCCGGAAAAGCGCCGAGCCGCTAGGGCGCGCGTTCGCTCTTTGAAGTTCCAACGCTCCCGCATCCCGGGCCATAGGTAAAATCCATGAAGATCAACGCGGTCGAAATTCGTCCCGGCAATATCCTCGAATATGAAAACGGCCTGTGGCGCGCGGT
>JAQGKX010000061.1 GCA_028289885.1 Sphingomonadales bacterium
TTCAGCTACAAGGGCCAGTCGATCTTTCACTACATGGGCTGTTCGACATTCTCGAACTTCACCGTGCTGCCAGAGATTGCCGTCGCCAAAATCCGCACCGACGCACCCTTCAAGACAAGCTGCTATATCGGCTGCGGCGTCACGACTGGCGTGGGCGCGGTGGTCAACACTGCCAAGGTTCAGGTCGGCGATAACGTCATCGTTTTCGGACTTGGCGGCATCGGCCTGAACGTGCTGCAGGGCGCGCGGATGGCGGGTGCGGGCATGATTATCGGCGTCGATATTAACCCCGACCGGGAGGAATGGGGCCGCAAGTTCGGCATGACCCATTTCGTCAATCCAAAGGATGTCACCGACATCGTCGCGCATCTGGTAGCGCTGACCGACGGCGGCGCGGAATATACCTTCGACTGCACCGGCAACACGACGGTAATGCGTCAGGCCTTAGAGGCATGCCACCGTGGCTGGGGCACGAGCATCATCATCGGCGTGGCGGAAGCAGGCAAGGAAATCAGCACGCGGCCATTCCAGCTCGTTACAGGACGCAACTGGCGCGGCACTGCGTTCGGTGGCGCAAAGGGCCGCACCGATGTTCCGAAGATCGTCGACTGGTACATGAACGGCAAGATCGAGATCGATCCGATGATCACCCACGTCCTCACGCTCGACGAGATCAACAAGGGGTTCGACCTGATGCACTCAGGCGAAAGCATCCGCAGCGTCGTGGTGTTCTAGTGATATAGGAATCCGGCGGTTACCGCCCGGTCCTGTATTGGATGCCCCGCAAGGACTCGAACCTCGATAAACGGTATCAGAAACCGGTGTCTTACCATTAGACGACGGGGCAATCGCTGGGCGCAATAAGTCGGGGGGATTTCCAAGTCAACGGGATTTGAAGCGCTTGTTGCTCGATCCACCGCACTCGGCTAGCATCGCGCCAAGTGCTGCGTGCAAGCTTGTGCGGGTGATTTTTGAAGGTATCGGCATGGTGGACGTAAACGTCCCGTTGCCGCAGGGTTCCGGTGGTTCACGGAACGGCAGTGCGGCCAATCAGGGCGCTTCGGCAGCTCAGGGTGCACTTGTGCGCCAGTCATGGTCGAACACGCGCCGTACCTTCGCCGCACTCGATCTTGGCACCAACAATTGCCGGTTGCTGATTGCCCGCCCGGCCGAAAACGACGGGTTCACCATCATCGACGCATTTTCGCGCATTGTCCGGCTGGGCGAGGGGCTGGCCGGCAGTGGTCGGATCAGTGACGCCGCGATCGATCGCGCGATGTCCGCCCTGTCGGTTTGCGCGGACAAGCTGGTGCGCCGGGGTGTCCATTTGTCGCGCGCCGTCGCCACCGAAGCCTGCCGCCGCGCGGTGAACGGACAGGATTTCGTTGACCGGGTGTACCGCGAAACCGGCATTGCGCTCGATATCATCGACGCTGGCGAGGAAGCGAAGCTGGCGGTGGCAGGCTGTCACGCGCTGCTCGAACCCGGCGAAGGCCCAGCATTGATCTTCGACATCGGCGGTGGCTCGACCGAACTGGTCCGCGTCGAACAGGGAGAGGCCGAGCCGCGCATCGTTTCGTGGCGCAGTGTGCCTTGGGGAGTGGTGTCGCTGTCCGAAGTCGAACCGCACGACGCACCCGACCGCGAGGGGCGCCTTGCCGCCTATGACCGGATGCGTGAACGCTTTGCGGAGGCGATCGCCGATTTCGTGTCGCCGGAAACGATTGCCGATCCGTCCACACTACGGCTACTGGGCACGAGCGGGACGGTCACGACTTTGGCCAGCGTCCATCTGGGGTTGAATGTGTACGACAGGCGGGCGGTGGATGGATTGCGGGTTCCTTCGGATTCGCTGCGGGCGATAAGCGCCAGCCTTGCCGGACAAACAGTCCCTGAACGCGCGAAGGTCGCTTGTATCGGCAATGAACGCGCCGACCTCGTGGTCGCGGGCTGCGCGATCCTCGATGCGATCCTCGACATCTGGCCTGCGCCGCGCGTCGGTATCGCCGACCGTGGTATCCGCGAAGGCATATTGCGCGCCCTCATTGCGTCTTCCGCGCGATGAGCAGAGGCGGCGGCGGATCAAGAACGCGGGTCAAGACCGGGCGGGGGCGGACGGTTTCGTCGAACCGCTGGCTCGCACGGCAGTTGAACGATCCGTATGTGAAACGCGCTCATGCGGAGGGGTATCGTAGCCGGTCGGCCTATAAGCTGATCGAACTGGACGAGCGGTTCAAGTTTTTGACGGGCGTGCGGTTCGTGGTCGATCTCGGTATTGCGCCGGGCGGGTGGTCGCAAGTCATTCGCAAGCAGGTGCCGAAGGCTGCGATCGTCGGCATCGACCTGTTGCCGGTCGATCCGATCCTTGGCGTGACGATCCTCGAAATGGATTTCATGCTCGATTCGGCACCCGGTCAGTTGATCGATGCGCTTGGTTCGGCTCCCGACCTTGTGCTGTCGGACATGGCGGCGAATACCGTGGGTCATACGCAGACCGACCATTTGCGGACGATGGGGCTGGTCGAGGCTGCGGCGGAATTTGCCTATGACGTCCTGAAGCCCGGCGGCACGTTCGTTGCCAAGGTCTTCGCGGGCGGCGCGGACAGCGCGATGGTCGCCGATCTGAAGCGAAATTTCACGACGGTGAAACACGCCAAACCGAACGCCAGCCGCAAGGAAT
>JAQGKX010000068.1 GCA_028289885.1 Sphingomonadales bacterium
AGCGATTGCGAGTACCTCGTTATCGTTGGCACTTATCGTTTTGAACGGTTTTAGGGCGCATTCAGGCCCGGCAAAAATACCGTCTTTCAATACACGTCGATCCTAGTTCGGCCCCATCAGGATCAGCCGTGAAAGCTGATTTTGGTGGAGCCGCCGGGTACCGCCCCCGGGTCCGCTGCATCTATTTTACGGCATCATTTATCACCATAGCCTTGGCCGAAGCCGCAGCCCGTCCAATATAGCCCAGCTTTTCCGAATGAAAAGGTCCTGATCGCATCGAACTTTGAAATCGCGTTGGCGCGCGTAACTTGCCGTTCATCGCCAAAACGCTATGAAGCCAGTATATGTTGACGCAACGCTCCCGCTATGCCCTGCGCGCCATGCTTGTCCTGGCCAGCGAGAAGGCGGGCGGACCTCCCGTGCCGATGAGCCGGATCGCTACCGAGGCTGAAATCCCGCGCAAGTTTTTGGAGATCATCCTCGGCGAGTTGCGCAACGCAGGGTTCGTGTTGTCGACGCGCGGCAAGTCGGGCGGCTTCCATCTTGCCCGGCCAGCGCACCTGATCTCGTTCGGCGATATCATCCGGACGATCGAGGGGCCGCTGGCGCTCGTCCCCTGCGTCAGCCGTACCGCCTACAAGCGTTGCAAGGATTGCCGCAGCGAAGCGAATTGCGCCATCCGCCGGGCCATGATGATCGTCCGCGACGATACTGCCCGCATCCTTGATGGCACCAGCCTTGCCGGTGCCACCGCGCACGAATTGGCTGCAGCTTAATTCTGGGGCGCCTAGATTCTGGGACGCGCGCGAAGCTCGTCGCGAATTTCCTTGAGCAACACGACATCGGCAGGATCGCCAGCGACGACGGGTTCGTTCCTGGTGAGCTTGTTCACGGCGCGCACCATCAGGAAGATTATGAAGGCGATGATGACGAAATTAACGGCTTGGGTGGCAAATTCCCCCCAGCCGAGCAACGCAACGCCCGCTTTCTTCAACGCGGCATAGTCGGTCAGCGACCCCGTGTAATTTGCCGGGATATTTCCGAGGATGACGAAATGGCTGGAGAAATCCAGGCCGCCTGAAAGCTTTCCAATGATCGGCATGATGATGTCATCGGTCAGCGAAGTGACGATCTTGCCGAACGCCGCACCGATGATGACCGCGACGGCAAGGTCCAACACATTGCCGCGACTGACGAAAGCCTTGAATTCCTGAAGCATCGCTTCCTCCCTTTTGCTCGATTGGGGATGCCCCCGAAACGACCACGATTGCAACCCCGATTGCTGCTTCGATTCTGGCCAGGTTGATTGGCGCATTGCGCGGGCCTACATCACAGGTGTATTAACCTCGCACTACACACAGACCGGAGAGCCAAACCCATGCGTTTCCCTTCACGCTTTGCCCTGATCGCCCCTATTGCGGCAGTTGCACTGGCCGGTTGCGGCATCAATTCGATCCCGACCTCCGAAGAGAATGCGAAAGCCAAATGGGCGGACGTCCAGGCATCGTACCAGCGCCGCGCCGATCTGATCCCCAATCTGCAGGCCGTGGTTAAGGGTTCGGCGGCTTCGGAGGGTAAAATCCTGACCGACGTTATTGAGGCACGGGCCAAGGCGACGTCAATACAGGTCTCGTCCAACGACCTGACCGATCCCGCCAAGGTCGCCCAGTTCCAGCAGGCGCAGGGCCAGTTGAGCGGTTCGCTCAGCCGTTTGATGGCCAACGTCGAAGCCTATCCCGAGCTGAAGAGCCAGGCGAACTTCTCGACATTCATGCAACAGATCGAGGGGACCGAGAACCGCATCAACATCGCGATCCGCGATTATAACGGCGCGGTACAGTCCTATAACACGCAGATCCGGACGTTCCCCGCGGCCATCGGTGCCAAGATTTTCTATGGTGCCAAGCCGATGACGACTTACACCGCGACCTCTGCCGGAGCGCAGAACGCACCGAAGGTTGATTTCAACTAAGCAGATCGACGTGCAAAACCGTCTATGGCGCGTCTGTTTGCAGGGCTTCATGCTGCTCCTGCTCGCCGACGCGCCCGTTCACGCCGCTCCGGCAATCATCCAGAGCCGCGTCACCGACGGAGCGCACCTGCTTTCGATCAATCAGGCAACCGAAATCTCCGGGCTGCTTGAAAAGCTGGAACTGACTACGCACCACCAGTTCGTGGTCGCCACGACGGCATCGCTGAATGGACGTCCTATCGAGGCATACTCGCTCGACCTCGCCAATCGGTCCGGGATCGGGCGAAAAGGGTTCAACGATGGTGTCATGTTGCTGGTCGCACCGAACGAACGCAAGGTCCGGATAGAGGTTGGATACGGGCTGGCAAAAGCCTTGCGAGACGATGAGGCCAAGGCAATTATCGACCTAGACATCCTGCCATCTTTCAAGAGCGGCAACTTCCCCCGGGGTATCCGTGCGGGCGTCATCGCAATTTCACACGAAATCGGCATGCCCGATCAAGGATCGATCAAATGACTGTGGTGCGCCTCTGGATCGTTGCCTGGCTGGGACTTTTGGCGATGCCCGCCCTTGCCCAGACCTTCCCGCCCCTGACCGGTCGGGTGGTCGATGCTGCGAAAATTTTGTCGCCCGAACAGGTTGCGGCGCTCGATGCCAAGTTGCAGGCGCAGAATCTTGCCTCGGGCCACCAGTTGGTCGTTGCAACGATTCCCGACCTGCAAGGCTATCCGATCGAGGATTACGGATACAAGCTGGGCCGCGCATGGGCGCTCGGCAAGAAGGACGTCAACGACGGCGCAATCCTGCTCGTCGCGCCGAATGACCGGAAGGTACGGATCGAGGTTGGTTACGGGCTGGAGCCGGTCCTGACCGATGCCTATTCGGGCGTCATCATCAACAACCAGATCCTGCCGCATTTCAAGGCGAATGATTATCCCGGCGGCATCGACGCGGGGGTTGATGCCATTGCCGAACAGATCAAGCTGCCTCCTGATCAGGCGCAGGCACGGATGGCGGCAGCGACCGCGCAGACGCGCAAAAAGGGCGCGGGTATCCCCATTGGTGTGATTCTGCCGGTGATCTTCATCTTTATCTTCTTCGTCCTTCCGCTGCTGCGACGGGGCGCCGGCGGGCGCGCCCATCGTGGCGGTAGCGGCATCGGACAGGTGATCCTGTGGAGCGCCTTGGACGCAGCAATGCGCGGCGGCGGGCGCGGTGGCGGCTCTGATTGGGGCGGCGGGGGCGGCTTTGGCGGAGGCGGAGGCGGAGGTTTCTCGGGCGGCGGCGGGTCGTTCGGCGGCGGTGGAGCTTCGGGGGGATGGTAATGCGGCGGCCCACGGACATCGAACGGCAAGCGGTCAGCGATGCGGTCAAGGCGGCCGAATCCGGCACATCAGGAGAGATCGTCACGATCGTCGCCGACCGGTCCGACAGCTATCACGATGCCGGATTGCAATATGCGGTGCTGGCGACGTTCGTCGCGCTGGCCGTATTTGCGGCTTGGCCTGATATTTATCTGCGCCTGCTCGGCCTATTGAGCGGCGGTTGGGTGCATGAGCCGTCGCTGATGCGCGTCCTGACGACGCTGTGGGTTGCGCTCGCGGTGGTGTTCCTGCTCGTCCGTTATGGCCTGAATTACATGCCATTGCGACTGTGGCTGACACCGAAAGCAACCCGACGGCGGCGGGTACGGCGGCGGGCGCTGGAACTGTTCAAGGTCGGGACCGAGGCACGGACGACCGGGCGAACCGGCATCCTGATCTATCTCTCGCTCGGCGAACATATGGCCGAAATCATAGCGGACGAAGCCATCCACAGCCGCGTCCCCGACACCGAATGGGGCGACGCTATGGCTGCGCTCGTTAGAGAAGTCAGTGATGGACGTATCGCCGATGGGATGATCGCTGCAATCGGACAGGTCGGCGTTATTCTCGCCTCGCATTTGCCGCGCGCCGATGATGATGTGGATGAACTGCCCGACCGGCTCATTGAATTATAGGGCTGGAGTGATGACCGACGAACCCGAAGAAATCATGTGGCAGGGCCGCTACATTACGGCCAAGCGACGCGGAAAATGGGAATATGTCGGGCGCGCACGCAACATCGGCGCGGCGGTGATCGTCGCCGTTCAGGATGGGCATGTGCTGCTTGTCGAGCAGTATCGGATGCCGTTGCAGGCGCGGTGCCTGGAACTGCCCGCCGGGCTGGTCGGTGACGAGACCGAGGGCGAAGATGTCGCAACTTCGGCGGGTCGCGAGTTGATCGAGGAAACCGGCTGGCGGGCGGATCGTATCGAAATCGTCGGCAAGTTCGCCTCATCGCCGGGGATGGTTTCGGAAACCTTCACCCTGGTCAGAGCGCATGGCCTGACGAAAGTCGGCCAAGGCGGCGGCATCGATGGCGAGGACATCATTGTCCACCGGATCGCCATGTCCGACGTTGCCGCTTTCGTCGACAGCAAGCGCCGCGGCGGCGTGATCATCGACGTTAAGCTGTTGCTGCTGCTGGCACCGGCGATCTTTTAGAGACCCGCCGACCCGGTTCGACCGGATCGGCCAAGTTCGGCTCAGCCGACCTTTTCAGTCGCCAGCCAACGTATCCGCTCGGGCATTTCGGTGCCGACGGCCGCAAAATAGACCATTTCTGCAAGGTTGGTGGCATGGTCACCAATGCGCTCGAGACCCTTGGCGACCGATAACAGATGCGTACATACGCCGATCGTGGACGGGTCCTTCATCATCTGGGCAACGAGAGCCAGCGACAGTTCGTTATAAAGCTGGTCGATATGCTGGTCGCGCTCGCCGATATCGCGGGCCGCTTCGGCATCGCGCTTGGCAAAGGCGGAAACGGCGTCGTGAACGAGCGTGACGACCGATTTTCCCATGCTACCGACGATGCCCCGGCTATCGATCGCGCTGATATCGCCGAGCACCGATACGCGGCGCGCAATGTTCTTTGCATAGTCACCGATACGTTCGAGAACACCGGCGATCTTCAATGCGGCAACTACGTCTCGGAGGTCGTCGGCGAGGGGCGCGCGGACAGCGAGCAGGCGAACGATGTCGCGTTCGATGCCTAGCTGAAGCTGGTCGATCACCAAGTCCTTAGTGACGATCTGGCTCGCGGCATCAACATCGACCGAAGCAACCGCTTTCATGGAAGAGGCGATTGCCACCTCGACCAGTTCGCCCATTTTCTCGACCGAGGCGCGCAGAGCATCGAGGTCGTCGTCAAACGCGTGGAGCGTGTGGCGTGTGTCTTCTACCATCTGAATCGCTCCCTTAGCCGAACCGGCCGGTGACATAATCGCGCGTGCGCTTGACGCGCGGGTTGGAAAAGAGATCGGGCGTCGGGCCGAATTCGATCATCTTGCCGAGGAACATGAAGCCGGTGTGATCCGACAAACGTGCAGCCTGCTGAAGATTATGCGTGACGATCACGATGGTGAGATCGGATTTCAGCGCCATCAGCGTTTCTTCCAGTTTCGCCGTCGAAATCGGATCGAGTGCGGAAGCTGGCTCATCGAGCAACAGGATTTCCGGCTCGACGGCAATGCCGCGCGCAACGCAGAGGCGCTGCTGCTGGCCGCCCGAAAGGCTGAGGCCCGATGCGGACAGCTTGTCCTTCACTTCACCCCAGAGCGCGGCGCGGGTCAGCGAGCGTTCGACGATGACGTCCATGTCGGCTTTCGACTTACGCTCGTACAACTTCACGCCGAACGCGACATTGTCATAGATCGACATCGGGAACGGCGTCGGCTTCTGAAACACCATGCCGATGCGCGCGCGCAGGCGGGCCAGATCGACGTTGGACTGGACGACATCGCAGGCACCGTCGCGCGCTTTCAGCCGGGCGATGCTCGCGCGGTCGGTCAGCACATCCTCACCTTCGAGCAGCACGCGTCCGGTGGAATGCTGCCCGGGATACAGGTCGTAAATGCGGTTGAGCGCACGGAGCAATGTCGATTTGCCGCAACCTGACGGACCGATCAGCGCGGTGATGCGGTTGCGTTCGACCGGCAGATTGACGCCGAACAGCGACTGGGTCTTGCCATAGAAGAAGTCGAGGTTTTTGGTTTCGAGGATGAGCTCGCCGGTTGGGGCGACCATCACCGGCTCGTCCGTGTCCACGGATTGGATGTCGAAGTTCATCAGCGGTGACTTTCCCGGGACAAGATGCGCCCGATGATGTTGATTGAGAGAACCGCCGTAGCGATGAGGAGCGCACCGACCCATGCGAGGCGGCGCCAGTCGTCATAGGCCGACAGGGCGAACTGGAAGATGGTGGTCGGCAGCGACGCCATCGGCTGGCTGAGGTTTACGCTGAAGAACTGATTGCCGAGCGAGGTGAACAGCAATGGTGCAGTTTCGCCCGAGATACGCGCGAAGCCGAGCAGGCCCGCCGTGACGAGACCCGCCGCCGCTGCCCGCCAGATGATCGTGCGGGTGACGAAGGCGCGGGTTGCTCCCAAGGCCATGCCGGCTTCACGAAGCGTGTTCGGCTGGAGGTTCAAAATGTCCTCGGTCGTGCGGGTGACGACAGGGACCGCGAGGATGCCCAGCGCGACGGCACCGGCGAGTGCCGAAAAACCGTGGAACGGGGCGACGAGGATGCCATAGACGAACAGGCCGATCAGGATCGACGGTGCCGACAACAGCACGTCGTTCATAAAGCGGACAACCTGGCCGTAGCGTGTCTTGCCGCCATATTCGGACAACCATGTTCCGGCGAGGATGCCAACGATCAGCGCGATGACCATGCCGAGACCGCACATGATCAGCGAACCGGTAATCGCATTGGACAGGCCGCCCTCCGAACCCGGAGCAGGCTGGCTTTCGGTGAAGATTTTCGAGTCGAGGCCGCCAATGCCCTGAATGACCAGCGACCAGAGGATCATGACCAGCGCGCCGAGTGCGATGAAGGTCGCGAAGCCACAGGCCCCGACGAAGATGGCGTTGATGACGCGACGGTTGCGCGCGCGGGCTATGCCGAATTCCTTGGCCATATCAGTGCTTCGCTCTTGCGAGGAGGAGGCGGGCGATTGCCAGCACGATGAAGGTGATGACAAACAGCACGAGGCCGAGCGCGATCAGGGCCGAGACGTGTTCGGGACTGGAGGCTTCGGCAAACTCATTGGCGATGGTCGAGGCGATCGTCGATCCGGAGTCGAACATCGATTTCGGGGAACTATGCGCGTTACCAATGATGAACGTCACCGCCATCGTTTCGCCCAGAGCGCGACCGAGACCGAGCATGATGACACCAATCATTCCCTGTCCGACGTAGGGGACGGTTACCGATTTCATCACTTCGAAGGGGGTGCAGCCGAGGCCGTAGCCAGCTTCGCGGACCTGCGCCGGAACCGTCAGGAGAAGTTCGCGAAAAACCGCCGCCATATAGGGCAGGATCATGATCGCGAGGATCATCGAAGCGGTCGAGATGTTCGCGCCGTTCGGGACGCC
>JAQGKX010000070.1 GCA_028289885.1 Sphingomonadales bacterium
ATCGGGCTGGACGCGATCCACGCGCATGAGACGGCGCTCGTTGCACAGACCCGTGACGCACTCCGGAACCTGAACTCGGTCCATCTTTATGGGCCGGAGGATGCCGCCGGAATCGTCAGTTTCAACGTCGAGGGGGTGCATCCGCATGACGTCGGCACCATATTGGACGAGGAGCGCGTGGCGATCCGGGCTGGGCATCATTGCGCGCAGCCGTTGATGGCGGCGCTCGGCATCGACGCGACGGCGCGGGCAAGTTTTGGCGTTTACAACGGACCGGATGACATTTCCGCGCTGGTCCGGGGTATCGAGCGGGTAAGGAAGCTGTTCGGATGAGTGATAACGGTATCAGGATCGAAGAAGTAGAAAGTGTCGCACAACCGCCGCGTTCTCGTGTCGATTTGCAGGATGTTTCGCCACCACGCGAGCGGACGAAGGACTATCTCGACGGGTTTTTGAAGGCCGAGCCGCCGAAGCTGGCTGGTGGAGAGCCGGGCGGGGATTTGTACGAAGCGGTTGTCGATGCGCTGAAGGAAATTTACGATCCGGAGATTCCGGTGAACATCTACGAACTCGGCCTGATTTACGGGATCGAGGTCGATGAGGGGCATGTGACCGTCAGCATGACGTTGACGACGCCGAATTGTCCGGTTGCCGAATCGATGCCGATGGAAGTCGAGATGCGTGTCGGGGCTGTGCCCGGGGTTGGCGTGGCCGAGGTCAATCTGGTTTGGGATCCGCCCTGGGATTCGGCGAAGATGTCCGACGAGGCAAAGCTTGAACTGGGGATGCTATGACCGACGTTATGACCAAGCCGGTTCGCGCGCGGCCTGCTGCTTTGACGCTTAGTACGGCCGCGGAAAAGCGGATTGCCGATTTGATGGCGAAGGCTCCGGCGGATGCGATCGGGGTCAAGCTGTCGACGCCAAAACGCGGTTGTTCGGGGCTGGCCTATTCGGTCGATTATGTGACCGAAGCCGCGCCGTTCGATGAGAAGATCGAGACGCCGGGTGGCTTGTTCTTCATCGATGGCGCTTCGGTCCTGTACCTGATCGGCAGCCGGATGGACTGGGTCGAGGATGATTTCACCGCAGGCTTTGTATTCGAAAATCCGAATGCAAAGGGTGCCTGTGGCTGTGGTGAGAGTTTTACCGTCTAAAAACCAAACGAATATCTGATCGCGGCGCCCACATCGTCAGGAGCAGCGGCGTAATTGCCGGGCTGTTGCCGCCAATAGACGTTCCCGGTGAACTGCCCCGCACCGATCGGCAGTGCATAGACTCCCTCCAGGTCACGTTCGTGACCGAGCGGAGCAAGGGCGAATTGCACGGTTTCAGTGCCGAGCCCGGTCAGCGCCAAGGCTCCCGATGTTACCCGCAATGGTTCGGACCAGCGGATCGCGAGACTGTCGCCCGGTTTCAGGACGGCCCGGCGCTGGACATCGAACGACATCGCCTGCGTCATCAGCGTCGAACCAGAGCGTACCGGACCCGCCGCCACCTGCGTCCAGCCACGTCGCCATGCTGCTGCGAAACGCGTGCTGTCGCCAAGCGAAAGGCTCGCATTGGTGTCGGCATACCAGCTTGTCGCGCCGCCGCCGCCCAGCGCGCTGGAAAAGCGCGCGCCCAGCACCGTATCTCGTTCGGTGGTGTGCGAGAGGCGACCGGCAACGCTCAACGGCCCCCTGGCGGCGTCCATGCCAATGGCGACGTCGCCATAGCCGTAACGCCGATAACGATCGCTCGTCGGGCCGCTCTCGCCGACCTCCCACAAACGCACGTCGCCGCTTTCGGCTGAAAGCATGAAGCCAACGCCGCCAACTTTGTGGCGAACGGCAAAGGCACCCCTGGGAGCGAGGTCGAAGCCGCGCGACCCGCTTGCGCCTTCGGAGACGAGGAAGGCGGGTGGCCCCCGATGCGTGAGAGCGTCGACCAGGCCGTTCGAACCTTGGGCAAACCCCAGTGCGACCTGCGTATGCCCGTCGATCCGCGTGATAATCGAGGCGGCAAGCGCGCGCGCGTGATCCGCTTCACGACCGGACAGGCGCAGCGGCTGGATGTCGGTCGGCTGGCCATTCTGGTCGGAGATCGACAATGCGATGGTGGTCGGCCCCGACGCCATCGCCGCGCTATGGCCATTCAGGTCGAGGCCACCACTCAGGCGGCTTGCGCGCGCCGCCCCACGCAGGGTCGCACCCAGATTGACGATATAGTCGCGCCCATAGCCATCGTGAATGGTCGCACCAAGGGTCCCCTGGCCCGCGTCGCCCATGGCCGCCGACAATGTGCCGTTGGTCGTCAGGGATACCGGGATAGCGGTATTGGCGAGCGACATTGCACCCTGTGGCGCAAATGCCTTCGCCAGGTTGAGTTCGCCGCGGCCATAGGTTGAATCGACCCCGGGAGTGCCGAGGTCTGTGGCAGTCCGCAGCAACAGGTCGATGATCTGGGCGGAAGTGAGCGTCGGGAATGCCTGCGCCAACAGGGCGATCGCCCCCGACACGGCGGGTGCCGAAAACGACGTGCCATCCCATCGGAACAGCACATTCTTGTTATCGACGGCGACGACACCTTTACCCAGCGCGGTGAGGTAGAAGGCCGCGCTATTGCCTGCGCGATTGGAAAAATCTGCCAGAGTCTGTGTCGAATCGGTCGCGCCCGCGATCAGTACGAGGCCATGGGCGATGGGATCGATGGCGATCTGGGCCAGCGGATCGGGATTTCCGGCAATTGCAGGGGTCTTGACGCCGTCGTTGCCCGCCGAGATCACGATAATGACCCCGGCAGCGGTTGCGGCATTGATCGCCGCTCGCAAATTGCCGTCCGCAGGTGAACCACCCAGCGAGATATTGACGACGCGCGCGCCGGCACTGACGGCGAGGTCCAGTCCCCGTGCGATCGCGCTTTCCGAAAACTTGCAGCCATTTTCCGTGCTGCCGACAGTCGCGGTCGCGCAGGTTCCCGGCGTGTCGGTGTGCAAGACCAGCAATGTCGCGTTGAATGCCATGCCCGATATGCCAACGTCGTTCTTTGCGCCGAGCAGGACGTC
>JAQGKX010000073.1 GCA_028289885.1 Sphingomonadales bacterium
GATGCCGAGAAGCACAGCAGCGACGCAGCCGTGCAGGCGGATTCAACTGCCTTCGTTGCTCTGATGACGCCGGTGGTGAAGGCATTGTTCACCGACCTCGCTTCGGAGGCTGCGAACCTCGCCGTGCAGACTTATGGTGGCCACGGCTATATTCGCGATCACGGCATTGAACAGTTCGTTCGCGACGCCCGTATTACGCAGATCTACGAGGGTACGAACGGCATTCAGGCGCTCGATCTCGTCGGCCGCAAGATGACGGCGGGCATGGGGCGGAACATGCGTCCGTTTTTCCATGCGGTATCGGGATTGTGCGAGGAAATGGCCGGCGAGACCGATCGCGATCTGGCGGGGTTCGCCGTCGCGCTGGCGCAAAATTTCGGCGTACTTCAGCTCACGACTGGAATAATCGCGCGCAAGGCGATGAAAAATCCGGACGAGGCCGGGGCGGCGGCGACCGAATATCTGCGCCTGCTCGGGCTGGTCGGCATGGGCTATACCTTCCTGAAAGCGGCGCGCATCGCCAAGTCGAATCTGGCTGCCGGAACGGAGGAAGCCGCGTTCTACAAGGCGAAGGTCGCGACGGCCGCTTTCTTCTTTGACCGCATCCTGCCACAGGCCACCGCCCTGTTCCTGTCGATCAAATCGGGTGCCCGGACGACGATGGCACTGGACGCCGATAGTTTTTGAGACGGGCTGAGGCTTGACAGACCGCGCGGTAAGTCTCACTTCGCAACCTAACCTATAGGTCAATCTCTGGCTCTAAAGGTCATCACCCCGTCGTAGTGGTTCGCGGAACGAATGCTGCATTGAATCGATTGGCCCTGAAGGTCGGCATTGGAGAGGAAATTAATGCCCTTGGTTGCATTGTTATTGCTGGCTGTTGCCGCGCCGCAGGGCGGTGACGCGGTGGTCGGTCGCTGGAAGACCGAAACGCACAACGCCATTGTCGAGATCGACCGTTGCGGTCCGTCGATCTGTGGGCGCATCCTGACGTCGGACGCCTTGCGCACCAATCCCGATTACAGGGACATCAAGAACAGCGACGCTGCCTTGCGCAATCGCCCCTTGCGCAACCTTCAGATACTCGGCGGCTTTACGGCTGATGGCACGGGCTGGAGTGGTGGCAAAATCTACAATGCAGAAGACGGCAAGACTTATGGTGCCGACGTTACGCTGCTCGGCCCCAACCAACTGAAACTGCGCGGCTGCGTATTCAAACCGTTCTGCAAGACGCAGAACTGGACGCGCGTACGCTAAATTCACCCCGCCCCTATCTTCCCCTCTCATAGTTCCGGATTATCATGTCAAAAATCAAAAACCTTGTTCTCGCCGCCACCTCGCTGTCGGGCGTTCTCGGCTTTGCCAGCGCTGCTCATGCGCAGGCATTCTACCTTCAGGAACAGTCCGCTCGCGGTGCTGGACGCGCTTTCTCGGGCGAAGTTGCCGACACCGGTTCGCAGTCGCTGTGGTGGAATCCCGCGTCGATCGCCGGCATCGAAAAGGCAGAGGCTGCGCTGTCGGCCGCAGTCATCCTTCCGAAGGGTGATGTCGTTAACCGCGGCACCCTGATCCGCCGTCCCGGACAGACGTTTGTCCCCGTCGGGGGCCAGCAGGTTTCCAGCAATCCGATCAACAACGGCGTCCTGCCTTCGGGTTCTTTCGCGATGCCGCTGAATGATCGGCTCGCCGTCGGCCTCGCCATCTCTTCGCCGTACAGCTTCACCACCAATTACGATTCGGACAGCTGGGCGCGCTATTCGGCGGATCGCACCAAGCTGCTGACGATCGACATCCAGCCATCTGTCGCTTTTGCAGTAACCGACTGGCTGCGCGTCGGTGCGGCGGTGAACGTCGAATATTCATATGCGACATTCAGCAATAAGCTGCCCAATGTCCTCGCGACGCTGCCCGATGGCGAGCAGTTGCTCAAGGGCAACGGCTGGGACGTCGGCTGGAGCGCGGGTGCGCAGATGCACAACGACTTCATCACCGTCGGTGTCGCCTATAAATCGAGCATCAAGCATCATCTGAAGGGCGACCTGACCGTCAGCGGGCTGGTCGGTCCGCTCGCAGGATCGAACATGACGATTTCCGATGTCGAAGCGCGGTTCGCTACGCCGGCTCAGATCATCGTTGGTGCCCGGCTACGCGTTACGCCGCAGCTGACGCTCAACGGCCAGATGACGCGGTTCACCTGGGCTAACTTCAACACTATCCAGCTGGGAGCCCCGCTCAACACCGCGATCCCGGAAGGATATCGCAACACGCTGAGCCTGGCAGGTGGTGTCGACTATGCCGCCACGCCGAAGCTGACGGTTCGTGCCGGTGTCCAGCACGGCCAGACTCCGACGCAGGATGGCCTGCGTGATGCCCGCGTTCCCGACTCAAACCGTTGGAACTATGGCGTCGGCGGCACTTATCAGGTTTCGCCGCGTATCGCGGTCGATGCCGGAGCCAATTATGTCGACTTCAAGGATGCGTCGGTCGACCGCGTTACCGCTGCCTATGCGGGCACGGCGGCGCAGACTCCAATCCTCACTTCGGGCGAATTGCAGAACGCTCATGCCATTGTGCTTTCGTTGGGCGGCAAGTTCACGTTCTAAATTCGGTAACGACGCGAATGGCAGGTTCAAATCCATTCGCGTCGCCTCGCCGCCTGCCTTGCCTACCGACAGGCCGTGGGGTTAGTGTGATGGGCCGGTGACGGGGTAGGCTCCGTATCGGACACGTTCACGCAAAAAGGGGCTATAGCGGTCAGATGTTCGACGACGCACGAAACGCGCCTTGCTGACTCGCCGTGACACGCTCGTGGCGCTCGCCACCGCCGCGCTTGCTTCCGGCAGAACTTTCGCGGCACCGTCGCGGACCCGGTCCAGCGGCACCCCGTTTTCCTGGGAGTCGCTGAAGGCCCTGGCACTGGAAAATGCCAACCGACCCTGGCAGGAAGTGCCGCCGATCGGCGCGGCCAAGCTGATCTCGTTCGACGATGTCGGACGCATCGAATTTCGGGCAGACAAGGCGATCTGGCCCGGCAGCGGCGATACCGAAACGCGCTTGTTCCCCTTGCATAAAGCGGCGCAGATGCCGGTCGAAATTGCGATCGTCGAAAACGGCTTGGCGCGTCCCTTCATATTCTCACCAGACATGTTCACAGTAAAATCCGACATGGCAGGCAGCAGGCCGACGCCGGCAGCGGGCTTCGCCGGCTTCCGCGTCATGAACGCCGGGGAAGCTGGCGACTGGCTGGCGTTTCAGGGCGCGTCCTATTTCCGTACTGCAGGCGCGCTGAACCAATATGGTCTTTCGGCGCGCGGTTTGGCGATCAATACCGGCATCGACGGTCGCGAGGAATTCCCGGTATTTACGCGCTTCTGGCTAGAACGGGGGCCGGGCGGAGTGGTAACGGTGTACGCGCTGCTCGAGGGCAAAAGCGTGACCGGGGCATACCGCTTCGTGTCGCGCAAGACGGCGGCGGGGCCGGTGCAGGATGTCAGCCTTTCGATCCACCTGCGTTCGGATGTCGCCCGGCTGGGGTTTGCGCCTCTCACGAGCATGTTCTGGTATGGAGAGGGCAACCGCGAGGCATCGATCGATTGGCGCCCGGAAATTCACGATTCGGATGGATTGGCGCTGTTCACCGGAACGGGCGAGCGCATCTGGCGACCGCTCGTCAATCCATCGCGCCCGGTGATCAACAGCTTCGTCGACAGGACACCCCGCGGCTTCGGTTTGCTCCAGCGCGACCGGCGCTTTGCCGATTATCAGGACGATGGCGCGTTCTACGAGAAACGACCGAACCTCTGGGTCGAGCCGAAAGGCGACTGGCTGAACGGCGCGGTGATGCTTTACGAAATTCCGACCCGGAAAGAGACCGATGACAATATCGTTGCCTTCTGGGTGCCAGCGGCTCCTACGAAACGCGGGGATAGTTTTACGCTTGATTACCGGCTGAACTGGACGGCTACCGATCCGGTGCCGCAGCCGATGGCGCGGGTGGTGGATTGCTGGACCGGGACCGCGGGGCCTCCGGGGCATGAGCCGATCCCGAATGCCCGCCGCCTCGTCGCCGATTTCGTGGGGAAGACGCTCAACGGACTGACACGAGACAGCGGGGTTGAGGCCGATATTTCCCTTGGAAGCGGACAACTGCTCGCGCATCACGTCTATCCCGTTGCAGGGGAACCGTCGCGGTGGCGCTTGATCATCGATGTCGCTAAGGGTCGCCAAATACCGGCCAGCTTGCGGGCCTACCTCAAACATGGTGCCGATGCCTTGAGCGAAACATTACTGTATGACCTGAGTTGACCGTGCTTCGTCTTGGCTGCCTGCCGCTGCTCGTAATGCTCCCGTTTCCCGCCTTGGCCCAGACAACGCCTGCGCCCGCTGCGGTTACCGAAGACAATGGTGAAATCGTCGTGCTCGGGACAGGCCTGCCGCTTCCCCCCGGCACTCCGGCCTATGGATCGACGACGATCGACCGCACACGCCTGACCGGCGAAGCATCGGACCGGGTTGAAAATGTGCTGAAGGATGTAGCGGGATTCCAGCAATTTCGCCGCTCGGACAGCCGGTCCGCCAATCCATCGGCACAGGGGGTCACGCTGCGGGCGCTCGGTGGCAATGCGTCGAGCCGTGCACTCGTCCTGCTTGACGGCGTACCGCTCGCGGACCCGTTCTTCGGTTATATCCCGTTCACCGCGATCTCCGGCGACCGATTGTCCGGCGTACGCATTACGCGCGGCGGCGGTTCAGGGCCGTTCGGTGCAGGCGCGGTTGCCGGTACGGTCGAGCTCGTCAGCGCAACCCGCGCTGACTTGCCTCACTATTCGGGCAGTGCCTTCTACGGAAGCGACGATGCCATGAGCCTGGAGGGCGCGATTTCGCCCGACATCGGCGGGGGCTATGCCACGCTGTCCGGCCGGTTCGAACGGGGCGACGGCTTTTTCACCACGCCGGTCGATCAACGTGTTCCGGCAACAGTTCGTGCGCGATATCGCGATTGGTCCACCGGATTGCGGGCCGTTGCGCCAGTCGATGCGCAAACCGAATTGCAGTTTCGCGGGCTGATGTTCGGCGACAGTCGTACCTTGCGGTTCAAGGGCGCGGACAGCACGTCGGAGGGTCAGGACGCCAGCGTCCGCCTGATCCATCGCGGCGACTGGCAGGTCGATGCGCTCGCTTATGTGCAGGGGCGCAATTTCAGCAACAAGGTCATCAGCAGCACCAGTTCCCGCCTGACTCTCGACCAGCGTAACACGCCGTCGACGGGTATCGGCGGCAAGATCGAGCTGAGGCCGCCAGTGGGGCCGAACCATGTCCTGCGGATCGGCGTTGATGCCCGCCTCGCCGAGGGGAAGCTCTACGAAGATGCCTATGGTGCCGTCACAATTCGGCGCAATGCTGGCGGCAGGACGAGCACGACGGGCCTGTTTGTCGAGGACGACTGGACGATCGGCCGGCTGGTCCTGACTGCGGGCGTACGCGGCGACCGATGGACGATCACCGATGGATTCCAGCGTGAGAGAAACGCGGCGGGAGTTGTGACGCTCAACCGGAATTATGCCGACCGCGACGGCATCGAGGCGACCGGACGGGCAGGGGCCTTATTCCGGGCGAACGACACCGTGGCGCTTCGTGTCGCAGGCTATACCGGTTTTCGATTGCCGACCCTGAACGAACTCTATCGCCCGTTCGTCGTCTTTCCCGTTACGACCCAGGCGAACCCTAATCTGGGACTTGAGAAACTACGTGGGTTCGAGGGCGGCGTGGATCTGACCCCGGCGCGCGGCGTGAAGGTCGGGGTCACGGCTTTCTATAATCGTTTAAACGACGCCATTGCCAATGTGACCATCAGCACTATCAGCAACAACTCGCGCGAGCGCCAGAACGTCGATGCCGTCGTCGCAAAGGGCGTCGAGTTTACCGCGGAGATAAAGCGCGGACCGTTCTCGTTCGACGGCTCCTATGCTTTCAGCGACAGTGTCGTGCGCGAGTCCAACGTATTGGCGAATCTTGATGGCAAGATTCCCGCGCAAAGTCCCCGCCATGTCGGCAGCGCGACGCTGGGCTGGACGCCCCGCGCAAACTGGTTGCTATCGGGAACCGTGCGGTATGTCGGCAAGCAATATGAGGACGACCTTCAAAAATACGTCATGCCCGATGCATTGACCTTCGATGCTGTGGCGCGAATCGGTCTCAATCATCACGTCGCGATCATTGTTCGCGGGGAAAATCTGTTCGATGAGACAGTGATTACGCGCAATCAGGGTGATCAGTCGGGATCGATCGATCTCGGCACGCCACGGACGTTATGGGTCGGTTTTCGGTTCAACTAGGGGCGGCTTATGGAGCGTCGCCGGAGAGGTCGTGCAAGACCAACTTGCGTCGAAAAGTTCCGGATATGAAACGATAATCAAATCAGCTGCTTAACGGATTGTTCGTTACTCGGGGCTAGGTTTGCCAAGGTATCAATTGGCAAGTCGGGTTGACCGTGAACGCGTTAGGAACAAAAGCAAAAAAGGCCGGATACCGTGTGGGCATTTTGCTCCGCGCGTGCGTGCCTGCTGGCTTTTGCGTCATTCTTTATCTGGCGCATGAGCATGCTCCCGAATCGTCCTATTTCGTGAGTCTGATCATCCTTGCAGCACTGTCGGGCTGGACGATCGTTCACGAACGATCCATCGACGTGCTGGCTGCCCAGCTCAACCAATGCCTGGTGAATGATGACGGGGCCGGCACGCAGCGACCCACACCAATGGCCCGGCTTGGATATGCCATCGATGCGATGGTCGTACAGGCGGGGCTTGTGCGCCACCGCCATTCGCACCGCAATCCGGTCACTGGAATGGACACGCGCGAAGCGTTGATCGAGGCGATAGACCGGCGCGCATCCGATGACCTCCATGGTTTTCTGGGCGTGATCGAGGTTTCCGATTTCGACCGGCTGTGCGCATTCGATGCGCAGAGCGGCGATCAACTGATCAAGGCAATCGCGTCGCGTATTTCTAAAATGGTGCGATCCGATCGTGCGATTGCCCAGATCGATCGCGCGCGGTTCGCCATCTGGTTTTCAGGGACATCCCCCGCCGACGCTCGCAAGGAATTCGATGCGCTTTGCTACGCGTTACGAAACCGCGTCACGGCGGACACGATCGACCTCCTTCCCCAATTCGCCAGCGGTTTTGCCTTCGAACAAGACGACCGTCTAAGCGCGATCGACCTTCTGGCACGAGCGATAGCCGACTTGACGATAGAGAGTGCGACGCCCGACAAGGTCGCCGAAACAAGGGATGCAGTCACTTTTGCGCGGCAGCAATTTACGTTTGAACAGGGCCTGCGGCTGGCGAGGGAGAGGCGCGAATTCGATCTCGTCTATCAGCCCTTCATTCGGCTCGACCAGCAACGTGTCTGTGGAGCGGAGGCGCTGCTGCGCTGGCGCAGCGCCGAACATGGCCTGGTTTCGCCAGCCGTCTTTATCCCCATCGTCGAGGCCATTGGCCTTGCCGAGGAGGTCGGATTATGGGTTCTCAACAGTGCCTGCGAGGAAGCCGCCCGCTGGCCCGATATCGGGCTGCATCACCTGAAGGTAGCGGTAAATCTCTCGGCTCTCCAATTCGGTCGCAACGATTTCGATACTGTGGTGCAACGCTTATTGAAGCACCACGCGATGCCGAGCAGCGCACTCGAACTCGAATTGACCGAGAGTGCGGCAGCCGACAAATCTCATGGCATTGGTGCGCTTTTCGAACGCTTGCGAGCGCTGGGTATCTCGATGTCCATCGACGATTTCGGTGCAGGCTATTCCAGTCTCAGCTATCTGAAAAACCTGAAGTTCGACAAGCTCAAGATCGACCGGGAATTTGTCTCGGGTGTCGATCATCAGGCCGACAGCCAGGCGATCTGCCAGAGCATCATAGCGCTCGGTCGGGGGCTGGGTATCGAGGTCCTGGCCGAGGGTGTCGAGACTTGGGACGAATATGCCTGGCTCCGTCGCCATGGTTGTTCGTTCTACCAGGGTTATTATTTTTCACGTCCCCTGACGCCGCGCGATTTCGTCGCATTCGCGCGTGACACCGATCGTGTCCGGGTGTTGCTCGATGTCGGGCCAACCGCGCTGCACAGTAAAATTATCGAGAAAATAGCATGACCCGTTCGCTTCGCATTTTGCCGCTGATCGCCGTATTGACGCTGGCCGCGTGTTCGCACGGACCCAAAAGCCATCCGGGCATGATCCAGCCGATCAGCAATCGCGTGCAATTCGAGGATGCGGTCGGCCTGCTGATGGATGGCAAGGTCAAGGCTGCCCGCGAGATGTTGGCGGTCATGGCCAAACGCGACCCCACCGATCGGCGTACAGCCATGCTCATGCAGACGCTCGAAGCCGACCCGGTTGCCGCGCTCGGCTCGCGAAACTTCAGTTACCGGGTGCAGTCGACTGACACGATGACCGGCATTTCGCAGCGCTTTCTTGCCGATCGTCTCAAGTTTTATCTGCTGGCGCGCTATAACGACATGGCGGTTCCAAAGGCACTTGTCGCCGGCCAGCTATTGCGCATTCCCGGGGTCGCACCCTCGGTTGCTCCCGCCCCGGCGCACAACGCGCGGCGTGTCCGAGACGAGCCGACACGCGACCCCGCGCCACTTGCGGCACCAAAGCCAGCCGCCAGCCCGACGACGTCCGTCGAGATGAAGCGCCGCGCGGTCCAGTTGCGTGGAGCAGGACTTGCAGCGTTGAACACCGGAAAGGTCAACCGCGCCGTTGCCTTGCTGCGACAGGCAAGCGCAGCCGACCCGACCAGTCCTGCGATCCGGAGCGATCTGGCACGGGCGGTGCGCATTCAGGTCACCGTGGCGGCGAAACGATGACGCATATCGGTCGATACCGGCTTGGCGCCCCGATCGGTGAGGGCGCGATGGCGCAGGTTTTCCTGGCGCATGATCCCAGCATAGAGCGTTCCGTCGCGATCAAGGTTTTGCGGCAGGAATTGCGCGGTGATCCAGAAGTGGTGCGGCGCTTCCTGGCTGAATCACGCGCTGCCGGAATGCTATCACACGCACATATCGCGACCATCTACGACGTCGGCCAGTCCGATGGCATTCCGTATATTGCGATGGAGCATATCGATGGCGAACCGCTCGACAAGCTGCTTGAAAATCAGGGGCGGCTGACCACCGAACGCGTGTTGACGTTGTCGATGCAGATCGCCGACGCGCTGGACTTCGCGCACAGGCACGGTGTCGTTCATCGCGATATCAAGCCATCAAATATCATGATCTGCGATGGTGGCCGCACTGCAAAGCTGCTCGATTTCGGCATCGCGCGCATCGACGCGCTCGGCGGGGCGTATGGTGAGCGCGAAGCTTGCAAGACGGTGGTGGGCCAGATCATGGGAACGCCGCGCTACATGAGCCCCGAACAGGCGATGGGGATGCCGGTCGACAAAAGCTCTGACCTGTTTTCGCTTGGATCAGTCATTTACGAGATGACCGTCGGCAAGCCTGCCTTTCCGGCGAATGGGTTGGCCAGCCTCGCCATACAAATCGCCCAAGGGTCTCCGATCCCGGTCGGCGAGGCGGTTTCCGACTGCCCGCAGGGACTGCGGTTCATCATCAAACGGCTTCTCGCCAAAAAACCTGCGGAGCGTTTCGCTAGTGCAGGGGCGGTGAAGAACGCTTTGGCGCTCGAATTGATCACCCTCCGTCAGGATCGCGACGTACGGCGGCGGGGTATCACGCTGCGGGGAAAATTATCCCTGACATTGGCTTTGACTGCAGCGGTCGCGCTTGGAGGCGGCGCCAGCCTCGTCCTTGACCGCCAGCGCTCGGCGCTTGAGACGATGGCACTGACCTCCGCCTCCTCGATGACGAACTTCGTCGCGCGTAACGTCGCGGTCAAGATGGCTGAAAATGCGAGCCTTCCGGTCGATCAGCAAGACTGGCTGCCGTTGCAGGCTTTTGCCGAAACGGCATCAGCCCAGGGGGATGTGCATTTGCTGACCGTCGCGGACGATCGCGGCTTCATCCGCGCCAGCAATCGGACCGCTCTGGTAGGGCGCCATCTCGCCAACGCTGCGACGGGGGATGTCGCGATGCTCGGTGCCGATGGCTTCCGGCTGACCCGCATGGTTCGCTATGCCGGCCATGATTTCGGGCGCGTCGATATGATGCTCGGTCGAGACGGTCTCGACGGTGCGATGCGGACAGTCGAATTGTTGCTGCTCGCACTATCGACCTTCGTCGTTCTGGTTGTGGCGGCGGCGAGCTACGTCACCGCCCAGCAGCTTTCCTCGCCGCTTCGCCGGTTGAACAAGGCGCTGGGCGATGTGGCGGACGGTAACACCGCGTTTCGCCTGTCGCACCGGCGGCATGATGAAATTGGGAAACTGTTCGACACGTTCAATGAACTTGTCGAAACTCTCGAGCGCGATCAGCCCGGGCAAAGGGACAATGCGGTCAGTGACGCGACCGTGATCTTCGCTCCACCCGCCGTCCCAACGCAAAAAGTCGCCTGATGGCTGCCTTGTATATTCTCAAGCTGTACGAGGAAAGCGACCTCATCCAGCCGATCGATGCCCGCCTCTTGCGCGCCGGATCGCTGCTGATCGGGCGCGATCCCGACACCGACTGGACGATCGCCGATCCAAACAGCGAAATCTCGCGACGGCATTGTCAATTCGACGCAACGCTGCACAGCCTGACCCTGACGGTTCTGGGCGCAAACGGGGTTTATGACGGCGAAACGCAATTGCGGCTGCCCGACAATTTGCCGGTTCCGATCGACACACCGAGCAGCATCGTGTTGGGATCGTACCGCATCGTCGTCGCACCCGCCCCGCAGAACAATGCGGAACTGCATCGCGAGGCACAGACGCTCATCCTGTCGCCCCCGCTGGGCACATCGATCGATATTCCCGGCGATTACGACGACGGCAACGAAGCGCCCCTGTCCGGCGATGGTTCGCTTCTCGGTGCGTTCTGTCAGGGCGCGGGACTCGACGTATCGGCCTTCGTCCATGAGGATCCCGACGCGATTATGCGCCGCGCGGGGGCCGTCTATCGCCAGATGGTGCTGGGTCTTGGCGACCTGATGGTTGAGCGCGAGCGGGTTCGCCAGCAGTTTCGGATTGCCCGTACGACGATCGGCAGTTCGAACAATAATCCTTTTAAATGGGCTCCGACTCAGCGACTTGCGCTCGACCTGCTGCTTGCCGAGGAACATGGTTTTCTCAGCGGGCCTGCTGCGCTGAAGGCCTCATTCAAGGACATCAAAAAGCATCTGATCGCGACGTTCGCCGGTTTACACAAGTCGTTGATCCTCGCGGTGAAGACATTCGATCCTGCCGCCATCGAGCAGGCAAGCGAGGGGCAGGGATCGTTGTTGAAATCACGCTCGGCAGTGCAGATGGAAGAGGTTAAACGCCGTCACGCCTGTCTGGCCGCCCAAGTCGAGGGTGGTGAAGACGGCACGCTGAACAGCGCTTTCGTAGCGGAATATGACACCATATCCGCAAATCTCGAAAACGATCAATCATGACCGGATCGGTTACCAAATCAACGCAGATCGACCGTTTCGAGACTGCCTCGCGGACCCATGTCGGCATCGTGCGCGAAACGAACGAGGACCGCGTGCTCGCGCAGCCGCAATCGGGACTGTGGGCGATTGCCGACGGTATGGGGGGGCATAGCCTTGGCGATCGGGCGGCGGCTTTGGTCGTGTCGGCGCTTTCCGCCATCGAACCATCGGACCAGGGAGTACGGGAAGCACTGGAGTCCGCCAACGCGTCCATACGCGCCATGGGCCGAAAAGCAGAGGTAACTTGTGGATCGACGGTCGCGGGACTGTGCATTTCACAGGCAAGTGGTTTCGTTTTCTGGGTCGGGGACAGCCGCGTCTATCGTCTGCGAGACGACCGCCTGACGCGCCTGACCCGCGACCATAGTTTCGTCCAAGAACTTAGGGATGCGGGCGTCTTGACTGATGTCCAAGCGCGGGCGGACCCCCGGAGCAACATCATCACCCGAGCGGTAGGGATCGCGGATATGATCGCGGTGGATATCACGCCGATCGACGTGCGCAGTGACGATTTGTACCTGATCTGCTCCGACGGCCTCAGCGATCTGGTGGACGATGCAACGATACTGAGCTTGCTCGACAGGCGACAGCCAGAGGACAGTGCCGATAAACTGGTCCGCGCAGCACTGGCTGCCGGGGGAGCCGACAACATCAGTTTGACGATCATCGCCGACCGGGCTTCGATGAAGCAGGCCGACCCTGAAGTTCCATCCCCGGATGGTGCAGGAACTTAACCCAACGGAACCATCGAGCGCGCCACTCGCTCAAGCCAAACCATGACAATCAAGGCAATCTTCTTCGATATTGACGGTACTCTGGTCGACAGCAACGATTTTCATGTGCTCGCATGGGAAGAAGCCTTTGCAGGCGTCGATGCCCGCTTTGATCGGCAAGTGGTCCATGATCAGATCGGCAAGGGGACGGACATGCTGGTGCCGACGCTGTTGCCCGATCTTGACGAGGAAGCCATCGATGCGCTCGGTGAGAGTCATGGCGCGGTCTTTAAATCGAAGTTCCTCAATCGGGTCCGCCCGTTTCCGATGGCGCATGACCTGCTGGCGCGGGTTCAGGCTGACGGCATGTCGGTCGTATTCGCATCGTCCGCAGGCAAATCGGAACTCGACCATTATCTCGACTTGCTCGATGCCCATGATCTTGTTGCCGCAAGCACGAGCGCTGACGACGTGGCCAACACGAAGCCTGCCCCCGATATCTTTGCCGTGGCCCTGAAGAAAATAGACCTGGCTCCCGACGAGGTCCTCGTCGTCGGCGACACGCCCTATGATGTCGAAGCGGCGGGAAAATGCGGGATTACCGCGGTGGCTGTTCGCTCGGGCGGGTTTACCGACAAGGCCTTGCGATCGGCGGGCGCGGTCGAGATTTACGACGATGTCGCCGCTTTGCTCGCGGACTTTGAGAGTTCGCCGCTGAAGGGTTAAGCCCTTTGCCGACCGGACAGATACTCGCTTCGCTGCCAGATGATCAGGGCGGGGACGCCGATGATCAGGTCTCTCGCGCGCTTGAGCAACGAGACTGCAACCGCTGTCGTGGGCGGCAGGCCGAATAATGGTCCGATCAGCGCATAGGCCGCTTCTTGGACGCCGACCGCGCCCGGGATGAAAAAGGCGACGCTGCGTAGCGTAAAGATCAAGGCTTCGAGCGCAATGATCGCCCAGAGCGGAGCCGATATCCCCATGAATTTTAACGCAATCCAAGCACCCGCCGCGCTGGCGATCCATGCCAGCAGGTTGAAGACGAAGGCCGCGATGACGCGCCGCGGTTCGCGGTAGATAGCGTCCAAAAGAGCGCGGACCGTCGCCAGTGCACCAGCCGATCCGGGCAGGAAGCGTGTCGCCAATCCGGTAGCAAGGCGAAGCATCGGGCGTTGCGCAAAGGCGAGCACGGCAACGATCGCCGCCATGCCCCCCGTACCGAGCAAAGCAAGCGGCATGATGCTCGCGCGCACAGGCTGGTCGGCGAGGATAAGCAGCAGGACCGCGACACCCGCGAGCGTGAACAGAAGTTGCGAGGCGAGTTCGGTCGTCATGTCGGCAATCATCGATGCGTAGACGACCGGCATGGCAACGCGCCGCTCGGTCAGCGTCCGCGCTCCGACCACCAACCCACCCAGTTGTGAGAATGGCAGGACGTCGGTCGCCGCCTCGCGCGTGGTGCGCGCCCAGATGAAGAGAGGCAATCGGTGGAGCGACTCGCCCGGCGCGACCGCCAGCCACGCCGCGCCCAGCAGTGCCAGCACCCCGATCGACCATGCCACGAAGGCCAGCATCCCGATCCAGCCAACCGTCGCCACCGCAGCCAGAACCTGCTGCGCGCCGATCGCACCGATCGTCCATCCGGCGACGATCAGGCCGACGACCGTCGCCAACAGGAAACCAAGCCGCGCGTAGTTTTTCATGGCCGCAGGTCGGCAAAGCGAGCAAGGGTGATGCCGTGTTCACGCACACCTTTGCGTGAGGCGATCAGCGCGTCATACTCATCGCGATACTGATAGCCCGGAGCATGGCCGGGCCATGTATCGGTCATCGCCGGATGAGTGTAAATTTCGGTTATCCCGTCCGGAAGCCGCTCGATCAGACCCGCGAACCGCGCGGTGTTCATCGCGCCGCTCCACGCCAGGCCGAACACCTGATCGGGCGTCGCGAAGCCCGCTGCCCGCAGCCGTCTGCGCATCAGCCTTGCCCACAGGATCGCGGGATCGCGGTACAATGTCGCATCGGGCTCGACAGCCGACAGCACGGCGCGCGGCTCGACCGGCGCGCGCGCTGCTTTCAGCCCATGCCGCTTGCCGCTTTTCAGCATCAACGAGGCGATTACCGGGTGCAGGTGAAAATGCTTGTGCGCGTTGACGTGATCGAGCGGCAGGCCGGTCGCGGCAAAAGCGGCAAACTGCGCCTCGATTTCCGCTGCAAGCTGACGTCGCGCTTCGGGTGCAAAAGTCATGGCGATTGCCGAGCGCACCATGTCAGTCCGAAAATTGCCTGTAGTGTCGACCAGTCGCGAGACCTGTTCGGGCGGCAGCGTCGGGCGGCCCTCGACCAGTACCAGATGCAGCCCGACTCCAAGAGTTGGCATCCGCCGCGCGCGTTCGACGGCATCGGCAACCGCCTTGCCGCCGACCATCAGACTTGCAGCCGTAAGGATGCCCTCACGATGCCCGCGCTCGACTGCTTCATTGACCGCCACGTCCACGCCGAAATCGTCGGCGGTGACGATCAGGGTTTTCACCGGGCAATTTCGACGGTCTTGCGCCGTCGCAGGAAGTCGAAAAACTCGACGCCTTCGCGCAGGCGGCGCTTCATCATGTCCCAGTCGCGGAGCATTTCGGACACGATTTCCCAGATTTTCGTCGGGCGGAAATAGAAGCGTTTGTAGAACTCCTCAACCTTGTCGAAGATGACGCTGGCGGGAAGGTGGGGATAACTGAGCTGGGCGATCTGATTGCCGCCGTCGGTCAGCAGATGGTCCGAACCGTCAAACCAGCCATTCTCGGTCGCCTGCTTGTACAGGAACGTCCCAGGGTATGGCGCGGCCAGCGACACCTGAATCGTGTGGGGGTTGATTTCCTTGGCGTAGAGGATGGTTTCCTCGATCGTCTCGGTGGTTTCGCCGGGCAGGCCGAGGATGAAGGTGCCGTGGATGACGATGCCGAGCGCGTGGCAATCCTTGGTGAACTGCCGCGCGACGTCGGTGCGCAGGCCCTTTTTGATGTTGTGCAGGATCTGCTGGTTGCCGCTTTCATAGCCGACGAGCAGCAGGCGCAGGCCATTTTCCTTCATGATCTTCAGCGTCTTGTACGGCACGTTGGCCTTGGCATTGCACGACCATGTGACGCCGAGCTTGCCGAGTTCGATCGCCAGTTCCTCGACCCGCGTGGTGTGGTCGGTCAGCGTGTCGTCGTCGAAAAAGATTTCCTTCGTCTGCGGGATTTCACGCTGGACGTATCTCACTTCCTCGATGACATGCGCGATCGAGCGCGTGCGATAATTGTGGCCGCCGACGGTCTGCGGCCAAAGGCAGAAGGTGCAGCGGCTCTTGCAACCGCGCCCGGTGTAGAAGCTGACATAGGGGTGGAGGAGGTAGCCGCCGAAGTATTTCTCAATCGTCAGGTCGCGCTTGTAGATTGGGCTGACGAACGGCAGCGAGTCCATGTTTTCAAGGACCGCGCGGTCACGGTTGTTGACGATTTCCCCGGCGTCGTTGCGCCACGAAATGCCATCGACTTCGGACAGAGGCATGCCGTTGGCGATGTCGAGGATGGTGAAGTCGAATTCGTTGCGGGCGACGAAATCGATTGCCGTGGAGGCTTCCATGGATTTCTGCGTTTCGACGGCGACCTTTGCCCCGATCAAGCCGATCATGATGTTCGGGTTGCGCGCCTTGATCAGTTCGGCGGTGTGGACGTCCTGCCGGAACGACGGCGTCGAGGTGTGCAGGATGACGAGGTCGCGGTCGTCGACTTCATGCTTGATGTCGTCCCAGCTCTGGTCGTGGGCGGGGGCGTCGATCAGCTTCGATCCTTCGACCAGCGCCGCGGGCTGGGCGAGCCATGTCGGATACCAGAACGACTTCACTTCGCGCTTCATCTGGTAACGGGCACCGGCGCCGCCGTCATAGCCGTCGAACGAGGGTGCCTGAAGAAAAAGGGTGCGGAGTGTCATTGAACATTGTCCTGGTGCGTCGAGAGCCTGCCCGTCGGATCGACTGTAAATGCTGTGCCACGCCAATCAACCGCTCGCCCGAAGAATGTCCAGAAAAACAGGACGAAAGACAGAAGGTCGCGCGGTGCGATCCATAGCAGCGGTGCCGTCCGGTTGCCAGTGGTGCGATCGACAAGCAATGCGATCGCCGTCCGCGCGAGGAGAGCCGCCATCAAAATCGCGGTGGCGATCAGCCATAGGCGCGAAAGCGTCGCCCCTAGTAGGGAGAGGGGAAGGGGATGGAGCACGATGCTGCCGATGAATCCCATTGGATCGAGTTGCGTGATCGTCCGGTTCCAGCGCAGTTCCTGCCGGACCAGCGCGGCAAGGCTCGCTTCCGTACAGGCGTGGGTGAGCAACAGGTTGGGCAAGGCCACGGTTTTGCCGCGCTGACGGACCGCGTTCCCGATCGCATAATCATCGGCAAGCAGATCCGCAAAGGCATCGAGGCCACCAATGGCATCGAGCGTCGTCCGGCGCAGCGCGATCGTCGATCCCATGCACGGCGTAGCGAGACCAAGGGCCGTGCCGAGCAGCACACTCGGCAGGAAATGCTGGCTGATTCCCATCGCCGCCAACTTCGACCAGCCCCCTGCATCGCCGCGTCCGTGATACAGGCAGGTGACGGCTCCCACGCCCGGCGCGGCAAGCGCGGCCGTGACTGTGGCGAGATAGTTGGCACGCACGGCCATGTCGCTGTCGCTCAGGATGAGGACCGGATGGCGGGCATGGGCGACCATGGCTATCAAGTTTGACACTTTCGCATTGGTGCCGCGCGCGCTGCTTTCCACCGTCAACACGATATCCGCCTGCGGATAGAGCGTCTGTAACGCTTCAACGACCGACACCGCCGGATCGGTCCTGCTGTGCACGCCGCAGATCAACTGGATTTCGCCCGCGTGATCCTGCTGCAGGAATGTGGATAGATTGGCCAGAAGCTGCGGCTCTGCGCCGTATAGCGGTTTCAGGATCGTGACTGCATCGTGTCGTGCTTCCACTGGGCGCACATGGCCGATCCGCCACAGTCGGACCGCCGCGATCATCAGGCACAACGTCCCGACTGCCGAGAGAAAGAGGAGCACGGAGCCGATAAATTGCATTGCCCGTCCATGCCTCAATGACGAACAAAGGTCGATGACGGCATCGTCTAACAAGGCTAGGGCTGCGTGAAATTCTGGAGGAAGCGCTGACTCAACCGTCCGAACTTGTACTGGTTACCGGCGCGTCGGGTTTCGTCGGGGCGGCGGTGGCGCGCGCGTTGCGTCGTCACGGATATGGCGTGCGGGCGATGGTCCGCGAAAACAGTCCCCGAACCAATCTGGCGGGCCTCGATGCAGAGATCGTGACCGGCGACCTGCTCGACCGTGAGTCGCTCGACCGGGCGATGTCGGGGGTCCGGTCGGTCTGCCATGTCGCGGCGGACTATCGCATCTGGGCGGCGGACCCCGAGGAGATCGTTCGCAACAATCTGGCGGGTACGCGCAACATGATGGAGGCCGCGCTCGCGTGCCGGGTCGAGCGCCTCGTCTACACAAGCAGCGTGGCAACGCTGAGGCCCGATCCGAACGGCCCGGCGGATGAAAGCCGTGCCGCGACGCCCGAACAGGCGGTCGGTGCCTATAAGCGGAGCAAGGTAATCGCCGAACGCCTTGTCGAAAAGATGATAGCGGACGATGGATTGCAGGCCACGATCGTCATGCCGTCCACGCCGATCGGCCCGCGCGACGTCCGGCCCACGCCGACGGGGCGGATCGTGGTGGAGGCTGCATCAGGACGGATGCCCGCCTTTGTCGAAAGCGGGCTGAACCTCGTTCATGTCGATGACGTCGCGGAGGGTCATGTGCTGGCGTTAGAGAAGGGACGCGTTGGCGAAAAATACATATTAGGCGGGCAGGACGTCAGTCTGCGCGAGATGCTCGGGACGATTGCGCGATTGGTCGGGCGACGTCCACCGACCGTCAATATCCCGCGCAGAAGCCTGCTTCCACTGGCCTGGGCGAACGAGAAACTGGCGCAGGCAACGGGACGCGAACCGTTCCTGACGCTCGATGGGCTGCGCATGGCGGCGCACAATATGTATTTCACTATTGCCAAGGCAGAGGCGGAACTGGGATATCGCGCGCGGCCTTACGAAGAGGCGCTGGTCGATGCGATCGCTTGGTTCAGGCAGGCCGGGATGATAAAGTGATCGGCTGGCTGGCGCTGGCCATTTGGCTGGTCATCATCGGCGGGCGGCACGGGTTTTGGCTCGCACGTGAACGCGACCGAATGAATTTCGGGCCTGCACCTGAGACATGGCCGCGTGTCACCGCAATCGTTCCCGCCCGCGATGAAGCCGAATTGATCGGAAAGTCGATCGCCAGCCTGTTCGCGCAGGATTATCCGGGGCCGTTCGATGTCGTGCTCATCGACGATGGCAGCAGCGATCAGACTGCACAGCACGCTCGCGCCGCTGGAACGGACCGCCTGACGATCATCGACGGTGCAACGCCGCCGACGGGATGGACCGGCAAATTGTGGGCGGTGTCGCAGGGGATCGTCGCGGCGGGGACATCGCCCGATTATCTGTTGCTCACCGATGCCGACATCACCCACGCACCCGATACGCTGCGGTCGCTGGTGTCGCGCGCGGTGAACGACGACCGCGTGCTGGTGTCGCTGATGGCGCGGCTACGGTGTGAAAGTCTGGCCGAAAGAGCTTTGGTCCCGGCATTCGTCTTCTTTTTCCAGCTTTTGTACCCGTTCGGCGAGATCAACAGCCGCACCCCGGGACGGGGCGCTGCCGCCGGTGGCGTGATGCTGGTCGATCGGCGGGCGCTGGAAAAGGCGGGCGGTGTTGCAGCCGTTCGTGGTGCCCTGATCGACGATTGTGCTTTCGGTGCGCTGATGAAGCGGCAGGGAGCGATCTGGCTGGGGCTGACCGACCGCGCCATCAGTATCCGGCGCTATGATACGGTGGGTTCGATTGCGGCGATGATCTCGCGGTCGGCCTACGCGCAGCTTGGCTATTCCCGATGGGCGCTGATCGGCACAATTGGCGGACTTGGTCTCACTTACCTCGCGCCGCCCTTGCTGGCGGTGTTCGGACATGGTTATGGGCAGTGGACTGGTTTTGCGGCTTGGACACTGATGGCAATTGCGTTTCAGCCGATGCTGAGATTTTACCACCGCTCGCCCTTATGGGGTGTGGGCCTGCCGCTCATCGCCAGTTTTTATGCGGGCTGCACCCTGTTGTCGGCGTGGCAGCACGCGCGGGGGCAGGGCGGCATGTGGAAGGGCCGCGCGCAGGCCGCAGCAGGGGTTCGGGCATGACCGCAACCGCCGGTGCACTGGCTTCGGGCAAAGGCCATAAGAACGAAAACTTTCCTGTCGCATCGGTGCTGTTAAAACGCGAACATCGCGCGCCGGTGATGGCATTCTATCGCTTTGCTCGTGCCGCTGACGATGTCGCGGATAACGCAACGGCGCGTGCCGAGGACCGCCTAGCACTGCTGCGGGCGATGCGCGAGACATTGCGCGGGGTCAGCGATGCCGATCCGCAGGCGCGGGCGTTGCGCCAAACGCTTTCGGAACATGGCCTGTCCCCGCGACATGGCCTTGACCTGCTGACCGCTTTCGAGCGGGATTGCCGGGTCGATCATTGTCGGGATTGGGCCGCGCTGATCGATTATTGTCGCTACAGCGCGATGCCGGTCGGGCGTTACGTGCTGGACGTGCATGGCGAATCCGAAACATGCTGGCCAGCATCGGATGCGCTCTGTGCAGCGCTCCAGATCATCAATCATTTGCAGGATTGCGCGAAGGATTACCGCGCCATCGACCGCGTATACATTCCGCTGGACGTGTTGGCCGAACATGGCGCGACTGTGTCCGATCTGGGAGCATCCGTAGCGACGCCGGCCTTGCGTGCCACCATCGTCGATCTGGCAAAGCGGACTGACGATCTACTGCGACAGTCGGCGGGATTTGCAGGGCAGATTCGAGATCGGCGACTGGCGATGGAAGTCGCAATCATCCACCGCCTCGCCGTCAGCCTGAACTCTTATCTGAAAACGCGTGATCCGTTGTCGGAGCGCGTTCATCATACGAAACCGCAGGCCCTAGGACTGGCGGCAATGGCAGCTTTGTCGCAATGGGCCGGGCGATGAATGACATGACGGCCACCCGTTCGCTCCAGGCGCAGGTTTCGGGCAGCTCCTTCTACGCCGGGATGAGCGTTTTGCCCAAAGCCTAGCGCGAGGCGATGTACGCGATCTATGCCTTTTGCCGCGCCGTCGACGATATCGCCGACGACGAAGAGGGGAGCCGCGCCGAGCGGAGCGATGCTCTCGACGGCTGGAGGACTGATGTCGAATCGCTTTATGCCGGGCGCGCGCCCGGTCGCGCGGCGCTGGTGGAAAGCGCGGTCCGGCAGTTCGGTCTGGCCAAGGCCGATTTCCTCGCGGTGATCGATGGCATGGCGATGGATGTGGCGGGCGACATCCGCTGGCCTCCGCTGGCAACGCTGGACCTGTATTGCGACCGCGTTGCTTCGGCTGTCGGCAGGCTGTCGGTTCGGATTTTCGGCATGGAGGAAGCGCCGGGAATCGAACTGGCCTTCCACTTGGGCCGCGCGTTGCAACTGACGAATATCTTGCGCGATATCGACGAGGATGCGGCGATCGGGCGTGTATATCTGGCCGCCGAGCCGTTGCTGGCGGCGGGGATCGTGTTCACGACGCCGTTGGAAGTCGCTGCCGATCCCCGCATCGAGGGTGCCTGTCGCGAACTCGCGCTGCTGGCGCACCGGCATTACGACGCCGCTAACGCGGTGCTGGCAAAACGTCCGCGCGGGCATCTGATCGCGCCGCGCCTGATGGCGGCAATCTATGCGAAGATCTTGCGGCGGATGGAAGCGGCGGGATGGGGTGCCCCGCGCGAGCGCATCCGGATCAACAAGACCGCCCTCGTCATGACGGTGGTGCGCCTGAGCCTGATTCGTTGAGCCGAAAGGCGTGGGTCGTCGGCGCGGGGCTTGCCGGGCTGTCGGCTGCGGTCGCGCTGACCCGAAGCGGATTTGCGGTCGATCTTTGCGATAGCGCGACACAGGCGGGCGGGCGATGCCGCAGTTATCACGATCCCCAGCTTGATCGGGCAATCGACAATGGCAATCATCTGGTGCTGTCCGGAAACGAAGCCGTCGCCGACTATCTGCAAACGATCGGCGCGGAGGATGCGCTGACCGGCCCGGATCATGCCGCGTTCGATTTTGTCGACCGGGCAAATGGCGAGCGCTGGTCGTTTCGTCCCAACGACGGACGTCTGCCGTGGTGGGTGTTCGCGCAGGACCGGCGTGTACCGAACACGCGGGTCGTGGACTATCTGCGGCTTGCGCGGCTGATGGCTGGCAGCGCGTCACAGACGGTAGCGGACCGGATCGCAACGTCTGGCGCGGTGTGGGACCGGTTGCTGGAGCCGGTGCTCCTCGCCGCACTGAACACATCAGTGGCCGATGGTTCGGCCAGGCTGACCGCTAATGTCCTGCGGCAATCGATGGCGCGGGGAGGTCGGGCGATGCGCCCGCGTATCGCAGGGCCGACGCTGGCTGCTGCGTTCGTCGACCCGGCTTTGGCGTGGTTGGATGCGCGGGGGGCGAGCGTTGCGCTGGGGCGACGGCTACGCGGATTACGGTTTTCGGGTGATGTTCTGGCGGGGATCGATTTCGGCGATGGTGAGGTGTCGGTTGCGGCGGACCAGCCCGTCTTGCTGGCCCTGCCGCCCTGGGTCGCTTCCGCGCTGGTACCCGACTTGACGGTGCCCGATGACTTTCGCGCGATCGTCAACGCGCATTTTGCGTTTGCGCCGCCGGTTGGAACGCCAGCCATGATTGGGGTGATCAATGGGTTGGCCGAGTGGATATTCGCCTTTCCCGACCGGATATCGGTAACGGTCAGTGCTGCGGATCATCTGGTCGATCGCGATCGCGCGGAACTGGCGGCAGGGTTCTGGGCTGACATCGTGGCCATCCATGGGTTCCCCGCAGAGATGCCGCCGTGGCAGATCGTCAAGGAAAAGCGCGCCACTTTTGCGGCGACGCCTGAACAGGATGCACGACGTCCGGGGGCGGTGACACGGTGGCGGAACCTATTCCTCGCGGGCGACTGGACGCAGACCGGTTTGCCCGCAACCATCGAAGGCGCGTTGCGTTCGGGTGTGACGGCCGCGCGGCTGGCTGGCGCGACCGGGGCGGGTTAGGGGGGGATCATATGGCAACTCAGATCGAACCCCTCGATATTGTAAGCGCGGCGGATGATTGTGCGAACCGCGCTGCCGAAGCACTGGCTGCCATGCAGCGGGACGACGGGCATTGGGTTTTCGAACTCGAGGCCGATGCGACGATCCCGGCTGAATTCATCTTGCTCAGACACTATCTCGGCGAGCCGCGCGATCCCGTGATCGAAAGCAAGATCGGTCGCTATCTGCGGCGGATACAGGCCGATCATGGCGGGTGGCCGTTGTTCAACGGCGGCGCTTTCGATGTCAGCGCGACGGTGAAGGCTTATTACGCGCTGAAGATGATCGGCGACGACGTGGACGCCCTACATATGGTCCGTGCGCGCAATGCGATTCGGGCCGCAGGGGGCGCAGAGGCGGCGAATGTCTTTACGCGTATCCAATTGGCGCTTTTCGGCGCGGGCCCTTGGGCGGCGGTGCCGACGCTGCCGGTCGAACTGATCCTGTTGCCCCGCTGGTTTCCGATCCACCTTTCCAAAATGTCCTATTGGGCGCGGACGGTGATCGTGCCGCTGCTGGTTCTCGGCGCGCTGAAGCCGGTTGCGCGCAACCCGTCGGGCGTGCTGGTCAATGAACTCTTCACCGGCAAGAGGGTGGCCCCGACGAGCAAGGCACAGGACACCAAGCCCGGATGGACGCGGTTTTTCAACGGCCTCGATGTCGTGCTGAAAGTCGGTGAGCCGTTATGGCCGCACCGGTTGCGCGCGCGAGCGGTCGCGGCCTGCGTCGCGTTCGTGACCGAACGCTTGAACGGCGAGGATGGGTTGGGGGCGATCTATCCGGCGATGGCGAACAGCGTGATGATGTTCGACTGCCTTGGCTATGCCGAGGATCATCCGGATCGGGCGATTGCGCGGGCTTCGGTCGAGCGGCTCTTGGTGGTGGGTGACGACGAGGCCTATTGCCAGCCCTGCGTGTCGCCGGTCTGGGATACCGCGCTGGCCGCTCATGCGATGATGGAGGCGGGCGGCGACGATGCCTGCGCCCGCGCGGACGCGGCGCTGGCGTGGCTGAAACCGCTGCAAGTTCTCGACGTGAAGGGCGATTGGGCCAACCAGCGCCCGAACGTGCGACCGGGGGGCTGGGCGTTTCAGTATAACAACGCGCACTACCCCGACCTCGACGATACCGCCGTCGTCGTGATGGCGATGGACCGGGCCAAGGAGCGATCCGGGACGGCGTATGACGAGGCTGTATCACGAGGGGTCGAATGGACGGTCGGCCTGCAGAGCCGAGACGGCGGCTGGGGCGCGTTTGATGCGGACAACAGCCATCATTATTTGAACAACATCCCGTTCGCCGACCACGGCGCGCTGCTCGATCCGCCGACGAGCGACGTCAGCGCGCGCTGTGTTTCGATGCTGGCGCAACTGGGGGAACGGGATTGCCCCCGGATGGCGGCGGCTTTGGGTTTCCTCGCGGAGGAGCAGGCGGCGGACGGGAGCTGGTTCGGGCGCTGGGGGGTCAATTACATCTACGGGACGTGGTCTGTGCTGTGCGCCCTGAATGCGGCGGGGATCGATCATGCATCGCCGATGGTGCGCGGCGGGGTCGAGTGGCTGGTGCGAACGCAGAACGCCGATGGCGGCTGGGGCGAGGACTGCGAAAGTTACGACCTAGCCTATACGGGCTACACGCCTGCGCCTTCGACGGCTTCGCAAACGGGTTGGGCGCTGCTCGGATTGATGGCAGCGGGGGAGGTCGATCATCCGGCGGTCGAACGCGGTGTGCAATACCTGATGGCGACGCAGAATGCGGGAGGATTGTGGTCGCAGGAAGCCTATACCGGCGGCGGTTTCCCGCGCGTGTTTTACCTTCGCTATCACGGATATCCGGCGTATTTCCCGTTGTGGGCAGTGGCGCGGTACCGCAATCTGAAGAGGTCGAATTCGGCGCGGGTCGAGGTGGGCATGTGATCCTGATCGCATGTGGGCTGCTGCGAGAGGCGCGGGCCATGGCGCGGAACGGAACCGTGATCGTTGGCGGCGGGGACGCGGTGCGGCTGGAGGCGGAACTGGAGGCTGCGGCCCCGGGTGCGCAGGTCATATTGTCGAGTGGGATTGCGGGGGCCGTGGCTCCGGGGTTGAACGCTGGCGATGTCGTGATCGACGGATCGGACCGGCTGGTCGAGGTTTTGCGGCGGGTCTTGCCGGATGCTCGTGCAGGTATTGTTGTGGGCAGCGATGCCATCGTGGCGAGGGTTCCCGAGAAATGCGCACTTTACGAACGTACCGGCGCGCTGGCGGTGGATATGGAGACGCACATCGCCGAGCGCGTGGCGGCCCGGCATGGACTTCCCTTTGCGGCCTTGCGCGTAATCTCGGATGCCGCGAACGAAACCCTGCCGCCTGCCGCGCTTGTTGGCATGCGGCCAGATGGCGGCATGGCGCTCGGCCCGGTGCTCGCTTCACTGGCGCGTCACCCCGGCCAACTGCCCGCGCTCATCTGGACCGGCTTGAGCGCAGGGCGGGCGTTCCGAAGTCTAGAGCGCTGCCACGACGTGCTTCGACGCGCTGGGATTGGCCAGCTTGATCTTGGCGAGTTCGCGCTCGACGTGTGACATATGCACTTCTTCGGTCGGCCGCTGGTTGCTCAGGTCTATATCGGGTGCAAACGGGCCATCGGTACGCACCCCCTTTCGACTGACGCCCATCATCTTCAGCGGGTGCCGCATCGAATCGGCGGCGGCGGTGCCTTCGAAGCCGCAATGGACCATGCAGTCGGCGCACTTCTCATATTTGCCGACGCCGTACTGGTCCCATTCGGTGCCCTCCATCAATTCCTTGAAGGTTCCGACATAGCCTTCGCCGACCAAATAGCAGGGTTTCTGCCACCCAAAGACGGTGCGTAGCGGCATCGACCAGGGGGTGCATTCGTACGTCTGGTTGCCAGCAAGGAAATCGAGGAACAGCGGCGAGTTGGTAAAGCTCCACGCGCGGCCACCGTCGCCGCGCTTGAACACGTCGCGGAAGAACTGACGGGTTTTCTGGCGGTTCAGGAAGTGCGTCTGGTCGGCAGCGCGTTCATAGGCATAGCCGGGCGAAATGGTGATCTCGACGCCCATTTCCTGCATGGTGTCGAAGAAACCGGCGAGGCGTTCGGGCGATGCGCCGTCGAACACGGTGCAATTGACCTGAACGCGAAAGCCCTTTGATTTCGCCAGTTCGATGGCTTCGTAAGCGACTTCGTACACGCCATCCTGACACACGGCATGGTCGTGCATCGCCTTGTCGCCGTCGAGGTGGATCGACCATGTGAAGCCGGGATCGGGCTTATAATCGTCGATCTTCTTCTTCATCAACAGCGCGTTGGTGCAGAGGATGACGAACTTCTTTTTCTTCAGATACCCCTCGACGATGCGCGGCATGTCACGGTGGAGCAACGGTTCGCCGCCCGCGATCGAGACGGCAGGAGCACCACATTCGTCGATCGCCTCCATGCACTGATCGTAGCTGAGGCGCTGGTTCAGGATCGGGTCCGGATAGTCGATCTTGCCGCACCCGGCGCAGGCCAGATTGCAGCGAAGCAACGGCTCCAGCATCAGGACGAGCGGATATTTACCGCCCTTGAGCTGCTTTGTGACAGCATAGGAGCCGATCCGGAAAAGCTGAGTGAGGGGGAGACTCATCGATAAATCCTATACTGCGATTGCGGGAACGGGCGCAGCGCGTGTCGGCATGTCCCTTAGCTCACGTGGCAGGCCGAATTCCAGATTTTCCTCGACACCGTCGAGTTGTGAAACCGTGACCGGCCCGATGCGGCGCAATGCCGCGATGACGCTGTCCACCAGTTCATCGGGAGCGGACGCCCCGGCGGTCAGTCCGACAGCCTCGATCCCGTCGAACCATGCGGGGTCCAGTGCGTCACCGTCGGCGACAAGATAGCTGGGCAGTCCCTCGGTAACGCCGATCTCGCGCAAGCGGCTGGAATTGCTGCTGTTCGGCGAACCGACCACCAATAACACCTGCGCAACCCGGCAAAGGTCACGCACGGCGGTCTGGCGGTTCTGCGTGGCATAGCAGATTTCGGAGACATCCGGTCCCATCACGTCGTCAAACCGTGCGTTAAGCGCTTCGATGACGTCGCGCGTATCGTCCACGCTGAGCGTCGTCTGGGTGATATAGGCGACAGGCGTATCTGTCGCGATGTCGAGCGCTGCCACGTCGGTGACAGACTCAACGAGATTGACGGGAACGCCGACCTGTCCGACCGTACCCTCCACTTCGGCATGGCCATGATGCCCGATCATGATCAGCGTGCGTCCGGTATTGCCATAACGCCGCCCTTGCAAATGGACCTTGGTGACGAGGGGACAGGTGGCGTCGAGCACCGGAAGCCCACGCGCCTTGGCCTCTTCCTCGACCGCGCGCGGTACGCCGTGGGCGCTGAACACCGTCATATTGCCTGCAGGAACTTCGGAAAGATGATCGACGAACACCGCGCCCTTGCGCCGCAGCGTGTTCACGACATGCTGGTTATGAACGATCTCGTGACGGACATAGACCGGCGCGCCATATTTTTCGATTGCCCGCTCGACGATCTCGATCGCACGGACGACTCCGGCACAGAAACCACGGGGCTTGGCGAGGATGACTTGCAAATGGTGTCCTTTCATTCCCTGAATGGAAATGACGAATCCCGATGTACGCTCCGGTAACGGGGCTAGCCTTTAACCGCAGATAGTCACAACAAAAAGCTGCAATTGATGGTTCGAGTGTATTGCGCGATGTTCCGCCAGCAAATTCAGCAATTTATAGTGCGCAGCGATGGACTGGAACGATCGACATTCAGGCGATATAGGCTGAAGGTTCAGCTTTCGGCCAGTATTTTTGGAGCATGGCCAGTATTTCGGAGTATGAAATGCCTGCCAAATACCGATCCCTTGCCCTCTCTTTGGTGATGGTGGCCGCGATTCCGGTGGTTACCTATGCGCAGGACGCGGCGAGTGGCCCTGTGCAAACTCTCGACGATGGCCTGCTCGCCATCATGAAGGGCGGCAAGGCGATGGGTTTCGCCGGTCGTGCCGCGCGGATCGGGCCGGTCGTGGATCGCGTGTTCGACCTGCCGCTGATGACGCGGCTTGCGGTGGGACCAGCGTGGACGGGCATGACGCCGGGTGACAAAACGGCGCTGGTGGCCGCGTTCCGGCGTCTGACGATCGCGCAATATGCCGGAAATTTCGACGGCTGGTCGGGTGAGACTTTCAGCATCGATGCAAAGGTAGAGGCGCGGGGCGAAGACCGGCTGGTCAGGACCACACTCAAATCGCCAAAGGGGAGCCCCACCCAACTGGCCTATCGGTTGCGGCAGGGGGCCGGGGGATGGCGCGTCATCGACGTCTTCTACCAGAACTCGATCAGCCAGCTGGCTACCCGTCGATCCGATTTCGGACGAAGCGTCGCCACCGGGGGTGCAAAGGGGCTGATCGCGCACCTCGACCAGCTTTCCGAAAAGGCGGCGCGCTGACACGTTCGCGGGTTCTCGGAATGCGGAAAGTGCTGATTGCTGCGGCTTTAGCGATGCCCGGTCTGGCCAGCGCTCAAACTGTGACGCCGCCCGCTGTCGTGAACGGCATCACTGAACCGGGGGCGAAAGCGCAACCGGTCCGGGCGCGTGGTCATGCTGCCGCAGGTGATCCGGCCGAGGGCGTGAACCGCGGGCTTTTCTCCGTCCACCAGTTCCTCGACCGGCTGTTATTCCGGCCCGTTGCGATGGTGTATAAGACGATTGTCCCGAAGTTCGTTCGCACCGGCGTTCGTCACGTCATCTCCAACATGTCCGAGCCGGTGGTGTTCCTGAATGACGTCCTGCAGCTCAAGCCCAAGCGTGCGGTGCGGACGTTCGGGCGGTTTGCGATCAACACGACCTTGGGTGTCGGCGGGATCATCGACGTGGCGAAGGGCGAAAAGCTGCCGCACCGGAACAATGGTTTTGGTAATACATTGGGCCGCTACGGCGTTGGGCCGGGACCCTATCTGTTTATTCCGTTGGTCGGACCAACCGATCTGCGAGACCTGATCGGGGGGCAGGCCGATGGCGCGGTGTTGCCGCTGGCGGTGGGTGATCCGTTCAACCGGACCGCCTATATCATTCCGACGCTGGCGCTGGGGGGGCTGGACCAGCGCATGGAGTTAGATGCGGACCTAAATGCGCTGCTGTCTGGGGCCGCCGACCCTTATGCGACGTTGCGATCGGTGTACCTGCAAAGTCGTGCGGCAGAGGTCGGCGAAATCAGGCACGGTCGGGGCGGTGGTACGCTGGATGACCCGCTCGTCGATCCAGAAGCCGCGACGGGGCATGTTGCGCCACCGGCCCCTGCGGATGTTTTCGATACGACGCCTGCTGATCCGGATGCCTCAGCGGATGGTGCTGAGTCGGGGAAGCCGTGAATAACCGTTGACTGGCAGCTAACGCCCAGTGGCGGTCATTCAGGGACCACCCGACGTCGGCCACTCTTTTGCGTTCCACCCCTCGCTACAGCGAGAGTGAGGGCCTTTACACATTGGGGCGGTGTTCATGATGGAACGGACCTCTTTAACCCGTTCGCACAAAGCCGCCGGAGAAACTTCAAGCACGACCTGCGGCACCGGGTTCGTGCCGCTCAGTTCAATCATGTACGAACGCAACTTGTTATTGGAGGTCGGCATCTTGTCATAGATGACTGTCCCATCCGACCCCAAGAAAAAGGGTGCCAAAGGCAACAGGTGACCTACGCCATCCTTTTCCGTCCCCCAGTTTGACAATGGAACAGCACACGCGGCGGCATAGGTCTTTTGAGATGTATGGCATCCCGACAGTGTCGCTCCGACGATTAGTGAGATGGTCAGGCAGCGGATCATGGCTGTATGATGGTGCTTGAATTCGTATTAGGCAATGGCAGCTAACCACCAGTAGCAGACATTCGTTGGCTAGGGGAATGGAGTGCGCATTCGCTATACCGTCGTGATGCAAGTGTTTTCGGGCTTATTAATAATGGCGCTTTGCGTCACGTTCCTAGTGATCGGCTTTGTGACAGGCCGACTCCCGAATAGTGTGATCGAGCCTGAGCGCGCAACCCAACCTTGGGGCTTTTGGGCGCTAGCGACGGTCTATGCCTTTGGTGCGTTGGTTGGTCTGATGATCGTATGCGAAAATTTATGATTATGCCCGCTTTCCACCATTTTTAGACATTGCCCCGAAGGCTACTCAACCCGATCCCCGGGCGGCCCCAACAACGCGGGTTCGAAGATCAGCGCGCAGACCAGTGTCCATGCGAGTGAGATCATCAATATCATCCCCATGCTCGCGGTGCCGGGATGGTGCGACAGGGCGAGGCTGCCGAAGGCGCTGCCGGTGGCGATTGCGCTGAACAAGACGGCGCGCGCGAGGCTCGACTGGAGCAGGTCGGTTGCGCCGCCGCGCCATGCCATGACGAAATAGATGTGGAACGCCACCCCGACCCCGAACAGCAACGGAAAAGCGATGATGTTGGCAAAGTTGATCTGCTGGCCGATCACCGCGCAGGTGCCGAGCGTCAGGAAGCCCGAAAGGACCACCGGGGCAAGCGTAAAGGCCACTTCGCGGACGTTTCGCAGGACGAGGAACAGCAATATGCTGACCAGCGCCAGCGCGAGGACGCCGGCCTGGATAAAGGCGAATGCCACGGTTTTGGCGGCTTCCTGCGTGGCGACGGGCAGGCCGCTCGCTTCGGGGGCGATGCTGCGTACGGCCTTGGTAAAGCGGGTGAGCACGCGATTGTCGTTGCTGTCGCCGCGTGGAAAGACCTGCACCAGTGCGCGACCGTCCTTTGCCACCCAGTCTCCTGCGACCTCGGGCGGCAGCGAGGCGCGTGTCACCGGTCCCGCAGTAAGCGAGGCGCGTACCTGATCGAGCATGGTGCCCAGCGGCGTGACCAGCAGTTCGGCAGCGCGCGTCCGGGCGGCGGGTGTCGCGCGCGCCAGACGGTCGAAGGTCCACCCGAGCGCAAGGGCCTCCGTGGCGGACCGCCCGGTTTGCGACGCTCCGACTTTGGCAAGCTGCGCCGCAGTCGCGGACAGGGCGGTGACAGTCTCCGCATCGGTCGGCGGCGGCGTGATGTCGAACGGATTGACCGTCGCGTCGAGCAACAGCGAAGCATCCTCGATCAGCGAGAGCTTGGCCGGTTGATCGGCGGGGACGAAGCTGTCGACGGTAATCGCCTCGGCAACCTCGGGCAGTGCCGACAGCCGCCGGGCAAGCACGGCAGCCTGTTCGGGGTTCGCTGCCAGCACGTTGATCGTGTTCGGTGTACGCAGCGGATCATGCATCAAATCGGCCAGCGCGCGCATGGCGGGCCCATCGGGGTTGCGCAGATGCAGGGGGTTGAAGTCGAAACGCACGACCGGCAACAGGGCGATGCTCCCCACCATCGACACGCCGAACGCCCATAATATCGCGCGGCGATGGCGCACCAGCCAGCGATCGGTCGCCGCCGCGCCGGGGAGGATGGCCTCTGTTTTAGGCGCGTTGGGCTTCAGCAAAACGAGCAGCGCGGGGAGCAGGGTGATGCTCAACAACAGCGCGATCACCATGCCGAGCCCTGCGATGATGCCGAGTTCGGAAATGCCGACATAATCGGTCGGCAGGAACGCGCCAAAGCCGAGGAACACCGCGCCAGCCGCAAGGGTGAGCGGCGCGGCGAGCGCAATGGCGGCGTTTTTCAGCGCGACATCGACGGCGGCACCATCCCGGCGTTCGGCATTGAAGCGGACGCTGACCTGAATGCCGAAATCGACGCCGAGGCCGACGAACAGCGGAATGAACGCGACCGAGATCAGGTTGAGCGTACCGACCGCGAACAGCCCGACTGCGGTGGTGATGACCAGCCCCGCGACCGTCGTGACGAGGATGGCAGCTACAATCCGGACAGATCGCGTCGCCAGCCACAGCGTCAGCAGCATGGCGGCTGCCATGACGAAGCCGACGAAGCCGATGTTCTCCTGAAGGCTCGCAAACTCCTCGTCGGCAAGCGGCACTTCACCGGTCGCGCGCACCGAAACGCCATGAGCCGCGTCCAGACCCAGCGCTGCGGCATGGGACATAATGGCGGCGACGGCGACATTGCCGGGTTCGAGCGAGCCATAGTCGAGTTTCGGCTGGACGAGTATGAGCCGCCTTAGCGGAGCGACGGTCGTGCCGCCTTTTGCGAACAATTGCTGCCACGAGAATGTGGCGGGTTTGCCCTGCATCGACAGGTCGAGGCTGACGCGCATCGCCCGCACAGGCCCCACGATTCGGTCGAACGATGTCGAGCCATTTTCCACGCCGGTCAGCAACGTCGCAACCGCATTGGCCACGCCGCGCAACGATGGGTCAGCTGCCAGCGGTCCGAGCAGCGGCTGCGCCCCGATCAACGAAGCGGTCGCGGCCTTCACTTCGGCGGTCGATCCGAACAACAGGCCCTCGCGGTCGAAAAACGCCCCGCCATCGGGTCGGCGGACAAGACGAAAATGCGTCGCATCGGTGGAAAGACGCGCAGTTAACTTGATCGTGGCTGCCTCGGCAATCTCGGCCGTCCTGCCATCGACGATTATCAGCACGGCGTCGGTCAAATGCGGGAATGCGGTCTCGACCTTGCTTTCGTTTCGACGCCAGTCGACATCGGGCGATATCAGTGCACCGGTGTCCGTCGTCATCGCAAAATGGCCCGCCGCAAAGGCCAGCGCACCAACAACCAGCGCCAGACCGAGAAGCAAAACGGCAAGTGGACGTACTATGCCGATCTTTACGAGCCTGATGATTCCCGCGACGATCATTGCGAAATCATCTTGGCGGAGTCGGCGCGTTGCGGCCGATGAAATAGCGCAGCTTCAACTGTATCGTGCGTGGCTGCCCGTCATAGGCAAAAACTGCTTCTTCCCATTTCGGCGGCGCAAAGCGAATCCTGGCGTCGTTGGAAAAGCCGACGCCTTCCCTGGGGATACCGAACAGTGCACGATCGATCTTGCGGTTGCCGTTTTCATCATAATAAACCTGCGCGGCGTAACGTCCGGGCGGCAGGCCGGCGAGTGTAACGGTCGTCGTGCCAACGATCGCGGGCGCTTCGGCAGAACGCGGGCAATCCCTCAGGAACTGGGCCTCGGTGCAGATATCGACATGGACGGTTCCGGTGCGCGCGCGAACGTTTGAAATCTCCACTCGGAGGGTCCCGGGAGCGTTTGCGGCACCAAGCAAGGCTCCGACCGCAATCGCCGCAATCGCCGCAATCATCGCCGCAGTTTCGGGGGCTCGGCGGGCCATCATCTAAACTCGGGCGTGGTCGGCATGAACGTCATCGATAGGGTACCAATCGAAACCGGATTAGGAGGCCAGGTCTTGCACGGCAAGGCCAAGCCGCTGTGCAAGCCGTTTGAATTTGGTATGCGGCGGAATGATCTTTTTGATATTGGCCATACTGGCAACGCAAAACGCACCGGCCCGATCCAGTGGGAATTGGGGACCGAAAGACATTGCCGCGCGAAAAGCTGCGCATGACCGAACGCTTCCGCCGTTCCGGTCAGCCATGACGCAATGGAAGGCGTGCCTCGTCCCGCAAGCCAAACGCAGGGCGTCATCACCGGGAGCACCCGTGGTCATCGCCAACGCGGCCCTGGCGGCCTGCTCGAAGTGGGAGAAGCCGATCAAGGCCGGACTGCCGACGCAAATGGCGCTTAACAACACAGGGATGCCGTTTGCCTCCGCGATGAAGTTCGCCGATAATCTGGTCGAAGAGAGCTTTGTGATGCTCAGATCGGGCGTGCAGCAGCAGATCACGTCGATCGTCGTCACCCAGCGTGCCACACGAGCCAAGCGATAGGCCCACTTGCCCTTTACCGCGATCAGGGAACGCACGAGCTTACCTGCTGTGTTGCAACAAATATGTCTCTCACTTGTAAACTGCTTGCCTTAATCCACCCCTACCCGTCCCCAATCGCGTTCCGGCCAACGGTTCGCTCCGGGGAATATCATGCATCGATCCGTCAAATTCCTGCTCGCCAGTACCATGTCGCTTGCGGTCGTTTCAGCCATGCCAGCGTGGGCGGCCAATGCGCCTGACCTTGCTCCGGAAGCGGAGGCTGCATACGCGGCGGCAGATCAGGGCGGCAACGATATCATCGTCACTGGCCGCTCCACGCGCTCAGTCACGCAGATGACCGGTGTTGAAATCCAGAAGATCCTGCCGGGTATCAGCCCGCTGAAAGCATTGCAGACGCTGCCCGGCGTGACGTTCCTGACCGCCGATCCATGGGGCAATAACGAGCAGAATATCTCGCTCTACGTCCACGGATTCAACGCGCAGCAGCTTGGCTATACGCTCGACGGTATTCCACTGGGCGACCAGAGCTACGGCAATTACAACGGTCTGTCGCCACAGCGCGCGATCATATCCGAGAACGTCGGGCGCGTGACGCTGGCTTCGGGTGCGGGCGACCTCGGCACCGCATCGACCAGCAACCTCGGCGGCACCATCGATACGTTTTCCAGCGATCCCAAGGAAGACATGGGAGCAACGATCGCCCAGACCATCGGTAGCTATTCCAGCTTCCGCACCTTCGTCCGCGTCGACAGCGGCACGTTCGGCAACGGGAATTCACTCTATCTCTCCGGCGCTCGGCAAGATGGCCGCGCCTGGGACTTCAACGGCAAACAGGGTGGCTATCAGGCCAACGGCAAGTTCGTGCATGACGATGCGACCGGCAGACTGACCATCTATGGCGCCTATTCGGATAAAACCGAGCCGAACGAGGATGCGACCGTGATTACGCCCGCCAACCGTGCCACTGCACCTTATGCGCGGCCGTTCCTCTATCCCGATTTCGCAGCGGCGCAGGCTTATTTGAACTCAGGTGCGTACAAGGCCGATGGGTCGAACTATCGCAACTATTACAGCGATGCTCAGCGAACCGACTATCTCGGCTACATCAAATACGACTGGAAGATCAGCGACAAGATCACGTTTTCCAATCAAGGCTATTATCACCACAATGATGGTGTCGGCGTCGTTGCGGGTCCGATCGATGTCGCCGGACTCCCCGGCCTGTTCTCCTTCTACTTCCCCGGCGGTACGGGCGCTGCAACGACGCCTGCCAACCTCGCACGGCTCAGCACGATCTTCGGCGGTTCGGGCCTTGCGACGCGCACGACCGAATATCGGATCGACCGCGAAGGCCTGATCTCGACGGTGCAGGCCGAACTGGGCAAACACAAGATCGAATTCGGCGGCTGGTACGAACATCAGAGTTCATCGGCCTTCCGTCGGTGGTATGCCCTCGACGTCAATAATCCTTCGACTCCTTACCAGCGTCCGGGCGACACGCTGACCCCGCTGATCACGCAATATGGCAGCGAAATTCGGGTCAACGAAATCCAGACGCACATTCAGGATAGCTGGCATGTCCTGCCAACCCTGACCATTCTTGCGGGGTTCAAGAGCACTTTCCAGAAAGCTAGCCAGCAGGTCCCGGTCCAGCCGATCCCCGGTTCGTTCGCGAACTCGACCGCACTCCCGGTCGGCAAGATCAACACCGACAAGGCCTTCCTGCCGCAGGTCGGCGCGTTGTGGGACGTCACCGGCAGCGAGCAGATCTTCGTCAACGCCCAGCAGAACATCCGCCAGTTCCCGACCAGCGCGGCGGCGGGCCTGTCCCCCTTTGCGCTCGGCAGCCAGCAGGTGTTCGAGGATTTCAAGAACACCGTGAAGCCCGAAACGAGCTGGACCTATGAGATCGGTGCACGCAGCCAGCGTTCGCTGAACTTCGGCCCGATCACAGGGTTTGAGGGCCAGATCAGCTATTACCACGTCGATTTCAGCAACCGCTTGCTGGCGATCAGCCCGACAACGGTCATCACGTCGATCATCAGTGGCGCGGCGATCCTCCAGAACGTCGGCAGCGTGAAAACCGACGGCGTCGATCTGGCGGGCACGTTGCGTTTCGGACCGCATTTCTCAATCTATAACGCGGTGTCTTACAACAATTCGAAGTTCCAGGATAGTTACACCGTCGGCATCGCGCAGACGGTCGTACCCACTGCGGGCAAGCAGGTTCCCGGGTCGCCAAAGTGGACGAACAAGACCGTGGTTTCGGCAAATTACGGTATCTTCGACGGGCAACTGGTCGGTGACTATCTTGGGAAGCGTTTCGCAACCTTCACCAACGATCTGTCGGTGCCGGGTTACTTCACACTCGCCGCACGGATCGGCGCGACGATCCCGATGTCGGAGGGTTCGCACATCAAGCGGCTCAACGTCAGCGTGAATGTCACCAACATCACCGACAAAAAGGCGGCATCGACGCTCAGCATCGGGGCGGCAAGCGGCACCTTCAACGAGTTCCCGCTGGCACCGCGTCAGGTGTTCGGTACGATCAGCGTCGGGTTTTAAAAGGACTTACAATGGCCAGCATCACTCGCCGGGATAGTATCAAGATCGCGGGCGCGGCGATGCTGGTTGGTTCCACAGGCGCAGCATTCGCGGCCCCCGCCCGCGCGAAACCGCTCGTGTTCGGGCACCGGGGATGTTCGGCGCTGCGGCCCGAACACACACTTGGTTCCTATGCCAAGGCAATTCAGGACGGTGCCGATTTCATCGAACCCGATCTGGTCATCACCAAAGATGGCGTGCTGGTTGCGCGGCATGAAAACAACATTGCCGAGACGACGGATATCGCGCGTCATCCTGAATTTGCATCACGAAAGACGACCAAGACCATCGACGGCGAGCCGCAAACGGGCTGGTTCGTCGAGGATTTCACTCTGGTCGAACTGAAGACCCTCCGCACGGTCGAACGGCTTGGCAAGATGCGTTCCGAAAGCAGCAGTTATGACGGTCAGTTCCAGATACTGACGTTCGAGGAGATCATCGACTTCACCGCCGCCGAATCTGCAGCGCGCGGGCGTACCGTTGGGCTCGTCCCCGAATTGAAGCACTCGACCTATTTCACCGGCATCAACATGCCGCTCGAGGACCGTTTTCTGGCGGTGCTGGCAGCGCACGAATACACCCGCCGCGCACCGGTTGAAGTTCAGTCCTTCGAGGTCGCCAATCTGCGCTATCTTCGCCGCAAGCTCGGTCGCCCCGCCAATATCCGCCTGATGCAATTGGTCGGCGACAATGCGCAGATTCCCGCCGATGTCGTGGCGACCGGCGGCACGCTCAGCTTCGGCGCGATGACGAATGCTGCCGGCCTGCGCGAGATGGCGACCTATGCCGATGTCGTCGCCCCACAGGTGCGCGGCGTCATTCCGCTCGGGCCGGACGGCAAGCTTGGCAAGCCAACGGCCATCGTCGCCGACGCCCATGCCGCCGGGTTGCTGATCCGCGTCTGGACCTTTCGCCCCGAAAACCATTTCCTTGCCGCCGATTTCAAGAACGGCGACGGCGATGGCGCGCGCAATCCCATGGGGTCGGTCGCTGAGATCCGGCGTTACCTTGCGACCGGCATCGACGGGTTTTTCACCGACGATCCGGCTCTGGGTCGCCTAGCGGTCGATGGTTTGACATCCTGACCTCAGCGGCCGGTCTCCTTGCGTCGAACGGGGACTGACCGCTTACGGACTCGGATAGCGGAATTCTATGAGGCGAAAAGCTCGACTGTTCGTTATGGATCATTCCGGACATTCGAGGAGCAAGCAATGTACGCTGACCGCCGCCAGTTTCTCGCCGGGACCGCTGCCACAGCGGTGCTGTCCGCCACGCCGGGCTGGGCCGCTATCCCGACTCCGCTTTCCGCGATGTTCGACGAATTCGTTCAGGCGCAGCTTCGTCGCAGTCCCGAAGGTGCGACGTCGCTCGGCCTCGACACCGGCGCGAATGCCGATCTCCGCGCGCGGCTGAGCGACCAGTCCCCCGCCGCAATCGCCGCGAGCAAGGCGGAGACCAACGCCCAGCTGAAACGTCTGGAGGCCGTCGATCGTGCGGCGCTGTCGACCGAGCAGAAGGTCGATTTCGACTGCGTGCTGTTCACGCGCCGGTCGGCGGTTGCGGTACAGGCGTTTGATTTCGGCGGGTCATCCTATGGGCCAAGCCCCTATGTCGTGTCGCAACAGTCGGGCGCCTATCAGTCGGTGCCCGACTTCCTCGACACCAAGCACAAGATCGAGAGCAAGGGCGATGCCGACGCCTATCTGCAGCGCGTTCAGGCGTTCGGACGGCAAATCGACGAGCAGACCGAACGATTGCGCCACGATGCCGCCGCCGGTGTGGTGCCGCCCGATTTCATCCTCGATCTGACGATCGAGCAGATGGGCAAAACCGCCGTGTCCGCCGCCGATGCGCTGGTCGTGCAATCGATCGCAAGGCGCGCTGCGGCAAAGGGGCTTGGTGATGGCTATGGCAAGCAGGCCGCTGCGATCTACACGGCCAGCGTGTTGCCCGCGTTACAGCGCCAACTCGCCGAAGTGCGGCAATTGCGCGCCAGGGCGTCGCATGATGCCGGGATCTGGAAGCTGCCGCAGGGCGAGGCCTTTTATCCCGTCGCGCTGAAGGCGACGACGACCGCGAGCATGAGCGCTGAGGAGGTTCACAAGTTCGGGCTGGATCAGGCGAAGATGCTGACCGCGCGGCTCGATAGTGAATTACGCAAACAGGGTTTCACCAAAGGCACCGTGGGGCAACGTATGGCGGCGCTCTACAAGAACCCCGACCAGCTTTACCCCAACACCGATGCTGGAAAGCAGCAGGCCATCGCCTATTGCAACCGGCGCCTCGACGCGGTCCGGATCAAGCTGCCGACGGTGTTCGAGCGCGTTCCGCCCTATAGTTTCGAGGTCCGCCGCGTACCGCCGCAGACCGAGGCGGGGGCTGCAGCGGCGTTCAGCCAATCACCCGCAATCGACGGGTCGCGGCCTGGCCTCGTTTATTTCAACATGAAGGATTCGGGCGACTGGCCGAAATTCTGCCTCGCCACGACTGTCTATCATGAAGGGTTGCCGGGGCATCAGGAGGAAGGCGGCCTCGCTTTGTCGAACATGGAACTGCCACTGATCCGCAAGATCAGCGGGTTTTCGGGCTATGGCGAAGGCTGGGCCCTCTATGCCGAGCAACTGGCGGACGAGATCGGCATGTATGACGACGATCCGCTCGGGCGGCTCGGTTATCTGAAATTCATGCTGTTTCGCGCCAATCGGTGCGTCGTCGATACCGGCTTGCACCATTTCAGATGGACGCGCGAACAGGCGATAAAGCGCTTTGTCGATCAGGAAGGCGAGACGCTCAACTTCGCGACGCGTGAGGTCGATCGCTATTGCGTCAATCCGGGGCAGGCCTGCAGCTATAAGATCGGCCATTCGGTGTTCACCGATGTTCGTGAGCGGGCGAAGGCGAAGATGGGCCAGCGGTTTACCCTCAAAGCCTATCACACCGCCGTGCTGCGCTATGGCCGCGTGCCGCTCGACGTGCTGCGGCAGATCGGCGATGACTGGATCGCGCGGGCTTAAACCCCGCGCTCTCCCCGTCAGGCCGCGACCAGCACCCGGTTCCGTCCGTTCGCTTTTGCCTCGTAAAGCAGGCGATCGGCTCGGTCGCAGATATCCACGCCGCTCAGTTCGGGCTCGATTGCGGTCAGGCCCAGACTGGCGGTGACGACGATGTGAACCCCGCCGGAGGTCACGACCCTGCACGCAGCTATCGCAGCGCGGACGCGTTCGCATGTCGCCGCCGCCTGATCGAGAGTGGCACCCCATAAAACAAGGCCGAATTCTTCGCCCCCGATCCGGGCAACCATGTCGCCACTCCTCAGCGCACCCCGCGCGGCGACCGCGATCGCCCTGAGCACCATATCACCGGTTATATGACCATGCGTATCATTGACCCGTTTGAAAAAATCGACGTCAAGCAGTGCGACGCAACCCACCCCCAAGCCTGTATCGGTTTCGTTTCGAGCGTGGTCGAGATGGCTGAGGAACGCTCTCCGATTGGGGAGCCCGGTCAATTCATCGGTTGTCGCCTGCAAGTTCAGCTGTGCTTCGGAGGCCCTCCGCGCGGTCGCATTGCGCACGACGAGGATGACTCCTGCGGGGAAGCCGTCGCCATCCACATAGCTGCGCATCCTGGTGTCGACCCAGACGACTTCGCCACTCCGGGCGCGTATTCGATACTGGACGTCGATCGTGTGCTCGCTATCGGCAAGTGCGACAGTTCTGGCAGCTTCCACGGCGGCAAGATCGTCAGCAATGATAAAGTCGCGTGAGTTCCGACCCATCACATCACCCGTATCGTACCCCGTCAGTTCATGAATGGCAGGAGAGACAAACCGGATATCGCCCGAAAGGTTGGTGTGGATCATGGTGTCGCCTAGCTTTTCGGCCAACAACCGGTAACTGGCTTCACTTTCCAGCGACCTCGACATGAGGGCGTTGCGTTGCTTCAGCTCGACCGCTGCTGGGAGTACCATCAGAACGGTCACTGCCAGATAAAATTGAAAGAACTGGGCACGCTGTCCGGTCGAGACATCCATCAGGCTGATAGGGCCATGCCCCTTGAGTGTTAGTATCCCCCCGATCACCGCGAGCAGGACGACCGACGACGCCGCGCCAAGGCGACCGATGCGAAAGGTCGCTACGAAAATCGGGAGCAGCGGAAGGAACAGCAGCGGCATTTTTTCCTGATCGAACACCATGAAACTTGCCAGCCCCACGCCGAAAAGCAAGGTGACGGTCTCGATCTTTCGCCATTCGGGGGCTCGACGGGACCACAAACGGCTGCCCCTTTCGAAGAACAGCAGGATCAGCGGCGCAAACGTCATCGTGCCGAGGCCGTGAGCGGCAAACCATGCCCACCAGTTTGGCCAGAAAGCCTGATGCGTGTGCATTGCGATCGTCAGACCGGCAATGAGCGCGCTTAATGCTGGCGCGACGATTCCGGTGGCAAGAGCAAAAAGGCCAAACGACGGCAGTGTGTCGAAAGGCGCAAAGCCCTTGCGCGCGGTCCGGAGAATCGTCGCTGCCACAAGGGCCTCGCCAACGGAGGCCAAGGTAAGCGGGATGGCGGTGACGGGTCCAAGGCCAAAGACCGTCGATGCCAGCCAGAAAGCGAACCCGGCGGCGCAAACGGGCAACAACCAGTCACGAGGCGAGCGGATAGCAATGACAGCCAACAATGGCGCGGTTGCTGGCCAGATGAATGCAGCGCCACCTTCGAAGCGGGTCAGGGCGATACTGCTGGACGCGATCAGGAATACTATGACCCCGAGCGCTAGCGCCTTGAAGAGCGAGGCGGCGGATGGCCACGCCATCGACTGATGTAGCTGGGGGGAAATATCACGCGTTGGCAGAACTGATCGGGGCATAGCTAAACTCTCATCGCTGGAGACCCCACCCATCGATGATCCTGTATTAGCCGGTTTTGGTTACGGAAACGTTAGTGACTTCCTGGAAACGGTCGTTAACCTGACCAGGGAAGGGTCGCGGCAGTTCCTGCACCTGTTGCAACCTTTCCCCATCAATACCGTTTGGGCACAATGCCGCTGCAAAAACGATCTTTGGGTGACAGGGCTATGTTGATCGGTCTCGCTCCGATCCTGGCGCTTATTTACCTCGGCTGCCTGATCCACCTGAGTTATCTTTATGCGAGAATGCTGATCGGCAACTTCGGGCCGTCGCCGGACGCGAGAGGGCATTTGAACGGACAATCCGTTCTTTCCAATATGCGAAACGGGGTAGGTTGAAAGTCGATGCGATGGAGCAACGTTCTGAAGCTGGATAGAGCGTAGCAAAGGGTTTTTTAGCCATTTCAGTCACTTGCCAGGACCTGCGGTTGGGTAACGTGACAATGCTTACCGATATGCCTTATGTATGGTCGATACCGTACGAAACCGAGATAACATCGGTTTCTCGCCGACATCCACCTAAGCGCGGCGAGCATGTATTCGTCGGATCGACTGCATCATAGGATTTGGTTTGGAACTTTCCGAGATGACCCGGCCGCAATGGCAGCCGGAACACCTGCGCCTGGCCATCAAGGCGGCTTGTGTTGCCCTGTGGTCCTGGAACGTGGAGGGCAACGACTTCATGATGGACGAAGTCGCCTTCGATTTATGGAATTTGCCCTGGTCGGAGCGTGTGAGTTTCGAGCAACTGTCGGCGCACATCCATCCGGCGGATCGTGACCGGGTACGTTCGGCCTTTGTCGCAACCCGCTCGGTTGCCGGCTCATACGAAATCGATTTCCGCATCATGGTCGAGGACGAGATACGCTGGATTTCGGCGCGGGGTCAGGGCGCCGACTCAGAGCTCGCCGACGGGCTGATGTATGGGATATTTCTCGACGTAACCGGTCGCAAGCAGGCCGAGGAAAGCAACGAATTGCTCGCCGGCGAGATGAGCCACCGGGTCAAGAACCTGCTGACCATCGCCAATGGCCTCACCCATCTTACCTCGCGTTCGGCTTCCTCGGTCGAGGGGATGGCGCACGAACTTACGCAACGCCTGACCGCGCTTGGCCGTGCGCACGATCTGGTGCGACCACTGCCCGGCGAACAGGGCAGGGCCGCGTTGCTCGGCGATTTGTTCAGCGTCCTTCTGGCACCCTATGACGAGACCGCCGCCTTTTCTGGTCGCATTCGCGTTTCCGTACCCCGGATGGGCGTTGGCGAACGCGCAGCGACGACGCTTGCCATGATCGTCCACGAACTTGCGACTAACGCGGTAAAACACGGCTGCCTGTCTTGCGAGGCGGGCGCGCTCGACATCTCGAGCCACGCCGATGACACCGACCTGTTCGTGACATGGGCCGAGACCGGCGGCCCGGAAATCGGCGACGCGCCTGAAATGCAGGGTTTCGGCAGCCAGCTCATAATCCGGAGTATTTCGAGCCAGTTCCGCGGCACTTTGGACTATGACTGGCAATCGACAGGGCTCGTCGCGACGCTGCGCACGCGCAAGGACCGGCTGGCGAACTGAAGTTTTGCGCGGTGGCGCTGACTATCCGGCCAGAGATCAGTGGGTTGCGACGTCCAAAGCAGGCGTTTGAGCCGTTGGCAGCGCGATCCCCAAGACATTCGCCAGCGTGGGTGCAATGGCGCGCATGTCGATGTCACCCAGGCTTTTGCCCTTCGCGACCCCCGGTCCCATGATCAGGAAGGTCGAACGCATTTCGGGATTGGTCGGGAAATAACCGTGCATGCCGCGATAGCCCGCAGCCTTGCTGAGCGGTGCCTTTGCATCGAACAATCCGGTCAGCGCGCCTTTCGACAGTTCGATATAGCATGAAGCATCGGGATTGCCGCCGCGCTTCCGGATTTCCGCGCGGTCGATGATGGTGGCGATTTGTGCATCGGGATTGGCTTTCAACCGGTCGAGCAACGCACGCACGCGGGCAATCAGGGCAGCGTCGTCGGGCCGAGCGAGTATGATCGCGACCGAACCGCCCGATATCCACGGCGTCGCTTCCCAGCTTTTGACCTTGCCGTCGGGACTGACGACGATCAGCCCTTCGTCGATGAACGGGCGAAAGAAGTTGATCTCCTTCGTCGTGGCAGCGAAGCCGTGATCCGAAACGACCGAGACGACAGCATCGGGCCGGGCCGCATGTTCCGCCGCGATCAGTCGACCAACGATTGCGTCGATGCGCTCTAGCACGGCATGGGACTCCGCCGATCCGGGACCGGTCAGATGCTCGGTGTGGTCAAGCGCCGTCAGATATACCGTCAGGAAATCGGGCTTTTTGTCGTTGATCAACTTGACCGCAAACTTGCCACGCGTTTCGTCGGCCTCGATCGTCTCAGCGATACCCGGAGCGTATTTTCCGAGCGCCTTTTCCATCGGTTCCAGCAGCCCCGGTGTTGTGAGGGCACCGATCAGCTTGTCGTCGTCGGCATGGCCGCTGCGCCATATCTGGGGCAGGTTCCAGGTGATGCTTTGTGCACCGACGCTGACGGGCCAGTGAACGTTGCCAACGGTCATGCCGCTGGCGCGCGCAGCATCCCACAAGGTCGGCACCCGGATGTCGCTGGAATACCAGAACCAGCCGCCTCCGTTGATGTTATAGGGATCGAACGTGGTGTTGCTGACGATGCCGTGCGTCGCCGGATCGACACCCGTTAGCAATGTGGTGTGGCTGGGATAGGTCAGTGTTGGCATCACGCCGGTGACGCTGTCGGCATAGCTGCCTTCGGTCAGAAAACGCCGAAGGTTCGGGATTTTCAGGCCACGCTTTTGGGCCTCGATCACTTCGCCGGGGCGCATTCCATCTATCGAGATGAGCAGCACCGGAGCGGCATAAGCGGTCGAGGCACCAAGCAACACGAGAAACGCGCAGAGCGATTTGATCCAGGACATATCGTTCTTTCAAAAAGCGAGCGCGGTTCAGGTCGTGAGTATCAGAAGCCCTTCTTTACGGTCACGAAGAACTGGCGCGGAGCACCTGCGAGCAATGTCTGGTTGTCGCCGCTGAACCCAAACCCGTTCGAACCGATAGTCGAGACGTATTTTAGATCGGTCAGGTTCGTTACGCTGCCTTCAATTGCGAAGCCCTTGGCAAAGCCATCGCTGGGCAGTTTGAAGCCGATCGTGGCGTCGACGAGCACGCGCCCTGGCACTGACTGGTCGTTGAGATATGTGAAGTAGCGTTGCGACATGTAATTCGCGCCGACCCGCGCGAGGAACTGCCCGTCGTCATAGACGATTTCCCCCTTCAGCATGTGCTCGGGACTGTCGGGAACGGTCTTGCCGCGCGTCGGTGCGTTGGCTCCGCCGGTCGTGCTGACCACGTCGTCCCGATATTCCGCCCTGCTGTAGGAATAGGAGGCGAACAGCGACAAGGCTGGTACGACTTTGTAAATCGCGGTGAGTTCGACACCGTAATTGCGGACCGAACCAACGTTCTGCAACGTCGTCGGGTTGCCCGCGCCGCCGGTACCGTTTGGCAGCGAAAGCAGGCGGTTTTTAAAGTCTACGTAATAACCGGCGATCGATCCCTGGAACCCGCCGCTATGGAAGCGACTACCAGCCTCATAGGTGTCCGACCGTTCGGGTTTCAGCGTGTTGCGGATCAGGTTGAGACCGGCCTGCGTCGTGGCGAACGGCGATCCCCCGACAGCCGCAGACGTAAAGGCGCGCATGTTCTGGGTGAAGTTGGCGAAGACCTCCGTAGAACCGCCGAAGCGATAGAGAGCACCTGCCTGTGGCAGAAACCAGTCCTTTGCCTCGATCCGTCCAGCCGCAAGCGCTCCGACGATCCGGGTCGCGTTGTTCGTGACCTTCAATCCCTTCCAGCCGCCCGTCAGCGTCACGTCGCCAAGCGCGAGCTTGTCTTGCACATAATACATCAACGTGTCGGTGTTGAACTTCATGTCGAACTGGGTGAACAGCGGGTTCGTCTTATATTCGAGCGTCGGTAGCGATGCGGTGGACTGGTTGGCCAGGCCATAGAAGCGGCGGGCATTCTCGAAATCGTTCGATTCATACCAGCCGCCGATCTCAAGCCGGTTGGCATCCGCTTCGTAAGCCACGTGTCCGACCACGCCACCGCGATTAATGTCATATTCGGTGGTGCGAACCGACAGCGCGGCACCGCCCGGCGTCGGGGTGTAAGGGAGATACCAGACGCCCTGACCATGATTGTTGTGATAATATCCGGTCAGACTGACCGATAGTCGGTCAGTCAGATTGGCATCGACGGTTGCCCCCGCCAGATAGTCGCGACGCAAGCCGCCAGCATCGTAATAGACGTCATCGACCGACGTATACGGCGCAGGAAATACCACGCCGGCGGTTGGGTAGGGCAGCGGAGTGCCCTTGGCGGCATTCTGGTTGGCGTAGATCTGCGCCAGCCGGTTGGCGAGCGGGAAATCGTTCGAGATATTATCGGTGTCATAGCCAAGGCGCTTGATCATTTCGAGGCTGAGATCCTGGTAATCCTGCTCGCGTCGGTCGGAGAAGTTGAAGAATCCGGTAATCGACCCCTTGTCACCAAGGTCCTGGACCAGCTTGGTATTGACCTGATGCTGGCGCTGTTCGCCAAAGCCCTTCCACTTGTCGGTTTTCAGATAGCCATAGCTGAGATAACCCTTCAGCCCGCTTCCGGTGATGTCGCCGCTCTCGACCCGGATGAAGCCGCGATAGGTCGCATCGCTGCCATATGTCGCCGAACCGACGATGTCGAAATGATCGAGCGGCTTGACCGAATTAAACTCGATCGTGCCCCCCAGATTGCTGCTCGATGCCGTTCCCAACGCGCCCGCGCCCTGCGCAACAGTCGCCGCGCCGAGGTTTTCTGAGATGATCGCGCGGCTGATGTGCAATCCGTTCGAGTTGCCATAGCTCATGTTGCCAAGCGGTACGCCGTCGAGCGTGAAGCCAAGCTGGTTCTGGTTGAAACCACGCAGCGTGATCCGCGACGACCATTCATAGGCGCCGAATGCGTCGGCGGCCTGATAGTTCACGCCGGGCAGCTTGCTGATCGCCTTCAACGGTGTCGAACCCGGCGTCAGCAAATCAATGTCGTGCGCCGTTACGGTCTGAACCTGTCGCGATTGTCCGAACCCGAGCACGACGATGTCGTTGCTGCCATCCGCCGGAGCATCGGACTCTGCGTCTGCCACCGTCTGCGCTGGCCTCGTTTGTGCCCATGCGTTCGTCGAAGTGCAGGCAAGCAGGATTGACCCGCAAAGCAGGTGCGATAGGCGAATGGACATTGGTGCTCCCTTTGGCACGCCGTTGATCGGCTTGATCGCCGAGTGCACGTTCGGTGTTACCGGGGCATGACTGATTCGAGGCGGTAATGTTTCAGTGGGGGTCAACACGAAAGGGGGGCATCATCGCCAGTGACGACTTACCGCACGCGATGACCTACCGCCAAAAGGGTTTCGTATCGATCAGCGCGTCATGGGCCTCGGCTGCGGCATCGATCAGCTTTTTCTTGTTACCCTTGGCCAACAACGGGACAACGTCCGGGTCGTCGGCCAGTCCAAGCGCCTCAAGCACGAGCGGCGCAGTGGCGAGGTCGTTCAACAGGCCGAGCTGATCCTGAAGCGCTTCCAGCGCCGCGATGAACCGCTTCTGCCGCAGCTTTTGCTTTTTACCATCGAACAGTGCGTCAAAGAATTCGGCTGCATAGCGAAGTTTCTTGGCATCCTTGCGCAGTTCGTGACGGGCTTCGTCATCAGCTTTCTCCAGCCCGCGCCCGTCTTTCTTCACGCGCCTGCGCAGCCGGTCGAGGATGCCCCCGGTGAAGTCATGAACCGGCCCGTCGCGCAGTTTCTGCGTCTCCGGTTCCCGCAGCCACGTGCCGCTGTTCGTCCATTGCGCGAGGTCGAGCATCAGCGCGCGCACCCGGTCCGAAGCGAGTGCATTCTCGACTTTGTGATAAGCATCCTCGCGCGCTGCGGACAGGCGATGGTGGAGTGGACCGGCGTTCGAACGTTCCAGCAGGACGTCGAGGTTGCGCGCATCGCCAAGCTCCGACGCGAGCCATTTCAGGCCCTCTTGCAAAGGCAGTTCGCCATCGTGGTTGAGCAACGGTCGAAAAATCGAAAAAGCCGATCTTAACCGCCGGATACCGACGCGTGCCTGATGCAGCGCATCGGGCTCACGATTTTCGAGCAGAACCGCCTCGTTCAGCCGATATTGGCGCACGCACGTCTGGACGATATGCTGGAATGCCTGTGCTGCACTCAGCTCTTCGGTCAGCTTCACCTTTTCGGCCTTGAAGGCGGTGATGTCGGGCCCGGTCAACCGATACCCCCGTTCCGATTTTGCCAGAACGCCCAGCCGGACCGGTGCCACCGCATCGAGCCGACGCGCCAGCGCAAACAACGCATCGGGATCACCCGTTTTCAGTTCGAGTTCGATCTCGCAGATCGGCGATTTCTGGTCCCCGACAGCGACATGGCCACGGTCCAGCACGGCCTCGATCAAAGTATCGCCGTCGCGCACGTCCCACGTCCGCCGTTCGACGTGCACTTCGAAAAGCGGTGCGACATCATCGCCGCCGGTGCCAATCAGCGCGGGAACGGGGGTGGTATCGTCGAGGACCGGGACGTCGGCCTCTACGGCACGTTCCCATTCGGACCGCGCAAATAGGCCAGCCGCGCTCGCCCCATCGGCCTTGACCGTCTGGATGCGCTGGCCCTTCGACGACCTGATGCGCAAGGTCAGCCCGGCGGCATGCAGGCTGTGGGTCGGGGTGTCGAAATATATCGAACGTTGCTCTGCCTTCCTGGAGTCACCGGGCAGCACTCGCGAAGCGACGATAAGGTCGGCTGCTTGCGACGTCAGCGCGAGTTTAAGTTCGATTTCGTCCGCCATTTTTCGTGCCTGCTTCTTAAAGGTCACCAGTCCGGTGAACGATGTTACTACGGGCAGTTGATTACAGAAACGAGAAATGCGCGACTAAAAGGTCTTGCGCAGCGTAACGCCATAGGTGCGCGGTTGGTTGGATAGCCGCTGTAGCTGCCATCCTGCGCAAGCGTGGGAAAGGCTCCGATAAGCTGGCGGTCATCCAGCAGGTTGCGCGCCCACAGCATAATATCGATCTGCTGGGCCGCGCTCACCGTTGACACTGTTCGTCCCGTAAGATCAGGTCGGGGGAGTCGTGTCGGACAATTGGGTCTTGCTCGCATAATCATAGCTGCCTTTCATCCTCTCGGTTGAAAAACGTGGTGCCCGATGCTTTCCGATAGGATATCAGCAAGCGATTAGCCTCGCACGATTCCAAGGACTGGCTGTGAACGAGATTACAGATGCAATGGCCGCAGCGGCATTCAGAAGATTAATCGGGCACCTGCGTGCTCGTCCCGATGTGGCCAATATCGACCTGATGGGGATGGCAGGATTTTGCCGAAACTGTCTGGCGGATTGGGTCGCGGATGCGGGCGATCTATCGCGAGACGACGCACGCCAGCTTGTTTACGGCATGCCCTATTCGGAATGGAAAGCCACGCAGCCCGAAGCGACCCCCGAACAACTTGCGCGACTGAAAAGCGGCTGAGGACCACTGGACACATTCAGCGACCGGAACACTTACGGTCGGGATGTTGCGATGCTCGACAGGTCGGGCATCGGAGGCTGATCCGGATTGCGAGTGCGGCCAGTGTGACCAGTAGCAGCGCCGCGCCTGTCGCAGCAACCGCGCCGACGGGTACGCCGAGCGGTTCAAGCAGGAAGAACCCGGCGAGCAGCAGGACTAGAACGAGCCAACCAGCCTTGAACGCGGCAATGTCGCGAATGGCTTCCCGGCGCAGGCGCAACGGGGTGAGATCGTAGCGTCCGGAGCATGGCGATGACGATTGGCGTCAGGATCAGCGCCACAACTGGGTTCGGCTCGTGACATATTGAAACGTCAGGAGCCGAACCGTCAGACGATCTTAGCAGCCGTTGCGATGCCGCGTGTGAGTCTTGTCGAGATGACGACCGAGCAACGCACCGCCGACACCGCCGGCGACCGTGCCGAGCACGCCACCGCCCACCGCATTGCCAAGCAATGCGCCTCCGGCACCACCTGCGATCGTGCCAACAGCGCCGTTTCCGCCTCCACAGCGGTGATTATAATATCGGTTCTGGCCGCGGTATACGTGATGACGCGCGAGCGCGGGCGTCGGCAGAATTGTCGGCACAGTGACCATTGCGGCCATGGCAGCCAGGGCGATCTTGTTTTTCATGTCATTCTCCTTCGGGGTTAATCTCAATCAGGCAGATAATATGTTCTGATTTGATAACGATTATTCATCCGGCATGTCGCCGTGGCTAGTCCCTGAATTAGTCGTCGTCATTTTCACTATGCCGTTCGCGGTGGTCCCACCCACCTCGGTTCCAGTCGCTGCGGCCTTCATTCTGGCGTTCCCAACGCTCATGTTGCCAATAACGGCGACGGGCCTGTTCCTGTTCCCAGCGCTCGTGCCGCTCGTGCGCGATCCAGGCCGCGCGCCGATCGCCGTATCCATCGTAGCGGCTACGGTACTCATCCTGTCGAAAAAAACTGGGGTCGCTGTAGCGGTAACGATCTTGCGCCATCGCTGTTGCAGGCATTACCACAGTGACCAATGTCGCTGCGGCGGCTGCAATCATGATCATCTTGCGTGCCATCACTATTCTCCGTGTCGGCTCAATTGCCGACGACAGAAGATTATTGAAACTCACATGATGTCTTGCTGAATACGTCTGGCAGGATGAGTTCATCTACATTGAGCACAATCAACCTTGCGAGCACCGTGCCGCACCGCTTCGATGCTTTGCGGCTGTCAGGGCGATACGATATTTTGAAAACGCGCTGACGCACATACCGTATTGGGAAATCCCAATAATTCGTTTCGTCACAGACGCGCAACTTTAGTGTCACGAAACAATCCTAGCGCCGCCTCGATCGACAGGGTCCGGGGAATAACGACAATGAAAAACATGACCGCAGGCCGCGCGCGCCTGTTCGGTGCCAGCACTTTCGCTCTCGCGATTATATGCGCACAACCTGCCTTTGCAGCGGCCGATATGGCACCATCGGAAAATGCTCCGGACGCGTCGAGCGACGATCAGCGAATTGCCGAAGGATCGGACATCATCGTCAGCGCCACCAGCGCCAACGAGATCGCGCCGGTCACCGCGTCGCTGCAAACGACACAGCCGCAGGCGATCGTGTCGCGCTCCTTCATCGAGGAATCGCTGCCAGCCACCGTCGATTTCAATCAGATTGCGCTGATCACGCCCAGCGTTTCCAACAATGGCGGGAACAACGGCATCGGCCTGTCCGAATCCAAGGCGCAGATTCGCGGCTTTCAGGACGGCGAATATAACATCACCTATGACGGCGTGCCGTTCGGTGACACCAACGACCCCACACACCATTCTACGACCTTTTTTCCGTCGAACACGATCGAAACATTGGTCGTCGATCGCGGCCCCGGCAACGCCAGCCAGCTTGGTCAGGCGACCTTCGGTGGCACGTTCAACCTGTTTTCCCGAGCAACCCGCGACGATTTCGGCGGGCAACTGGTCGCCAGCTATGGCAGCTTCAACACCTATCTCGCGCGCGGCCTGCTCGAGACCGGCGCGATCAAGGGCCTCGGCGGCACCGAAGCAGTATTCAGTGGCCAATATGTCCATAGCGACGGTCGCTCGTCGGAATCGAAATACCAGAATTACAATTTCTTCGGCAAAGTCATGGTCCCGATCAGCCCCGATGTGCGGCTGACCTTCCTTGCAACCTATAACAAAAACCGCTTCAACCAGGCCGACAGCGACGGCTCGACGCTGGCGCAGCAGGCCTTGTTCGGCAAATATTATGCGCTGAACGACGATCCAAAATCGTCGCAATATTATGGTTATAACCATACCGACAAGACGACCGATTTCGAGATCGTCAAGCTCGAGGCGAACCTGTCCTCCAACGCGACATTCGAAAACCGCGCCTACACCTATTATTACGACAACGAAACGCTTTCGGCCAACGACGTGACGACGCTGCCGGGGGCTGCTTCTTCCACCAAGCCCTCCGCCACCGGCACGCCGATCAATGGCGACATTCCCGGCTATACCAAGACGAACAAATATCGCGTGTTCGGCGACATTGCCAAGGTACGCATCGACTTCGGATTCGGTGCCCTGACAGCGGGTGCGTGGCTCGAATTCAGTCACACCTATCGACAGCAGCGCGACGTCGATCTTACCACTGGCGGCTTCAATTACACCGAGAAGGCCGTGACCGCGCCATTGACCGGCCTGAACCCCGGACAGGTGACACCGCAATATATCAAATTCGACCAGAATTCGCAGGGCAACCATACCGAGGAATTCGTTGAACTCGAACTGCGCCCGCTGCCCAATCTAAAGATCACGCCCGGTTTCAAGCACGTGGATTTCAACCGCAAGATCGACGCGGCGTACAATCAGACGACACGCTATGCCCAGCGCCTGTCGAACACCTATACCGCCAACCTGCCGTTCCTCACGGTCAATTATCAGCCGACATCGAACCTGTCGGTTTATGGGCAATACGCAAAAGGGTTCCTGATCCCGGCGCTCAGCCAACTCTATGTCGCCAATCCGACATTCTCGAACGTGGTGCCACAGCGGTCCACCAACTATCAGGCAGGCGCGGTTTATCACGGCAGTCATCTGTCGCTTGATGCTGACGTCTATGTGATCAATTTTACCAACAAGTTCACCAGCTATACCGACCAGAGCCCGGACAAGCTGGGTACGATTTTCACCAACATCGGTGGTGCGCTGTACAAGGGCGTCGAGGCGCAGGCGACTTACGCATTCGGCAATGGCTTCGCTGTTTTCGCCAACGGATCGCGCAACTACGCCAAGACCGTTGTCTATATCGATCCGAACAGTGGAAAGCTGATTCCACGGACGAATGTTGCCAAGGCCCCGGTTTCGACGGCGGCCGCAGGGATATTCTATAAGCACGGCCCCGTCCGCTTTTCGCTCACCGACAAATGGACCGGCGCGCAATATGCCGACCTGCCTAACGCCGTACGGATTTCGCCTTATAACACCGCCAATCTGGCGGCGAGCTATGACGTCGGGCCGTTCCGCGTCGGCATCGACGTGACCGACCTGTTCAACTCGCAAAAGATCAACCAGATCTCTGGCACCCCGGTCAACGCATCGACGCAATTCTATTATCAGCCGGGCCGCGCGATTTCCGGCGAAGTCACTTACACATTCTGATGCAGGGGATCATCATGAAATCCGGATATCTCGCGGCAGTCGCCACTGTCGCGCTGCTCTGCGGCGGGGGCACCGCGTCTGCCGATCCAAAGGACCGCCTGCACTATCTGACCATCGCCGATGTCGATCCCGGTCTGATCCTGCCGAAACCCTTTGCCTCTGGCTCCGAAGGCGAGAAGGCGGAGCTCGTCGAGCTGCACCGGGTCGTCGCATCGGCCAGCCCGGCGCGGCTGGCACAGGCGAAATGGGACGACGAAAATGAAGATCCCGCGATCTTCGACGGCGTCCTCGGGATCAAGCTCGAGGCAATGCCCGCAACCTGGGCGTTGCTGAAGGAAGTACAGGAAGAGGGCGAGGCGGCAGCAGACGTGTCAAAGACCTATTTTAACCGCGCGCGCCCGTGGTCGACGGACCCCACGCTACCGAACTGCGACGCGGGTAAGAAAGCCAATCCACGACGCTCATATCCAAGCGGCCACTCGACCCTCAGCTATTCGGTCGGATACGTGCTCGCCCATCTGGCCCCGGAAAAAGCTGATATCATCCTGTCGCGTGCCGCAGACTATGCCATGAGCCGGGAAATCTGCGGGGTCCATTATCCGTCCGACACCGAGGCAAGCCATGTTCTCGCGACGATCATCGGGGTCAAATTAGTTGGCAGTCCGGTATTCGTGGCCAAAATGGCTGCCGCCCGTGGCGAGCTCCGGACTGCGCATCTGACAAATTGACCACGCGCCGACAGGTTGGCCAATAGTGTTGGCGGCAAATTACCGCCGCGACATCACCGCCACGTGGAACGAACCCGGGGTCGCCGCGGGCCGTCCGCCGGCACTGGCGGGCGGCGAAAACGCTGCGGTCGGCAGGTATACCGTCCCATCGGCCATATCGAGCGCCCCCGTCCGCGCGCCCTTTTCCGATTTCGCGGTGCCCACGACCTTTGCTCCGCCAGTGCCGTCCAGCGCAACGATGCTCAGTGTTCCGTCGCGACCGCAAGGAATGATCGCGACCCGCCGCGCTATGTCCATGATGACCGCATCGGGACCGCTGCCGATCGACAGCAGCTTGACCATCTTGTGCGATACAGCGTCAACCACGGCGGCCTTGCCGTTCGCGCAGGCGCTGATCAACTGGCCAGTGCGCTCATCATAGCCGAGCCCCGTCGGTCCGGTGCAGCCGGGCAGGGGGATCGTCGCGCTGACCTTGCCGGTGGTCAGGTTCGCGCTTTCGATCTCGTTCAGATCCTCGTTGTTGACGTAAAGCATATCGTTCTTGCCCAGCACGCCGAATTCCAGCGCGGGCTTCAGCGTGATCGTGCGAACGACCTTCCGCGCGGCCATGTCGATCACCGACACCGTCCCGTCCTTGGCGTTCATGACCACGGCACGGCCACCGGCGGTGTCGTAGAACGCTGCGTCGGGATCGGCTCCGACGGATATCCGTGCCAGTTCGCGACCATCGCCAGCCGCCAGCAACCGCACGCTATTGTCGTGGCCGCTGGTCACCAGCAGCATCGACTTGCCCGTTATGGGAACCACAGCGTGCGCTTTGGCAATCGCGCCGAACGAGCGAACCGCCTTTGTCCTCAGATCGACTTCGGTGACGACGTTGCCGTGCGCTATGTAGAGCCGGTGCGCCTCGCTATCGACACTGGCATAATCCCACCCGCCGTCAGGTCCGGCAATCGACCCCGAGATCACATAGGTCGGCGCAGGTGCAGCTGCGATCAACGTGGCCGCCGCAACGGAAACGAGCAAATATTTATAGGCGGCGCGCAGCATGGAGAGGCCTCGATTTCAATTGGGAAGGGGCGTTCAGGATGGCGCCGCGGGCGGCCGAGAGCCAGCGACTTTGCGAGACATTGGGAAGAATTATAACTAAGGCCGCACGTTCCCGCTATCGGAATAGCAACCCGTGAGGTCCGACGAAATGCGCGTATTGATTGCCGAGGACGACGCCGAGACCACTGACCTCGTCACGCGCGCACTGGGCAAGCTGGGGCATGTCGTGACCTCGGTCGGAACGGGCGGCGACGCGCTTCATGCGGGCGTTGCCGGAGCCTATGACGTCATCATACTGGACCGTATGCTGCCCGGCATCGACGGCGTCGAGGTGCTCGAACGCTGGCGTGCTGCGGGCGTCCATACGCCGGTTCTGATGCTGACCGCGCTCGGAGGTATTGCCGACAGGGTTGGCGGGCTGGAGGCCGGTGCCGACGATTATCTCGTCAAACCCTTCGCCACCGCCGAACTGGCGGCGCGCCTGACGGCATTACATCGCAGGCCGGTGATCGCCGCCCTGCCGACCCGGCTTCAGGTTGGTGCCATCACGCTCGACCTTTTGAAGCGGGAGGTGACGCGTGAGGGGCGCGAGGTGCATCTCCAACCCCGCGAATTCGCGCTTCTCGAACAGCTTATGCGTCACGCCGGGGAGGTCGTGACACGCTCGATGTTCCTTGAACGCATCTGGGGTTTTCATTTCGATCCGCAGACCAACATCGTGGAAAGCCACCTGAGCCGCCTGCGTTCGAAGCTGAAAGAGGGGTTTGTCTTCGACCCGATCGAGACATTGCGCGGCGTCGGATATCGAATGCGCAATGATGCCTAGGCTCGGTGCCAGCGCGGCCTATCGCATCGCCTTCACTTATTCATGTGCCTTTGCGTTGGCTATCCTCGTGCTCGGCATCGCGGTCTATTATGCAGCCGACGCGCAGTTCCGCCACCAGCAGGACGTGGGCATCGCAGCCGGCAGCACGCTGCTCATGCGCGAATATCGTGAAGGCGGAATCCCCGACTTGCGAGAGGCGATCACCAAGCGGGAGGTGCACGAATCCGACGGCGGTTATCACTACGCGCTGTTCGATGAGGCGGGCGTTCGCAGCGGCGGGACGCTCGATATTGCCCGTCCGGAGCCCGGTCGGCGAGATCTGATTGTCAAAGCGCCCGATGGCCAAACCAGGCCGGAACGCGCGCTCGTCACCCAGTTGCCCGGTGGGTACCGCTTCGTGATAGCCGCCGATCTGGAGGCGCTCGAGCGGATAGACAGGATCATCCTCGAACTGTTCTCAGCCGCATTCCTGATCGTCGTCCTGATGGGCGTTGCGGGCGCGTTGTTGCTCGGCACCTATTTGCGCAGTCGTTTGAGCAGGATCAGCGGCACCGCGCAGGCTATTGCCGGCGGCGACCTCGACCACCGTATTGCTGTTAGCGATCGCAACGACGAATTCGACCAGCTCGGTTCGGCGCTGAACGCGATGCTCGACCGGATCGCGCGGCTGCTCGAAAACCTGCGTCAGGTGTCGAGCGATGTCGCTCACGACCTGCGAACGCCGCTTGCACGGCTGCGCGGGCAGGTCGAGGCCGCGCTCGATGGCGATCAGGACCCGGCGGTTCTTCGCCGTTCGCTGAAGCGTGCACTGGCGCAAAGCGACGAACTTTTGTCTTTGTTTGCGGCGATATTGCGCATCGCAGAGGTCGAATCGGGTGCATTGGCGCGGCATTTCACGGCCGTGAACATAACCGACCTGGCGACCGATCTGTACGAATCCTATGCGCCAGCGGTGGCCGATCAGGGCCGCACGCTGGAAAGTACCGTCCAGGCCGGGGTGAATATCGTCGGCGACCGCGAACTGATAGCCCAGGCGCTGATCAACCTGCTCGACAATGCCCAGCGTCATACGCCGGTCGCGACCGATATTCTTATTTCTGCAAAGGCAACCACCCAGCACATCATCCTGTCGGTGTCCGACAATGGACCGGGCGTCGTGCCGCACGATCGCACGCTGATCGTGCGGCGGTTTGCCCGGCTGGATGCAAGCCGGTCGATGCCGGGTCATGGACTGGGGTTGAATCTGGCCGCGGCGATTGCCGAAGCGCACAAGGGCCGCTTGCTGATCGAAGACAATGGCCCCGGCCTGCGTGTGTCGCTCCTCCTCCCGGTACACTCCACAAAGGCCTGACAAGTTTGCCACTGCGTCGCGTCGTGCGAACATTGGTTTTCCCCAATCCCGGCACGCTGGTCCGTTGTGTGGTTTCGTGCGGCGATACGATGTACTAACGCGCTGGCAATGACAGTGCAGGGCGGTCTTGGAATGGAACTGGGATGAAGCGCCGGGCAGCACTAATCGGCGCGTGTCTGGTCGCGACCCTGAACGGTTGCGCGACCTATAAACCCGCGCCGCTCGGACAGCCCGATACCGTTCTGTTGAAACCCGACCTAGCGATCCTATCCGCCAAAGCGGCGCGGATCGACCGACCGTGGCTCGTGCCGCAACCGATCGACCTAAGCCGACCACTGACCCCTAATGCGCTCGCCGTGATTGCGATTCTGGAAAATCCGGACCTGAAGGCTTTACGGGCGAAATCGGGGGTTGCCGATGCGCAGGCATTTTCCGCGCGCCTGCTTCCCGATCCCACCGCGCAGCTCGGCTTCGACAAGCTGCTGTCGGGTCCCGACGTCTACAACGGCCTGTCGGGACAACTCGGCATCGACCTCATGGCGCTGCGCACCGCACGAGTGACACGCCAAAGCGGTGAAGCGACAAAGCGGCAGGTGCGGCTCGATCTCGCCTGGGCCGAATGGCAAACGGCGGGACAGGCGCGGTTGCAGGGCGTGCGGATCGTGGCGCTCGAAGCGCAGCTTGAACTCGCAAAGCTGACCGCGGCGTCTGCCGACCGGCTGTTGCTTGCCGTCCAGCACGCGGCCGGGCGCGGCGATCTTGCTGCCAGCGAAGTCGATGCGCGGCGTCTGGCGGCACTCGATGCCAGTGACAAATTGCGAACCGCGACGCGCGACCTGACGACCGCGCGCGGAGAGTTGAACAAGCTTCTAGGCCTGCCGCCCGAGACTGTCCTGCGCCTTGCCACGCCGCCCGAACCAGCAATTGCGCCTGCGACTGCGATACTTGTCACCCACGCAATCGATCGCCGCCTCGACTTGCAGGCGTTGCGCGCCGGTTATGAGGCGGCAGAGGGCGACGTGCACAAGGCGATCCTGAGCCAGTTTCCCAATCTTTCGCTCACCGTTGCGGGTGCGCGCGATACGGCGAACAACATCACGCTCGGACCGCAGGTGGGCTTCACCCTGCCGCTCTGGAACCGCAATCGTGGTGGCATTGCGGTTGCACAGGCAAGCCGCGCGCAACTGCGTGCCGAATATGAAGCGCGGCTGTTCCAGACCCGCTCGGAAATTGCGGCGGCCGTCGCGGGACTCGCCATCATCCGCGGACAACGCGCCGAATTGTTGCGAAACTTACCGGCGATCCAACGCTTTGCGGACAGCGCGTCGCGTGCCGCAATGCGCGGCGATCTGGCACCTGCGGTCGCCGAAACCTCGGCGCAATCGTTGCGCGACCGAAAGACGACATTGTTGCAACTCGACCAGCAGGCAGCCGAAGCGACTATCGCGCTCGAGCTATTGTCCGGCGGTCCAAGCGAAGGATGGGCCCGTTGAAATCCAGCCCGATCAATGCGCCGCTGATATGGCTCCCGCTGATGTTATTGGCGGGTTGCGGCGCGTCGAAGGCTCCAAAGGCGGAAGACGCTCCGATTGCCACGGTCAAGTCCTCCGTGGCCACGCTCGGCGCTTCGCGCGACGATCTGACGGTCTATGGGGTGACAGAGGCTGGTCCCGGCGGTGAGCGGTCGGTGGTCGCCGCGCGTGAGGCGATACTCGTTTCGATCCTTGCACCCACGGGAACGGCGGTGGTCGCCGGGCAGCCCATTGCCACTCTTCGTCCCAGCCCAACGGCTGCGCTCGAACTGGCCAAGGCGTCGAGCGATGCGACCGTCGCAAGCGCCGCTCTCGCGCGGGCGATTCGTCTGCGCGGCGATGGTCTTGTCAGTAACGCCGATGTGGAGACTGCCCGCGCCGCCCTCCGCACCGCCACGGCGACACGGATAGCGGCATCGAGCGGCAGCAATGTCCTGCGTGCGCCTGCCGGTGGCACGGTGCAGGCCCTGAACGCCAAACCCGGCGACCAGATTGCCGCAGGGACTGCGGTGGCGTCGATTGCCGCCGCCGGAGAACGCCGCGCCCGTTTCGGCGTCGATCCGGCAACGGCCTCGCGCATCCATGCCGGACAAGGCATTACGATCAGCGCCCTCAGTGGCGGGCCTGCGGTGGCAGCTACGGTGGTAGGCATCGATCCCGCAGTGGATGCGACAACACGGCTGGCCTCGGTTTTCGCGCGCGTGTCCGCAACATTCGCCGTCGGGGCTCCCTTGCGCGGTCAGATCTCGGTCGGGGGAACGGCGTCGGGCGTCACCATCCCCTATGCGGCGTTGCTCGACGATGGTGGCCAGAGCTTCGTGTTCGTCATCGAAAAAGGGCTCGTCAAAAAGCGCGATGTTTCGCCGGGCAGTTCGTCGGGCGACCGCGTGACGATAGCGAACGGCCTGCAACCCGGCGAACACGTCGTGACCGAGGGCGGGACCGCGCTTGAGGATGGCATGAAAATACGCGAAGACGGAACTGCTTCCAAATGAGGGAGCTGATCCAGCGCCACAGCCGGTCGATCTGGCTGAGCGTCTGCCTCGCCACTTTGGCGGGGCTGGTTGCCGCGACGCGCCTGCCGGTGACGCTGTTTCCGCACATCGATTATCCGCGCGTCGTCGTCGCCATCGACGCCGGGGATCGCGACGCCACGCAGATGGCGAGTGTCGTCACCCGGCCCGCCGAGATCGCCTTGCGCGCGATCCCGGGCGTCACCCAGATCCGTTCGGTGACCAGTCGCGGTTCGGCGGAGGTTTCGCTGACCTTTGGCTGGGGCGACGACATGGTTGCCGCCACTCAGGCCACACAGGGCGCGCTGGCCACGATCATTCCCGATTTGCCGACGGGTACGCGCTTCACCGTCCGCCGTTCCGATCCGACGATCTTTCCGGTGGTCGGCCTGTCGCTGACCTCGATGAAGCGGTCGGACACCGAACTGGCGCAACTTGCCCAGTTGCAATTGCGGCCGGTGCTCTCGACCGTTCCGGGCGTGGCGGGCGTCGATGTCCTCGGCGGGTCGGCTCCCGAGCTGGAGGTTGAGGTCGACCCGGCGCGGCTGCAAGGGCTTGGCCTGACGACCAGCGATGTCGCCACCGCACTCACCAGCGCCAACAGTGTCGCTGCGGTTGGCCGGTTCGAGGACCGCCTCCGCCTCTATCTGGCGCTTGTCGAGAACCGCATCGCCACCGAGGCCGATATTGCCGCAATTCCGGTCAAATCGGGCGCCGGGGCAGGCGTGGTCACGGTCGGGCAGGTCGCAACCATTCGCCGCGCTGCCGCTCCCGCATGGACAAAGGTAACGTCGAACGGCACGCGTGCAGTGCTGGTGAACGTCCGGCAAACGCCGACTGCTGATGCCGTCGCGCTGGTCAAGGCGGTCAATCAACGAATCGCGAGCGCGGCGCTGCCTGCCGATGTGAAGATCAGCATATTCTACGACCAGTCCGAACTCGTCACCGGCGCTGCCAATGCCGTGCGTGATGCCATACTGCTTGGTGCCGCGCTTGCCGGAGTCGTGCTGTTCGTGTTCCTGCGCAGCTGGCGATTGATGGTCATCACGGCCTCGATGTTGCCCGCCGTATTGGCCGCAGCCTGCCTGGTCCTGTACGTTTTCGGCATGAGTTTCAATATGATGACCCTCGGCGGTATGGCGGCCGCAGTGGGGCTTGTGGTCGATGACGCCGTCGTCATGCTCGAACACCTGATGCGCCGGCTCCAGGAGTATAAACGAGATGCTCCGCCAACCGAGGCACCACCCTCGCTACTCCCCGCCGCCCGCGAGATGGCCCGACCGCTGTTCGGCTCGACAATGGCCACCATCGTCGTGTTCCTGCCGCTCGCTTTCATCACCGGAGTCACTGGCGGGTTCTTCAAGGCACTCGCCATCACCATCGTCGCGGCACTCGGCGTCTCGCTTCTCTACGCCCGTTATGTCCTGCCGCTGGTCGCTGACCGCTGGCTGACGCTGAAAGATGCCGAGGCCGCCGAAAAGGCCGAGAACTTTATGGGCGGTATCACGCGCCGCTACGATGGCGGCATCACCCGCGCGCTGAAACGACCCGGCCTGTTCGCGGGCGGAGTGGCCGTGGTGATGATCGTGATCGGCGCTTTTTCGTGGAGCCACGTCCAGTCGGGCTTCATGCCAAAGATGGACGAGGGTGGCTTCATCCTCGACTATAAGGCAAAGTCGGGCGCGGCACTCAGCGACACCGATCGACTGCTCCGACAGGTGGAAAAGATCATCCGGACCACACCCGAAGTCACGAGTTACTCGCGGCGGACCGGTCTTCAACTGGGTGGCGGCTTGACTGAGGCCGACGAGGGCGATTTCTTCGTCCGCCTCAACAATGGCAGCCGCCGCAACATCGAAGAGGTCATGTCGGAAGCCCGTGACAAGGTCGCCGCGCAGGTGCCCGGCCTCGAAATCGAAACCGCGCAGTTGATGGAAGACCTGATCGGCGACCTGACCGCGGTTCCGCAGCCGATCGAGGTGAAGCTGTTCGGCGACGACGAGGCGCAGCTTGCCGACGCCGCCCAAAAGGTTGCGGACGGGATCGGCAAGATCACCGGCATTGCGGAGGTCAACAACGGACTGCGCGTCGCAGGCGATGCGATCGTCATCAGTGTGGACCGCGCCGCTGCTGCGCTTGCGGGGCTCGATGCCGCAGCCGTTGCCACTCAGGTGGGGGCGCAGGTCGACGGTGTTATCGCCACGCAGGTTCAGACGGGCGAGCAGGTCATCAACGTCCGCGTTCGCCTGCCGCAGGAACTCCGCCGCCGTGCGGCTACGCTGTCGGCGCTGTCGTTGCGGGCGACGGACGGACGGATTGTTTCCCTCGGCTCGGTCGCGAAAGTCAGCATTGCGTCCGGACAGCGGCAGATCAAGCGCGAGGATCTTTCGCCCTACATCCCGGTCACCGCACGGCTCGACAATCTTGACCTCGGGACTGCCATCAAACAGGTGCAGGCCAAGGTTGCGCAACTGAAACTGCCCCCTGCGGTCCGCGTCGAATATGGCGGGCTTTACCAGCAGCAGACCCAGTCGTTCCGCGATCTGGCCACCGTGTTCGTGGCGGCGCTGTTGCTGTCGGCGCTGCTGCTGACATTGTTGTTCGAGGAATGGGCGTACACGCTGGCGGTGATCGGCACCGTCCTTGTGTCGGTAATGGCGGTTTTTGCGGGGCTTTGGATTACGGGAACGGAACTCGACATTTCCGCGCTGATGGGGCTGACGATGGTTGTCGGCATGATCACCGAACTGGCGATCTTTTACCTTGCCGAGATCGAGGACGACCACCCGCTTAGCGCCCAAAGCCTGATCGCAGCGGGCAACGCGCGCCTGCGCCCGATCCTGATGTCGGCGTTGATCGCAATCCTGACGCTGCTGCCGCTCGCGCTCGGCATTGGTCGTGGTTCGGGACTGCAAAAGCCACTCGCCACCGCGATTATCTTTGGGCTGGCGGTCGGTGCACCATTGGTTGTAACCTTGCTGCCCATGCTCGTGCTGGTGATGACGCGAGGTCGAAAGGACGTTATTGCTCGCTGACCGGCGATCTAACACATGAGTGCGGATGGATTGCTGGCTGCCCTTATGGACGACCGGGCGATGTTGCTGCGTTTCCTGATCGCGCGCGGTGCCTTGCAAACGGAGGGCGAGGATATCCTGCAGGATCTCTTTCTGAAACTTGGATCGACGCAGATTGGCCCTGTCAGCGAGCCAAAGGCCTATCTTTATCGCATGGCGCACAATCTGCTGAATGACCGGAAGCGCACTGCTGCACGACAGAAAACGCGCGAATCCACATGGGCATCAACGCGTGTCGGGGTGGACGGGCAGTCGCTTTCAGCCGCGTCGGCCGAAGAAAGCCTGATTCAGCGCGAGCGGCTGCAAGCTGTCGAAGATACGCTGGCCGGGCTGCCCGAACGCACGTCGGCTATCCTGCGGCAGTACCGTATCGACGGTGTGTCGCAAAAGGCTATCGCCGCAAATCTAGGCATCACGATCAGCGCAGTCGAAAAGCATTTGCAGCGCGCCTATCGCGCGATCCTCGACGTGCGCCGTCATCTGGATGCGGATATCGACGATCAGCGGCGTCTTGGCACAAAGGGCGGAAACTGATCATGAGCGAAGCAGGAGAACCGACGGATACCGATGCCATTGAGGCACGGGCAATTGCGTGGCACTTCGATCTTTGCGACGCGGACGCTGGAGGGTGGGAAGATTTTACAACCTGGCTTGAGGCGGATAGCCGACATGTTGCCGCCTACGACCGAGTGCTTGCTGCCGAAAACGACATTGATAATGCGCTGCCGATGTTTTTGGTGGCTGCGAATGAAAATTACAACGACGGTGGGCGTGGTCGCGGACGATGGTTGGGCGCAGGGGCGGGGTTCGCCGCTGCCGCTGCGATTGCCGTGTTTTATTCAGGGTTGGGAGGTTCCCATCCTGAACCTTTCGACATCGCGACGAGACCCGGTCAACAGCGGGCCGTGACACTCAAGGATGGGACGCAGATCGCCCTTAACGGAAGCAGCCTGGTCACCCTGGATCGCCGTAATCCCCGGCTTGCGCTGTTAAAATCGGGCGAAGCCACTTTCACCGTGATGCACGATGAAAAGGCACCATTTACCGTCAGTGTCGGAGATCGCCGGATCGAAGATGTCGGCACAATATTTAACGTGGTCGCTGTCGGCAAATCCGTGACGGTGGCGGTTAAAGAAGGCAGCGTTCGCTACACCTCTGGCGCAAATAATGTCCCCTTGAAGCGTGGGCAGAGCTTGACGGACACTGGTGATAGTGGCCCGATTATCATTGGTAACAGGGCGACCGACACGGTCGCATCGTGGCGAACGGGGCGACTGGACTATGACATGCAGCCGCTTGGCACCGTTGCACAGGATCTCGCCCGCTATCTCGGGGTACCAGTTACGATCGACACGTCGCTTGCCGCGCGACAGTTCAGCGGCACGATCCAGATCGACAGGGATCGTCCCCGCTTTTTCGCGCGCCTCGGTAAGTTGCTGGGTGTAAAGGCAAGTCCGGATGGCAACGGCTGGAAGCTTACAGCGCGATAATATGCGCAAATGGTGTGTTGCCGTGGCTGCTATCGGCCTGTCGGTTACGCCTGCAACAGCAAAGACCGGGCAGGTTTTCGACATTCCAGCGGGGAATGTGGGAACTGCTCTCGTCATTTTCGGCAGGCAAGCCGGATGGAACGTTGGCCTGACCGACCCGGCGCTCGCGCGTCGCCCATCGAACGGGGTAAGGGGTCGCCACAAGCCGATCGAGGCGCTTCGTCTTCTGCTCCGGTTGACAGGCGCGAATTTCGCGATGCTCGATGACCATTCGGCGAAAGTGTTTGCGGAACGTCGGTCCGAGGTGCGCCCGCCCCAGGCGATGCACCAGACAGACACCGGCCCGGGCGCCGAAATCCTTGTGATCGCCAGCAAACAACAAACCCCTCTTGTGCGGTTCCCCGGAACGGTAACGGTGGTCAGTCTGGATGCCGCGTCTCCGTCGTCGAACAGTGCGCAGGGAACGGCAGCACTCGTTGCGCGGCTTCCCATGCTATCATCGACCGAGCTGGGGCCGGGGCGCAACAAGGTCTTCATTCGCGGCATTGCCGACAGCAGCTTCAATGGCGCGTCGCAGTCCACGATCGGTCATTATCTTGGCGACGCAAGGCTGACTTTCAACGCGCCCGACCCCGATCTCAACCTGTATGACATGGACCGCGTCGAGGTTCTCGAAGGGCCGCAGGGCACGATCTATGGGACCGGGACGCTCGGTGGGATCATCCGGTTCGTGCCCAACGCTCCCGATATGACCCATGTGAAGGGGTCGCTCACCACGGCACTTGGCTATACATCGAAAGGCGGCATTGGGGGCGATGGCGGCGCAATGGTGAACCTTCCGCTGGTGATCGACAGGCTCGCCGCGCGCGCGGTGGCCTATGGATCCATCGAGCCTGGCTATATCGATGACCCGTCACGCGGCCGGTCCAACGTCAATCAGACGATAACCAAGGGAGGGCGGATCGCGCTACGGTGGCAGCCGTCAGGGGACTGGACCGTGGACAGCGGTCTGGTGGTTCAGGACATTGCCTCCGCCGATGGGCAATATGTCATTGCTGGAGCGCCCGACCTGACGCGGGCGACGAGGATCGCGCAACCTTTCGATAACGACTTTCGTCTCGGCTATGTCACGCTGACGCACGCTGTCGGTTCGGTTTCGCTGACATCGACCACCTCGATTGTCAGACATGACATCACCACGACATTCG
>JAQGKX010000049.1 GCA_028289885.1 Sphingomonadales bacterium
GAAGTGAGCTTTTCATGATTTGATCCGTATGCACAGATAATGGCAGCACCGTGGCGTTTCCAGCCCATACTTGACACCGGCGCTCTAAGGCAGGACTTGAACGCAATTGTCGAAAAGGCGCCTGATAATTGCTAGCAGCATCACCATTCGCGAAGTCACGACCAAGTCCGACCGCAACGCGTTCGTCGACCTGCCGTTCCGCCTTTACGCAAACGACCCCAACTGGGTCTCGCCGTTGAAATACGAAGTCCATGGCCTGATCACCCCGGGCGAAAACCCCTGGTTCGAACATGGCGAGGCGCAACTGTTTCTGGCTGAGTCCGGCGGCAAGGTCGTTGGCCGGATTTCCGCTCACATCGATTTCCTTGCCGTCAAACAGCCGGTCGAACAGGGCATGGGTCCGGGCACCGGCAATTGGGGACTGCTCGAAGCCGAGACCGAAGAGGTCGCGACGGCCCTCATCGCGCGCGCAGAGGACTGGCTGCGGACCAAGAAAATGACGCGCGTCCTTGCGCCGCTGTCACTGTCCATATGGGACGAGCCGGGCCTGCTGACACAGGGGTTCGATCATCCGCCGACTGTGATGATGGGCCACAACAGCCCGGATTATCAACCATGGGTCGAAGGTGCCGGCTACACGCCTGTCAAGACGTTGCTCACCTATGAAATCCCGATCACAAAGGAGTTTCCGCCGCTCGTCCAGCGTATCATCGCCTCGGGCGAGCGCAACCCGCGCATCGTCATCCGCCGCGTCGACAAGAGCAAGTTCAAGGCCGAGGCCGCACTGATCCTGAACATATTGAACGACGCGTGGAGCGACAACTGGGGTTTCGTGCCGCTTACCGATTCAGAGATCGCCTATGTCGGTAAAAAGCTGAAGGACATCGTCTACGAAGATTTGATCCGCATTGCCGAGGTGGAGGGCAAGCCGGTCGCCTTCATGATGACGCTGCCCGACCTGAACGAGAAACTCAGCGGTTATGGCGGTTCGTTGCTGCCGTTCAAATGGATCAAGCTGCTCTGGTGGCTGCGCGCGCCTAAGGTCCGCACCATGCGCGTGCCCCTGATGGGAGTGCTGAAGGAATATCAGGCCACCCGCCTCGCCAGCCAGCTCGCCTTTATGCTGATCGAACTTATCCGCCGCGATGCCGTCACTAAATTTGGTGCAACGCGCGGCGAATTCGGCTGGGTTCTCGACGACAACAAGCCAATGCGATCGGTGGGCGAGGCCATCGATGGCGTGATCAATAAGGTTTACACGATCTACGAAAAGCCGCTCTAGTCACCGTCCGAGTGGACCCCCTGGCGGTGGGAACCGATACATGACCGATTGGTTACAGCGAATTCACGTTCGTCGTCAGCTAGTTAGGTCATCGGTTGCGTATCGCGTTCCTCTACATAGCCGAGGCTTATCAATGCTACCACGCCGCAGCGATCGCGCTGGCGTTGGCGAAGCGGCCCGATGTGCAGGTGGTCAATTTGTTCAACGATAATGAAACACCGCACCATTTGGAGCGGATCAGGAACGCGCACGGCGCCGCGCCCCTGCCCGAGGCCCCCCTTTACAAAAGCTGGCTGACCCGCAACCTGCAAAAGCTGAGGCGCCTCGGCATGTGGAAACGCATGGTCATGTTCGACAATCGCAGGCAGTTGAACGAGTTCGACGCCATCATCGCCGTCGAAAACAGTGTTGCCGCACTGCGCCCGCTTGGTGTTGGAAACCCGCTGATGGCCTATGTTCCGCATGGATCGGGAGACCGCTCGCGTGGGTTTATCAAGCGGATTGCGGCGTTCGATCTTGTCATGCCCGCCGGTGAGAAGACCGCGAGCCGGATGCTGGCGGAGGGCCTGGTTACGCCTGAGACTTGCACGATGCCGGGCTATGTGAAGCTCGAGACCGCCGCACATATCGCCCGCACCTCGACGCGCCCGTTCGCGAATGATCGGCCGATCGTCCTGTATAATCCGCATAAGGAACCCACGCTCGAATCATGGACCCGGTTCATCGAACCGATGCTGGGGGCTTTTGCGGCGCAGGACGAGTTCAACCTGATCGTCGCGCCCCACGTCAAATATTTTCGCCGCCGCTCGCCAGAAATTCGCGCAGCCTGGGAAGCGCGAAGCACCGACACGATCCTTATCGATCTCGGATCCGATCGGTCGGTAGACACGAGTTATTGCGAGATTGCAGATATCTATATCGGCGACGTCAGCAGCCAGATTTACGAATTCCTCGTCCGTCCGAAACCGTGCATTTTCCTGAACGCCAAGGATATTGACTGGCGCGAGGATCCGAGTTTTCGCAACTGGCATCTTGGCGACGTCGTGGATGATCCGGCAATGCTGATGACCGCCGTAAGGGAGGCAATCCCGCGCCATCACCGCTATGTCGGGCTTCAGGAGACGATCGCGAAGGAGACGCTGGGCGACCGTTCGCCGGGAGTGGCCGAGCGCGCCGCCGACGCCATGATGACCCTGTTGGAAAATCGCGTGGCAAACGATCGGGGACCGATCAGTATCTCAGTGTGATCCACGTCGGCGCATGGTCGCTCGCCTTCTCGCGGCCCCGATAATCACGATCGACGCCCGCATCGTCCAACCGATCCGCAGCCTCTGCACTCAGCATCAGATGGTCGATACGAAAGCCCGCATCGCGCGGCCAGGCGTTCATCTGGTAATCCCAGAACGTCCATAATTTCTTGTTTGGATGCCGCGCATTCAGGGCGTCGGTCCACCCCTGTGCCGAAAATCGCCGAAACGCCGCGCGGCTTTCGGGCTGCACCAGCGCATCGCCCCGAAGCCCCTGCGGAGACCAGATATCGTCATCGGTCGGCACGACATTATAATCGCCCGCCAGCACCGTCGGCTTTTCCTCTTCGAGCAAGACCGCAGCGCGTGCCGCCAGCCGGTCGAACCATTTCAGCTTATAATCGAACTTCGGGCCCGGCTGAGGATTACCGTTTGGCAAATAGATCGACGCAATGACGACGCCATTCACCTCCGCCTCGAGATAGCGACTGTGGGTATCGTCGGGGTCGTCGGGAAGGCCGCGCAGGCGTTCGCGCGGATCGTCGCCACGCGCAAGGATCGCAACGCCGTTGAATCCCTTTTGCCCGTGCCAGATCGCACCATAACCAGCGGCGCGAATGTCAGCCTCAGGGAAGGTCTCGTCGCTCGATTTCAGTTCCTGCAGGCAGGCCACGTCGGGCTTGGTTTCATCGAGCCATTCGAGCAGGCGCGGCAGGCGCGCCTTGATCCCGTTGACGTTGTAGGTCGCGATCTTCAAACCGAAAAGCTCGACCCGCATCCACATCCGCTGGCCGCGTTGGGGTTCGTCACCTTGAAGGCCGATCCGCCCAGCGATTCGACGTAATCGACAGCGGCACCCTGCACGAGGTCGAGGCTCACCGAATCGACGATCAGGCGCACGCCATCGCGGGTCGCTACGCTGTCATCGGCTTCCACGGTGTCCGCCAGGCCGAATTTATACTGAAATCCCGAACAGCCGCCGCCTTCGACCGACAGGCGCAAAATGGCGGGCTTTGCCTGTTTCGCCGCAATCGCCGCAACGCGCGCTGCGGCCGATGGTGTCAGGTCGATTGTTTCGTTCATGGTATCAAGATAGGCGCGCCGACCGTGATCGGCAAGCGATGCGCTTACTGTACGGGCGCTTACTGGGCAGGCCCGCCCATCGCGAGTTGCTTGTTGCCGGCGTGTGCGGGGATCGCCGCCAGATAGGTCGCCGACTGCAGGAACGGCATCGGGTTCACCGCATGACCGTCGAGGCGCACTTCGTAATGGAGGTGCGAACCGGTCGAGCGCCCCGTCGAACCCATGCGAGCGATAAGGTCCCCGCGCTTGACGCGTTGTCCGGCGTGAACGAGCGATGCGGAAAGGTGGCCGTAGCGTGTCTGGATGCCACGACCATGGTCGATCTCGACGAGATTGCCATACCCGCCCGACCATTCGGAGCGGGAAACAACGCCATCAGCAGTCGCATAGACGCTCGTGCCCATCGGCCCCGGCATATCGACACCCGCATGCATTGCCGCCGAACCGCGGAACGGATCGCTGCGCACGCCGAAGCCGCTTGTGAAGGTCATCGACTGAACGGGCTTCAGCGAAGGAATGGCAATGGTGGCCTGCTGGAACTGGCCGGGCCGAACCTGATCAAGACGCTTCCAGGACTGGAACAAGGCACGAAACTGTGGATCGGGCTGCCCGCGTGAAGCCGTCGTATCGATCGGTTCGAAGGGACCCCCAACTGCCAGAGTTTTGGCGGAAACAGGAACGGTCTGCTGAGGCGTTGCGCCTGCGACCTGAACCGTTGCGAAAAGCGAGAGGACAACGGACGCCTTGAAAGCGTTGGACACAAGCATGTTCACTTTTGAAATCGACATATGAAACATTCAAATCCCCCGGGCGACCGGAACTGAGTTACACATCGCTTGGGATTGCCCGTCCTCAGCGACAAGCAACTAATGTTCCATCAGGGTTAACAAAGGCAATCCGTCGAAGGTCTTGACGGGGCGGGCCGCACCCGAAGTGCGGCGAAGTGATGAAAAATGCCGATTCGATGGAACAAAGCGTCCTCTTGAACGTGCTGCTTATCGGAACGTCCCTTCGATTCAGGCCAGCGTTCGCACCGCCGCCAGCACGGATTCCGCATGGCCGGTCACTTTGACCTTGCGCCAAACCGCCGCAATTTTCCCGTCGGCCCCGATCAAAAATGTCGCGCGCTCAATGCCCATATATTTGCGGCCGTACAGCGTCTTTTCGACCCACACACCGAACGCTTCGCACAAGCTGCCGTCGCCATCGGAACCAAGTTCGATCCTAAGATCATATTTTGCAGAAAACTTGTCGTGTTTGGCCACGCTGTCCTTCGAAATGCCGACAACTTTAGCACCAGCCGCGGCGAAATCGCCCGCAAGCGCCGTAAAGTCCTGCGCTTCTTTCGTGCAACCGGTCGTGTCATCCTTTGGATAGAAATACAGGACCAGCGGCGCTCCACGATACTCCGACAGCGCCCTCCGACCGCCGCCCGACACATCGAAACTCCCCTCGGGCGCATCGTCATTGACTTCGATTGTCATACCATCCCCGCTCGATCGACCACCAGTGTCCATTGCTGAGAGATGCAATGGCGCGCCGACTTCAGCCGCGCAAGCAGGGCGGGCCAGTTATCCGCTCCACAGGCCCGCGCGATGATCTCGCACGTTTCCGGTGCCGGCTCGGCCATCGTCGGAGATACCAGCCGCAGCGTTACCAGCAATCGGGTCAGCAGGTCATGCGCGCCCAGTAAGTCGGGATCGACATACCCCGCTACCGACAGCTGGCCGATCGCATCACCAAGGTCGGGAACAAGACCAACGCCGGTCGCGAGTTGCTGGAAATGCACAGTGAATTCCAGATCGACAAGGCCGCCCGCACAGAGTTTCACGTCCAGTGGCCCGACCGGCGGCTTGTTCACGGCAATGTCCTTGCGCATCGCAACCACGGCA
>JAQGKX010000114.1 GCA_028289885.1 Sphingomonadales bacterium
AGTGCCGCAGCGTCGATCGCGGTTGCAGCGCCCTTTAGCGCATAGCTTTCGGAAAAGACGCCACCGGTGGCTGCGCGGGCCTGTACGGTGAAATTCTGGGCATTGCGCATGGCGGCGACAAGGGCGGCATCGACACGGCTGTCGGGAGCCCATGCGTCGGCACCGCCTGCGACCATTGCGAACCGTTGGCTGCCGATTGTGACGAGCACCGGGGCGTTGGCCAGCAGTGCATGGCTCAGGCGCACCTGAACCTGCCCGCGCACGCCCGATTGCGGCCATGTGGAAACGCTGGCGAACGGACGCCATCTGCCGCCGCCACCGCGATAGGGCTGGGCGATGGCGAAGCAGCGGGTGGGACGCTCGTCCCGAAACGCGCCCCAGCCTTCGAAGGTGCCGAGCGAAGTGCGGGCGGTTGCCGGGGCGGCCAATAGTGCGAAAAGCAGCAGCAGTCGCTTCATGCGTGACCGCCACCGGTGCCACGGACGGCGACATGTTCGACCGCGTTTTCGATAACCACGACCGAACCTTGCGGTAGGCCGACTGCGATCGGCGCACCGAGCAGCGGGTCGGTCGGCAAACCGGTGAGCACGCCGCGCAGGACCCGGCTGGAGATGCCATGCATGATGACGAGCCTGTCTCCGCTTATGGCATCCGCCTCGCTCGCCCAGTTCGTGACGCGCCCTGCTATCTGTCCGTAAGTTTCCCCATCGGGTGCGGGGCGGAGCAGCATCGTCGCCGGGTCGATTACCGGCCCCACTTCGGCAATGACGTCAGCGTAGTAGCGCCCGCCCCAACTGCCCATGCCGATCTCCACCAGCCGCGGATCGGTGCGTGCGCCGTGCCAGTCGAGTTCGAGGTGCTCGGCAATCACCGCAAGCGTCTGGAGCGCCCGCCCGGTTGGCGATGCCCATAATGTAAGTGCAGGCGTCGGTCCCAACAGCGTACGCAACGCGGCACCCATTGCATCGGCCTGCGCGAAACCGGCCCGCGTGAGGGGCGTATGAAGCAATTCGCCTTGCAATCGCTGACCTGCGTTGAACACGGTTTCGCCATGCCGCGCGATCCACGTCTTTCCGGTCAAGCGCTTCCCATCAAATATCATGTCAAGCGCAATCCCCCGTTTGTGGCAGATTTGCAACGCTTTCTCCTGTTTATCTGAGGTTCATGCAACGGACCGCCCGGTGACCTATTTGAACATCGTCCCCAGTTCGGGGACCAGTAAGGAGTTGCGTAATGCGTATCATATTCACAGCCGCGCTTTTGGCGTCGGCACTCGCCACCCCTGCGCTTGCCCAGGAGCGTGCCCCATTCACCGGACCGCACGTCGAAGTCACCGGCGGTTGGGATCGCCTGACCGGCCAGAACGGCAACGGCGGCCATAAGGACGGCTTTCTTTACGGCGTCGGTGCCGGTTACGACGCTCAAGTTGGCGGCGTGATCCTCGGGATCGAGGGTGAAGCCAGTGATTCCACCAACAAGCTGCGCGGGAACAGCGTGTTCGTTGCCGGTGACAGCGACCGCATCAAGGCCGGCCGCGACCTGTATATCGGTGCGCGTCTCGGTTTTGCGGTGGCTCCGGCAACGTTGCTGTACGTCAAGGGCGGCTACACCAATGCACGCTTCAGCGAACGTTATGACGACGGTGCTGGCAACATCACCAATGATCACGCGACTGCCGATGGTTACCGTATCGGTGCCGGTGTCGAACAGAAATTCAACGTGTTCGGACCCGGTGGTTTCGTGAAGGCCGAGTATCGCTATTCGAACTACAAGAACATCAATTACGGCAACGCCAACATCGATAGCGATTTCGATCGTCATCAGGTGGTCGGCAGCGTCGGCGTGCGTTTCTGACACACCAAGTCTGACGAAGTACGATCAGAGGGTCGGGGCGCTTGCCCCGGCCCTTTTTTATGGCCATTAGTCGCAGCCTTGCATTCATGCTTCAGACGACCGGGGGTTTAAGACCGATGAAGGCGACGATCGAACGCGCGACGCTGTTGAAAAGCCTGGGCCATGTCCAGTCGGTGGTCGAACGGCGCAACACCATCCCCATCCTGTCCAACGTCCTGATCGAGGCGCTGGCAGAAGGCGGCATCCGGTTGATGGCGACCGATCTGGACCTGCAGATATTGGAAACGATCGACGCGAAGGTCGAAACGCCCGGCACGACAACGGTTTCGGCGCACACCTTGTTCGAAATCGCGCGCAAACTGCAGGAGGGCAGCGAGGTTTCGCTGAACGCGGCGGACGGCAAGATGGCGGTCAAGGCCAGCCGGTCGAACTTCAATTTACCGACTTTGCCGCGCGACGATTTTCCGATCATTGCCGAGGGGGAGTTGCCGACCAGGTTCGAACTGCCGGCGGCAACGCTGCGTCAGATCATCGACAAGACGCGATTCGCGATTTCGACCGAGGAAACGCGCTATTATCTGAACGGTATCTTCCTGCACGTCGTCGATGACGTGATGAAGGCGGCGGCCACCGACGGCCATCGTCTCGCCCGCGTAACCGTTGCCCGCCCCGATGGTGCGGAGGGGATGCCCGACATCATCATTCCGCGTAAGTGCATCGCCGAGTTGCGCAAATTGCTCGACGAGGTCGATGGTTCGGTCGAGGTTTCGCTGTCTGCCACGAAGATCCGCTTCGTGCTGGGCCATGCGGTGCTGGTGTCGAAGCTGATCGACGGCACGTTCCCCGACTACAGCCGCGTGATTCCAACCGGCAACGACAAGATTTTGAAGATCGACCCGAAGAGCTTCATGCAGGGCGTCGACCGGGTTGCAACGATTGCATCGGAAAAAACCCGCGCCGTGAAAATGGCGCTGGATCGCGACAAGATCACGCTGTCGGTGACGTCACCCGAAAACGGGACTGCGGCGGAAGAAGTGCCGGGTGAATATTCGGCGACCGGGTTCGAGATCGGATTCAACGCGAAATATCTGATGGATATTTTGGCGCAGATCGAGGGTGATTCGGTCGAGGTGCATCTGGCCGACGCCGCCGCACCGACGCTGCTGCGCGAAAACGACAAGGCTGCGGCGCTTTACGTGCTGATGCCGATGCGGGTTTGAGGGTATCTTGTTCGTGGGCTTTCACTTCCCCACGAACAAAAACCCGACCGCGCCCATGATGCAGCCGAACGCGGCCAGGTGCCGCCATGTTACCGGTTCGCCCAGCACCCACGCCATGAACCCGCCGAAGATGATCAACGCTATCGCTTCCTGAACGATTTTTAGCTGCCCGGCGCTCCAGCCGTTCGCATAGCCGATGCGGTTTGCAGGAACGGCGAGCGAATATTCGACCAGTGCGATCATCCAGCTTATCAGGATGACCATCCATAACGGCTTGGTCGAGCCAGCCTTCAGGTGCCAATACCACGCGGTCGTCATGAACAGGTTCGACAGGGTGAGCAGCAGCACCGTTGGCATAATTACTGGCTGCGGATCGCTTTGGCGCGGGCGTCACCGGCGGTCTTGATGGCGTCGGCCTGTGCAGCGGCCTGGGCCTTGATGATGTTGCTCTCTTTTCGAAGCGCCTCGGACCGGACGTCCAGCGTCTGGCCCTGATAGCCTCCCGCTTTGTCGGCTTCGCTCGCAAGCTGGCTCGACTGATTCTGCAACACCCCGGCGCGCTGGGCGGCGGCTGCCTTGATTTCATTCGCTTGTGCGCTCGCGTTCGATTCGATGGCGTCGGCGGCGCGTTCCTTGGGGTCGTTCGATCTGCAGCCGCCGAGCGATGCGACGCCGAGGATGGCCGTTGCGAAGATGATGGTTTTCATGATGTCTGCCCGTTGCAAAGCGCTCCATCCAGAACGAAAGCGGTTCTGGATGGTTGCGCTTCCCAGCTAACGATCAGTGGCCCGCCTGCTCGCCGCGAACCAAGCCCGAGGCCGCAAGCTGCGCGTCGATCATGCCGAGCAAACGATCCAGCCCAGCCTGATCCTTTGCTTCTGCCCGCGCCACCAGAACGTCCTGCGTGTTCGAGGCGCGGAGCAGCCACCAGCCATCGACCGTATTCACCCGCGCGCCGTCGGTGCGGTTGATGTCGGCGCCTTCGGCCTCCAACCGGTCGAGCACCTCGTCGATGACCGCGAACTTTCGGCTTTCATCGACCTGAAAACGCATTTCGGGCGTGTTGACCATCGCGGGCATCGCGTCCTTCAGCGCGGTCAGCGATCCGCCCAGCTGATGGACGGCGCGGATCAGGCGGAGGGCGGCATATTGGGCGTCGTCAAAGCCATAATATTCGTGCGCGAAGAAGATGTGCCCGCTCATCTCGCCAGCCAGCGGCGAGTGCGTTTCCTTCATCTTGGTCTTGATCAGGCTGTGGCCGGTCTTCCACATCAGCGGCGTTCCACCGAGTTCGGCAACCCGGTCATAAAGCGCCTGTGACGCCTTCACATCGGCGATGATCGTCGCGCCGGGGACGTCGAGCAGAACAGGTTCAGCCAAAATGGACAAAATCTGGTCGCCCCAAACGACGCGGCCTTGCCCGTCGATCGCGCCCAGACGGTCGCCATCGCCATCGAAAGCCAGTCCGAAGTCGAGCTTGTTGTCCGCGACGAGCTTTTTCAGATCGGCAAGGTTC
>JAQGKX010000119.1 GCA_028289885.1 Sphingomonadales bacterium
GGTGCTGAGATTGTCGAAAACCACGACGGGCCATCCCGCTTCGCGCAGGGCAAGGACCGCGTGGCTGCCGATATAACCAGCGCCGCCGGTGACGAGAACGGGAAATTTCATGGTCATGGCCGTGGCTTAGCGGCAATTTTGGCTTCAAGCCATGCTGCTGCGGCTTCGGCGGATGCTTTTTCCGGGCCGTCCACCATCAAATTTGCGTGGCGCATGGCATCGACCGGGATTGCACCGACAAGGGGGCGCAGGGCGGCGATCAGTCCAGCGTCGCGGCCGGCATTCGGACCGACGAGCAGCAGCGCGTCATAACCCGGGATCGCGTTCTTCGGGTCGGTCAGCACGACAAGACCATCCGCCGCGATCCGTCCATCCGACGAAAACGCGGAAATGACGTCGGCATCGTGGCTTTTCAGCGCGGCATACATGAAGGTCGGTGCAAACGCGCGCGTGGCTTTGAAGTCGAGCGCATAGGCGGTGCGAATCGCGGCCCATTCGGGACGGTCGAGAAATTCTAGATCGCCGCCCAGTATCAGATCGGGGGCTGCTGCGGTAAGGTCAGCGAGCGTCCTGAGATTGAGGCTGCGCGACAATGCGCCGGGGATGGCCAGTGCATAGGCATTCTCAAACCCGAGCGGACCGAGGCTGGTGATCTTGCGCGTTTCCCGCGCCCACTTGCCGACCGCGCGGTCCATATCGGGTTTCAACGGCACATCGCCGCGCTTCATCGTGTTCGTCCACAATGTCCCGGCATATTCGACATAAACGTCGACATCGTTGCCAGCGAGCGCGTCGAACACCACCGCCGAGCCGAGGTTTTCCTTGTACCGAACGCGGTAGCCAGCCTTTTCAAGCCGGTGTCCGATCACGCGGGCGAGGACATATTGTTCGGAAAAATTCTTGGCACCGATGGTGATGGTCTTGGCCGGAGTCGCGCGCGAGGCGGCAATGGCGACGGGCACGAGAATAGCGAGGGCCAGCGGCGCGATCCACAGCCAGCGGCGCCGGGTGGCAAGACCATTTTCGGCCAGCGCGAGCAAGCCATCGACGGCCAGCGCGAGTCCCGCAGCGGCGATGCACCCCGTTACCACGAGCACCCAATTCTGCGTCTGGAGCCCTGAAAAGATGATATCGCCGAGGCTGGGCTGCCCAACCGTGGTGGACAGCGTTGCCGCACCAACCGTCCACACGGCGGCGGTGCGGATGCCGCCCATCACGACCGGCAGCGCGAGCGGTGCCTCGACGATGCGCAGCTTTTGCGACGCCGTCATGCCGATCCCGTCGGCGGCCTCGACGATTTCCGGGTCGATCCCGTTCAACGCGATGACGGTGTTCCGCAGGATCGGCAGCAATGCATAGAGTGCCAGAGCGAGCAGCGACGGCAGGAAGCCAAGCGCCGGGATCGGAACTACCGCCGAGATCGCAAGCAGCAACGGATAGAAAAGCGCGAGCAACGCCAGCGAGGGGATGGTCTGGACGAGGCTCGCAAAGCCGAGCGCGACCCGCCCGAAACGCGGGTGGCGCGCAGCGTAAACGCCAACAGGAAGCGCGATGATCAGCCCAAGCAGCAGCGCCGACGCGGCAAGAACGACGTGCGCGGCCAGCAACGGTGGCAGGCGCTCGAACCCTGCGGACCAGTTCATTGCATCATCCGGGCAAGGCGTTCGGACTGGCCGCGCGGCACCGCGATCAGGGCATCGGCGACCGGACCGCCGCCGTTCCGCAAAAGGTCGGCGGGGGCGGCATCGGCAACGATCCTGCCCCGGTCCACGACGACAATCCGGTCGGCGATCAGCAGCGCCTCCGCCATGTCGTGCGTGACCATGACGCTCGTCAGGCCGAGCCGATCATGGAGCGCGCGGTAGGCCAGCCCGAGCGCATCGCGCGTTACCGGGTCGAGCGCCCCGAACGGTTCATCCATCAGCATCAGCCCCGGCCCCGTGGCGAGCGCGCGCGCGAAACCGACACGCTGGCGCTGGCCGCCCGACAGCGTATCGGGCATCCGGCTTGCATAATCGGCGGGCAGGTCGACCAGCGCCAGCAGTTCGGCGACGCGGGCATCATTGTCGGTCGATCCCGCGATCCGCAATCCCATAGCGATGTTCGCCGCCACGTCGAGGTGCGGGAACAGGCCGGTGCCTTGAATAACATAGCCGATGCGTCGGCGCAGGGCATAGGTTGGCGTTGCCATGACGTCCGCGCCATCGACTTCGATCCTGCCTGCATCGGGTTCGACGAGCCGGTTGATCGTTTTCAGCAAGGTCGATTTGCCCGATCCGGAGGCACCGACCAGCGCGATGAAACTGCCAGCCGCGATATCGAGGTCGATCGCGTCGATGGCGGCGCGTCCTGCGTAGACCTTGGTCACGCCAGCCAGTCGGATGCCCAGACCGCGTTTTTCGGCGGCTCCACGATTATTGTTGCCATCGCTCACGTCCTGCGTTGTGAAGGCTGGAAAAGGGACAGGCAATGACCAAGGCGATTTTCATCACCGGTGGCGGATCGGGCATCGGTCGGGCGACGGCACAGTTCTTTGCGGCCAAGAGCTGGTTCGTCGGGCTGGCCGATGTCAATGCGGCGGGCATGACAGAGACGGCGGCGCTGCTCCCGGCGGGCGCGTCCTCGAGTCACATCCTCGACGTCCGCGACCGCGCGCAGTGGGATGCGGTGCTGGCGGCGTTCACGGCGCAGACGGGTGGGCACATCGACATTTTGTTCAACAATGCGGGCATCGGAACAGGGGGATTGCTGGCCCAGACGCCTGCCGACGAGATCGACAGGCTGATCGATATCAACCTGAAGGGCATGTTTTATGGCGCGCAGGCGGGGCTGAAATATTTGATGGCGACGCCGGGTTCGGCTCTGGTCAACACCTCCTCCGCTGCCGGATTTTATGCCGGTCCGGGCATGTCGGGCTACGCCGCGACCAAGTTCGGCGTGCGCGCCATGACCGAATCACTCGAACAGGAATGGGCGGAACATGGGATAAAGGTTCGCGCGATCATGCCGGGATTTATCGACACGCCATTGCTGAGCGTGAACGCGATGGGATCGAACCGCAGCATCCGTGAAACGGTCAAGGCGCGGGGGCTGGAATTTACGCCGGTCGAACAGGTCGCGGAGGCGGTATGGGACGCGGTGCACGGTCGCCGGGTTTTCCTGCCCGTCGGGAAAACGGCGCGCAGGATCGCGTTCCTTTCGCGCTGGTTCCCTTCGGTTCTTACGCGAGCGGGGCGGACCAAGGCGCGCTAGTCGACCAGTTTGTCGATCGCGGTCGCCATATCGACGTCGCGGGCGGACAGTCCCCCGGCGTCGTGCGTGGTCAGCAAAATATCGACGCGGTTGTAGATGTTCGACCATTCGGGGTGATGATCGGCCTTGTCGGCAAGCATCGCGACGCGCGTCATGAAGCCGAAGGCTTGCGAAAAATCGGCGAACACGAATTGGCGCGTCAGGGCATCGCGCGCCTCGTCGAAGTCCCATTCACCAAGTGCATCAAGTACAGCGGCGCGTTCGTTTTCACTCAATTGTTCGATCATATTTTGTCCTTCGCTGGCGCTAAGCTATGTCGCAGCGATGCAGGGGTCGGGTCAATCGCTGG
>JAQGKX010000208.1 GCA_028289885.1 Sphingomonadales bacterium
CGCTTGGACGGCCAATCGTTTCCAGCTCACAACACGAGGCGGCGTCGTCAGTCACGTGCGCGGATCGAAATCAAACACCTTGAATGTCGTGTCGGTCTTCGGCGAAAGATTTGCAGCCAGCGCCCTATCGGAGATGCTTCGGCGCACGGCTATGGTAGCATAGGTTCAGCTGTCGAAGTCGAGGACGACCTTGTCCGTGATCGGCACCGCCTGGCAGGTTAGTACATAGCCTTGTGCCACTTCTTCCACAGACAGGCCGTAATTGGCTTTCATCGTGACCTCTCCCTCGATCACCCTTGCGCGGCAGGTCGCGCAGACGCCGGCCTTGCAAGCAAAAGGTGCTGGCATGCCCACGGCTCTGGCGTTTTCGAGAATGCTTCCTTTGTCGGGATCAAAGGTGATGAGCCGCTTGCGGCCTTCAAGCACGACCTGAACCTGGAAGCCTGCAGCCTTCTGCTCAATTTCCCGTGCGGCTACCGCCTGCATTTCTGACATACGACCGACGGTGAATCTTTCGATGAGAATGCGAGAACGATCCACCCCGCATTCTAAAAGGCCGCTCTCGGCAGCGTCCATCATCGGCCCCGGACCACAAATGAATGCCATATCGACCGATTGAGGATCCACCAATCCGCGCAGCACTTCCGCGATCTTTGCACTGTCCAGGCGACCATTGAAAAGGTCGATGTCCTCTTCTTCCTCCTCGAGGAAGTGATAGATTTGCAGCCGTCCGAGAAAACGGTTCTTGAGCTGAGCAAGCTCTTCCAAGAACATTATCGTCGAAGACGACCGATTGCCGTAGAGTAGAACGAAGTGGCTTTCCGGCTCGATTATGAGCGCGCTTTTTAGCAAAGACAGGACCGGCGTGATACCAGACCCGCCCGCGAAACCTGCATATGTGCGTCTTTTTGCCGCATCAAAAGCGTAAGTGAAGCTGCCGTGTGGCGGCATAACTTCGAGTGAGGCACCGACTTTCAGTGCCGTGTTGGCCCAAGTCGAGAAGCGGCCGCCCGTGACCTGCTTTATAGCGATGCGCAGCTCGCGGTCCTGCGGGGCCGTGCAGATCGAATAATTGCGTCTGACATCCTCACCATCGATGTCTGCTCTAAGAGTTAGATGCTGGCCAGGCGTGAAACGGAATGCTTCCTCAAGACCGGTCGGCAAGTCGAGCCGTAGCGATACGGCGTCGTCAATTTCGTGCCGAATCTCTTCGATCCGAAGCGAATGAAAGGCGCCCGACATTCTCTAATCTCCTCAGTGACATTTGAAGCGGTCGAACGGCTCGAGACAGTCCAGGCAACGCCACAGCGCCTTGCAGGGTGTCGAACCGAAGCGGCTCACTTCAGCGGTCTCGGTCGATCCGCATTGTGGACATTGAACGGCCTCGTCGCGATTCAGCATCGGACTGTCCGCCCCCTTAGGCGGCGGCGCAATCCCATATTCATGTAGTCGCTTTCGACCGCGATCCGTTATCCAGTCAGAGCTCCATGCCGGTGAAAGGACCGTTTCGACTTTGATGTTGCCGAACCCGGCTTCCAGCAACGCGGCCCGTACAGACATCTCAATCGCGAGCGTGGCCGGACACCCGGTGTATGTCGGCGTGATCAAGACCGCAGGTGGATCCCTACGGACGCCACGAACGATGCCGAGATCGGTGATCGAAATGGCGGGGATTTCAGGATCCGGGACACTATCGAGGATTTCCAAGATACGGGTCTCCTCATCGAGAGCGAGGTCTGTGGCGCTCACGCCATCACCAAACTGCATCAGGGTAGGTCCGCGGCACATATTGCATCGTCGCGAGGAGATGGCCCAGGTGCTCGCTATGATGGCCACTCCTACCACCACGGATTCCGCGCGGATATTCCGGCTGGGGCAGGGTGGCCACCTTGAGGACATCCTTCACCTTGGCATCGAAGCTTGCTCGCAGTGTCGACGACAGCGGCGCTATGCCGTCACCGGCAAGCGTCTCCTCGATCGGATCCGATGAAAAAAGCTCGTCGACGAACCGCCAGAACCAATCGAGCCCGACGATCATCCGGTTGTGGCTTTCTTCCGTCCCATCACCTAGGCGTATCACCCAATCCGCTGAGAGTTCTGCGTGGTATCGGACCTCCTTCACTGCCTTGGAGGCGATCTCTGCAAGCCGCGGTTCGGTCGACGTGGCCAGCTTCTCAAACAGAGCCAATTGGTAGGTCGAAAAAAGGAATTGGCGCGCGATAGTTTGCGCGAAGTCGCCGTTCGGTTGTTCGACGAGAAGACAGTTGCGGAACGCGAGCACGTCACGCCGAAAAGCCAATGCGTCTCCATCGCGCCCGGCGTTTTCCACCTCGCCGGCGAGATTTAGAAACAATGTCGCTTGGCCAATGAGATCCAGCCCGATGTTGGCGAGACTGAGGTCAATTTCAAGGGCGGGCGCATGACCGCACCATTCCGTCATGCGCTGGGCCAGGATCAAACTGTCGTCGCCCAATCGTAAAAGATAGTCGTACAGCGCGGGATGCCATTCCACGGCGGCGGGCGTGCCGAAATTTCCACTATCGCGCGCGTTCTCGGCGGTAACGACGTCTTCGGGCTGGATTGTCGGGAGCGAGGGCATCAGATATGTTTCACGACATCGGGGATGTCATAGAAGGTTGGGTGCCGATAAACCTTCGTTTCGGCAGGCTCGAATAACGGCCCTCCTTGGGCCGGGTCGGAGGCGACGATGTCCTTCGAGCGCACGACCCAAAGGCTTATCCCTTCGAGGCGACGTGTGTAAACATCGCGAGCATGGCGCATCGCAAGCTCTCCATCCGAAGCATGCACGGAGCCAACATGCTTGTGGCTCAGGCCGTTCTTCGAACGAATGAAGACTTCCCACAAAGGCCAATCCGTAGTCATCGCGCGTTCTTCCCCTGTCTTTAAGCCGCGACACGCGCGGCGCGTTTGGCCTCGTATGCATGGGCAGCTTCGCGTACCCAGGCACCCTCGCCCCAAGCGTCGCGGCGCGCCTTCATCCGCTCCTTGGCGACGGGACCTTCTCCGCGAACTACCGCGTAGAATTCCTCCCACTCGATTTCACCATAATCATATCCACCCTTGACGTCGTTCCACGTCACGTCAGCATCAGGGACCTGAAGGCCGAGGAACTCGACTTGGGGGACAGTGATGTCGACAAATTTCTGTCGAAGATCGTCATTGCTATCGCGTTTGATGCGCCACCGAAATCCCTGTGCCGAGTTTGGAGAGTTGGTATCCGGCGGCCCGAACATCATGAGAGACGGCCACCACCATCGGTTGAGAGCATCTTGTGCCATCGTCTTCTGTTCGGGCGTTCCGTTGGCAAGGACCATCATAATCTCGAAGCCCTGACGCTGATGAAAGCTTTCTTCCTTGCAGACCCGGACCATGGCGCGTGCATAAGGTCCATAGGACGTGCGCTGCAGCGGAACCTGGTTCATGATAGCGGCGCCATCGACGAGCCACCCTATCGCGCCGATGTCGGCCCATGTCAGCGTCGGGTAGTTGAAGATCGTGCTGTACTTGGCTTTTCCCGCCAATAGAGCCTCGGTCATCTGATCCCGGCTCGTGCCAAGCGTCTCCGCCGCACAATATAGGTAGAGACCATGCCCCGCCTCGTCCTGGACCTTGGCAAGCAGAACCGCCTTGCGGCGCAAGGAAGGCGCGCGCGTCAGCCAATTCCCTTCCGGCAACATGCCAACAATCTCAGAATGTGCGTGTTGTGAAATTTGACGCACCAAGGTCTTGCGGTAGGCTTCGGGCATCCAATCCTTTGGCTCGATGAATTGATCGGCGGCAACGCGCGCCTCGAAGGCCGCCAACATCTCAGGGCTCTCGCCAATGATCGACACGGGCGCGCTGTCGTTGGCCTTGCCTAGCTCCGTCGTGTACATAATCGCTCCTGTGATTCCGCATGAGACGGCACATAGTATTTCCCGACCGGCCGGTCAACTTATAGCTGTCGCCCATCTCATACTTTTTCAAACACGCTGGCGATGCCTTGGCCTACGCCGATGCACATCGTGCACAATGCGCGTGCCACACCGCGCCGGTGCATTTCTTCGACCGCAGTGAGCACTAATCTTGCGCCCGACATGCCAAGCGGATGACCAAGAGCGATTGCTCCGCCATTTGGGTTCACGTGCTCAGCGTCGTCGGCGAGTCCAAGCCGGCGCAATACCGCAAGCCCCTGGCTAGCGAACGCCTCGTTTAGCTCGACAATGTCGATGCTGCCGATCCCAAAACCCAGGCGCGCCAACAGTTTTTCCGAAGCGGGCGCTGGCCCGATGCCCATGATGCGCGGCGGCACGCCAGCAACCGCACAGCCGACGAAACGCGCGCGGGGCGTGAGGCCATGCGCCTTCACGGCCGCCTCGCTAGCGACGATCAGAGCAGCAGCACCGTCATTAACGCCCGATGCGTTTCCTGCCGTGACCGTTCCGTCGGGTCGCACAATCGGTTTCAGCCTCGCCAAACTATCGACGCTGGTTTCACGCGGGTGCTCGTCGAGCGAGACGAGAACCGGATCACCCTTGCGTTGCGGGATAGGGACGGCCACGATTTCTGCGTCAAATCGCCCTGACGCCTGCGCGGCGGCTGCGCGACGCTGGCTCTCAGCGGCAAACCTATCCTGATCCATCCGGCTTATCTGGAATTCCCGAGCGACGTTCTCCGCAGTCTCTGGCATCGAATCGATACCAAATTCGGCTTTCATACGCTGGTTCACGAAACGCCAGCCAATAGTGGTGTCGTAAATTGTGGCAGCGCGGCTGAAAGCGCTCTCCGCCTTCGGCATGACAAACGGCGCGCGGGTCATGCTCTCGACGCCGCCGGCTATCACGATGTCGGCGTCGCCAGCCATGATCGATCGGGCTGCCATGGCAACGGCATCCATCCCCGAACCACATAGCCGGTTTATGGTCGTTCCCGGGACGGTGTCTCCCAAGCCCGCTAGCAGAGCAGCCATGCGCGCCACGTTGCGATTGTCTTCGCCCGCCTGATTGGCGCATCCAAAAATCACGTCATCGATTCTGGACCAGTCGAGGTCCGGATTTCGGTCGGCGAGCGCGCGAAGCGGAACGGCGGCCAGGTCATCGGCCCGTAATCCTGCGAGCGCGCCGCCGTAGCGACCGATCGGCGTCCGCACCGCATCGCAGATAAAAGCTTCAGCCATTATAATCATCCTCAAGGACGGACCCACCGATCGCGCGGCTAAGACCCTGCATTGTGGCGATGACACGATCGTCCTCGCCGAAGACCGTTACCGAATACGTACCCGAACGACCCTTAAGGCCAAGCTCCCGCGCCTCGGCGACCAGAAGTTCTCCAGACCTTCCGGCATCGAGGAACGCGATGCTCGCAGCCTGGGCTACGCTGCGCTGATTGCGGGAATTGCAGGCATAGGCGAACGCCGAGTCGGCAAGGGCAAAGATCATGCCGCCATGAGCGATGCCGAAGCCGTTCAGCATAGCCGGGACGAGCCGCATCGAAACGCGCGCGAAACCCTCCCGGGCGTCAAGCACCGAAAGCCCCCAGGCGCCCGCAGCCCCTTCGGCGCTCATCATTCGTTCAGCAATTTTGCGAGCCCGTGTGTCGGCCGCGCCGCTGGTGATCTCCAGGGTATTTCCATTGAGCGTTGTCATGCGTCTTTCATAGCCACGTAATCGGCGCTTGCCAATAATTGTTCGACCGGCCATTCTATGTATATAAACCGTTAAACAGAAGGCGTGCTAGGAGATGCTCGTGCCCGAAACGATTGAGTTCGGTATTTCAGAAGGCGTAGCACGCCTCACCCTGAATCGTCCCGAACGGCTGAATAGCTTTACCACGCAGATGCATGGCGAAGTGGCCGAAGCGCTCGCGCAGGTCACGCCGGAGAATGGTGCCAGGGTTCTGTTGCTAACCGGCGCCGGACGAGGATTTTGCGCGGGGCAGGACTTGAATGACAGGGCCGTGTCGCCCGGCGGCTCGCCGGTTGACCTTGGTGACTCGGTCGATCAATTCTACAATCCCCTCATCCGTCGGCTGACAACGCTCGAGATGCCGGTCATCTGCGCCGTCAACGGTGTTGCCGCGGGTGCCGGTGCCAATATAGCCTTTGCCTGCGATGTCGTACTTGCTTCGCGCTCCGCAAAGTTCATCATGTCCTTCGCCTCGATCGGGCTGATACCGGATTCTGGCGGGACATGGCATCTGCCCCGTGCGGTCGGCCTTCCGCGCGCGCTGGGTATGGCGCTGACAGGAGAGCCCGTCTCTGCTGAACAGGCCGAGCAATGGGGATTGATCTGGCGGTGCGTAGACGCCGATTCGCTGGTCGAAAAGTCAGAGGCGCTCGCCCGCAAATTCGCTGCTGGACCGACTCAGGGCTATGCCGCGACCAAGCAGGCCATACGGACCGCGGGCCTCAAGAGCCTTGAAGCCGAACTGGAGCATGAGCGCGACCTCATGCGCCGTCTCGGCAGTAGCGCCGACTATCGCGAGGGCGTGACGGCATTTTTCGAGAAGCGGCCGCCGGTGTTCACCGGGCGCTGATACACCCCACTTCGATTGAAAGCGATATCCTGCATGGCCTCCTTTATCGTCCAAAGTTTCGTCGAGAACCGCTGGGTTAGCCCTGCGCTCGATCTTGAGCCGATCCGCAACGCTGTAACCGGCGAAGTGGTCGCCGAAACCAGCAGCGCAGGGCTGGATTTCGGAACGGTTGTTCGTCACGGGCGGAGCGCCGGAGGCCGAGCGCTTCGCGCGATGACGTTCCACCAGCGGGCCGCGATGCTGAAGGGCCTGGCCCAGGCGATCATGACGCACAAGGAAGAGCTTTACGAACTGTCCTTCGCGACGGGGGCCACACGCGCCGACAGCTGGATCGACATTGAGGGCGGCGCGGGAACGATGTTTTCGTTCGCCTCGAAGGGGCGACGCGAGTTGCCGGACGATCGCATCCTGATCGATGGTGACACTGAGGTTCTCGGAAAAACGGGAACGTTTATCGGCCAGCACGTTTACACGCCGTTGCAAGGCGTCGCGGTACTCATCAACGCGTATAATTTTCCGGTGTGGGGCATGCTTGAGAAGCTTGCACCCTGCCTGCTTGGCGGCATGCCCGCTATCGTCAAGCCAGCGGAACAGACCGGTTATGTCGCCGCGCTGGCTGTCCGGATCATGATCGACACCGGCCTGCTTCCCGAAGGCGCGTTGCAACTTGTGTCGGGGTCCGCCGGCGATTTGCTCGATCATTTGGGCGGGCAGGATGCGGTGGCGTTCACGGGATCCGCGCGAACTGCTCAGAAGTTGCAAAACCACGCGATAATCGCTCGGGAGTCCGTGCGGTTTACCGCGGAGCGCGACTCGCTAAATGCTTCCGTGCTCGGCCCTGATGCCACCCCCGACACGCCCGAATTCGATCTCTTCGTCAAAGAAGTTGCCAAGGAGATGACAGTCAAGGCGGGGCAGAAATGCACCGCGATCCGCCGCGCGTTGGTGCCAGCGATCTTGATGGACGATGTGCAGGCAGCCTTGATAGATCGGCTCGCTAAGGTTTCGATTGGTGATCCGCGCATCGACGGCGTGCGGATGGGACCGCTGGTGAGCCTTGCGCAACGGGATGATGTTCGCCGCAGGGTCCGCGAGCTCTCGACGCATGCTCCGATCGTTTTTGGCAGTCTGGAGGGGGTGCCTCTGGTGGGCGACGGCATTGCCAATGGCGCATTCCTCACGCCGATACTGCTGCGCGCTGACGATCCGTGGGGCCATCCCGCGATTCACGAGGTTGAGGCATTCGGGCCAGTTTCGACGCTGATGCCCTATCAGGACGTGGCCGATGCCGTCGCTCTGGCCAATCGGGGCTGCGGCAGCCTCGTGATGTCCGTCTTTACCCACGACGACGCGCTCGCGCGCGATGTCGTGCTTGGATCGGGCTCGCATCACGGGCGCATCCTGTTCGTCGACCGCGATTGCGCTAAGGAATCGACCGGACACGGATCACCCTTGCCCGTACTGGTGCATGGTGGTCCTGGCCGAGCGGGAGGTGGCGAGGAATTGGGTGGCATACGCGCCGTAAAGCATTTCATGCAGCGCACCGCTTTGCAGGGAGGCCCGGCGATTCTCAGTCGCGTCGTGAGCCAGCAACTGACAGGCGCGCCGACACAAATCGTTGACACGCACCCGTTCCGTTTGCGTTTCGGGGAGCTTGAGCCGGGCTACGGTATACAGACGCCGTTGCGGAAAGTCACCCTAGAGGATATTGAGCACTTCGCGCATTTCACGGGCGACATGTTCTACGCTCACATGGACGAGGAAGCTGCCTCGAAAAGTTCCATTTTTGGCGGCCGCGTTGCGCATGGTTATCTCATCCTTTCGTTCGCCGCCGGCCTCTTCGTCGACCCGGCACCGGGTCCTGTGCTCGCGAATTACGGCCTAGAGGGACTTCGCTTCGTCAAGCCGCTCAAGCCGGGCGAGAGCATAAAGGCGTTGCTCACCGTGAAGTCGAAGAAGCTGAAGACGCCTGAGATGGGCGAAGTTCGCTGGACGGTAAAGGTGACAGACCAGGACGATGACCTGGTCGCAAGCTACGACCTCCTGACGATGAACGCGGTCTGATTTCATGACGCCCGGTCTGGATGCGATCGAAACTGCGTCAAGAGACGAGATTGAAGCGCTGCAACTCAAGCGGATGCGGGCGTCGATTGGCAAAGCTTACCAAAACAACGCGCGATACCGGGCCAAGTTCGAGGCCGTGGACATCCATCCGGACGACATTCGAACGCTCGGTGATATCGCCAAATTGCCGCTGACAACAAAAGCTGACCTCCGTGACGCTTATCCATTCGGCTTCCTTGCCGTGCCCGAGGACAAGCTGGCCCGCATCCACGCATCCTCGGGGACAACAGGCAAGCCGACCGTAGTAGCCTACACCGCCGGCGATATCGAAACGTGGCGGCATCTGGTCGCGCGCTCTATTTATGCGGCCGGCGGGCGGCCTGGCATGAAGGTGCACGTTGCATACGGCTATGGACTTTTCACCGGAGGCCTGGGCGCCCATTACGGTGCCGAGGCGCTCGGTTGCACGGTTATCCCGATGTCCGGCGGCCAAACCGAGAAGCAGGTCCAGCTCATTCAGGACTTCCGACCCGATGTCATCATGGTGACTCCGAGCTACATGCTGGCGATTGTCGACGAGATGATGCGACAGGGGATGGATCCTGCAACCAGTTCGCTCAGCGTCGGGATATTCGGAGCCGAGCCGTGGACAGAGTCCATGCGCACGGAGATCGAGGAGCAGTGCCGTCTCTCCGCTGTCGACATCTACGGTTTGTCGGAATTGATGGGTCCCGGCGTCGCTGCGGAGTGCGCGGAAGGTAAAGATGGTCTTACCATTTGGGAGGACCATTTCTATCCGGAGATCATCGATCCGGTGAGTGGGGCTGCCCTTCCGGACGGGGAGGTGGGCGAACTCGTGTTCACATCGCTCACCAGGGAAGCGATGCCGGTAATCCGATATCGGACGGGAGATGTGACGCGGCTGCTTGCGGGTACGACGCGGACCATGCGCAGGATCGAGCGGATCAGCGGTCGGTCCGACGACATGATGATCGTACGCGGCGTCAACGTCTTCCCTACCCAGATCGAGCAACAGATCCTTGCATGTGTCGGCCTCGCGCCACATTTCCATCTGGAGATCAGTCGGCCAGCCCGGCTGGACGAAATGCGGATCATGGTCGAGGCGCGGAGCGCGGCAGCGCACGATGGACGGGATCAACTGGGCGAGCTTCTCGCGGACCGCATCAAGCGTCTGATCGGGATCAGCGTTGTCGTCAATGTGCGTCCTCCCGGTAGTCTTCCCCGATCGAGCGGGAAGGCCCGCCGGGTCACCGACCTGCGCAACATCAATAAGGAAGTATCATGAAAAAGCTTATCGCCCTCTACAACACGCCGACTGACGAAGTCGCGTTCCTGGCCCACTATAAAAACGTTCATACGGCGCTGGCCAATGCGGTCCCCGGGTTAGTCAGGATCGAAGTTACCAGAATCACGCGTACACTGCTTGGAGAGCCCGGCGCGTTCCTGCTCGCCGAACTCTTTTTCGAGGACAAAGATTTCAAAGATGCGATGCGAAGCCCCGAGAATGTCGCGCTGGGTGCCGACCTACCGCTATTTGCCGAAGGCTTGGTCACGGTCATGACCGGCGAAGTTGTTGAAAGCTGACTCATGCCGATCAACCATGAAGTCCGCGACGGCGTGCTTGTCGTCACCGTCGACAATCCGCCGGTCAACGCGATCTCCCAAGTTGAGCGGCGCGGCCTGAGCGATATGCTCAGCTTAGCTGCACGTAGCTCGATCCGGGCGGTGGTAATTTGCGGTGCGAATTCCAGCTTCATCGCGGGTGCTGACGTTCGGGAGTTCGGCAAACCGTTGCTGTCGCCAGACCTGCCGGACGTAATCAAAAAGATCGAGGCAAGCGGCAAGCCGGTGATCGCGGCGATTGCAGGGCAAGCGCTGGGCGGCGGACTCGAGATCGCTTTGGGTTGTCATTATCGCCTCGCGACGTCGGGTGCGAAGCTTGGCTTGCCAGAGGTCACGCTCGGAATCGTGCCTGGAGCCGGAGGGACGCAGCGGCTTCCGCGCCTAGTCGATCCATCGGTCGCCGCTGAAATGATTGTAAGCGGCAAGCCAGTCAGCGCGTCGCGCGCGCTGGAGATCGGACTGATCGACGCCATCGGCGACGACGACATCGTCAACTCCGCGATCGAACTGGCGCACACGCTGTGTTTAGATGCGATCGGTGCACGCCGCCTGTCCGAACGGCCGGCTCCCGACCTAATGCGTCATAGGGAAGCGCTCGGAGCGCTTGGGGCGAAGACCCGCCGTGCCAACCGCGGTGCCGTCGCAGCCGGCGAAGCGTTGAAATTGGTTGAGGCGGCGCTCTCGCTGCCGTTCGCCGAGGGCATCCTGCAAGAACGGGAGATATTTCTACGGCTGCGCCAGAGCGACGAAGCCGCCGCACTCCGATACATCTTTTTCGCTGAGCGGCAGGCAGCCAAGCCGCCCGAGAATATTGGCAAGGCTGCTCCGCGGGCGATCGCCACCGTTGGTGTGATCGGTGCCGGGACGATGGGGTGCGGCATCGCCATAAGCATGGCAGATGCCGGGCTGCCTGTCCTACTGGTCGAGATGTCCGCGGACGCGCTTGGTCAAGGGATGAGGCGGATTGCTGATGACTATGCGACAATGGTCAGCCGCGGTCGCCTTTCTGCCGAACTGGCCGAGGACAGGATTCGGGCCATAGTCGGTACCGATGATTTTTCCCGCCTCGCCCGGTGCGATCTTGTAATCGAGGCCGCATTCGAGTCGATGGAGGTGAAGCGTGATATCTTCACCCGGCTTGGAGCAATCGCCGCGCCCAACGCTATTCTCGCGACCAACACTTCCTACCTCGATCTCGATGAGATTGCTGATGCGAGCGGGCGCGCGACCGATGTGGTCGGTCTGCACTATTTTAGTCCGGCAAATGTAATGAAGTTGCTGGAGATAGTACGTGGCAGGTCGACAGCTGGCGACGTGCTTGCGACCGCGCTTGGCATGGCCAAGCGCACGGGGAAGATATCGGTGGTCGCTGGCGTCTGTAACGGCTTCATCGGCAACCGGCTGCTGCGCGCTTATAATCGTGAGGCGGGACTACTTGTCCTCGAGGGCGCCTCGCCGGGTCAAGTGGATGATGCGTTGACAAACTTCGGCATGGCGATGGGCCCATTCGCGGTGGCGGATCTCTCCGGAATCGACATTGGCTACAAGGCACGGCGAGTGATGGCCGCAGGGTCATATGAGCCCTTGGCGTTCGTCCTACATGACGCGCTGGTTGAGGCGGGGCAACTCGGCCGAAAAACTGGCGCCGGCTTTTATATATACGAACCGGAAAAACATCCTGCACCAAATCCAGCGCTGGCCGGGCTGGTCGAGAATGCACGCGAAAAAGCGGGTATCGTACCAACCACTTTTGACAATGAGCAGATTGTCCAGCGCTGCATCCTGGCCGTCGCACGCGAAGGCGCCGCGATCGTGGCTGAGGAAATCGCGGCCAGGCCAGGCGACATCGACGTCGTTTTCGTCAACGGCTACGGATTTCCGCGGCACCGGGGCGGGCCGATTTTTTACGCCGATACGGTCATCGGCCGACCGCAGGTGAATGACTTGGTCAAACGATATGCCTCGGGCCGTTTTGGCCATTGGTGGGAACTGTCACCAACGACCCAAGCCGACCAGGGAAATGATTGAAGATGCAAATATCGTTCGACGGCAAAGTCGCACTGGTCACGGGTGCCGCGAAAGGCATCGGAAAAGAAATTGCGCGGGCGCTTTGCGGCAGTGGCGCGTACGTTGTAATCTGCGATATCGATGACGTGGCAGGCCAAGCCATCGCAGCAGAATTGAGCAAGACCGGGCGATCCGAGTACCGTCGGTGCGATGTTTCGTCGGATGGTAAGGTCGAGGCGTTACTTGCCAGCATCGAGGCGGAAGTCGGCCATGTCGACATTCTTGTAAACAATGCCGGTGTTATATCGACGGGGCCGATCGACACCATTTCCGCCAACGAGTGGGATCGCGTGTTCGCGATCAACACGCGCAGCGCCTTCCTGCTTACCAAAGGTGTTTTGCCCGGGATGCGCACTCGCGCATGGGGCCGCATAATCACCATTGCGTCTGTCGCGGCGCAAGCTGGCGGGGGGTTCCTCGGCAACACATGTTACGCTGCGAGCAAAGGCGCCTTGATTTCCTTCGCCAAGGGCGTCGCACGGGAGGGAGGCGGCGACAACGTCACCTCCAATGTGATCTGCCCGGGCATGATCAATACCGAGATCACACAGACCCTCGATGCGGCACAGCGCGAAATGGCGTTGAGTGCTATCCCGATGCATCGCCCGGCCGAGCCGGACGAGGTCGCACGAGCCGTACTCTTCCTGGCTTCGGATCTTGCATCCTATGTTAACGGCGTCACGCTGAACGTCGACGGCGGGCTGATCCGACATTGACCAATGACCGATCTCAGCAGGCTCCGGCGATCGGCGCGAGGCTGAGCGCTGCAACCAAAGCACGCGGCGCGGACCTGTGCGCCGCCTTGCGATCGATCGTCGGGCGGCGGCACGTCCTGACCAGTGCCGCAGACAAGCGACGCTTTTGCGCAGGGTTCCGCACCGGTGAGGGCGACTGTCGGGCCGTCGTGCGACCCGGATCTCTCGTCGACTTGTGGCGAACGCTCCAAGCCTGTGTCGCAGCAGACTGCGCGATCATCCTCCAAGCGGCGAATACCGGACTGACAGGGGGGTCGACGCCCAACGGGTCGGGCTATGACCGGGACGTGGTGGTCATCAACACGATGCGGCTCGACAAGATCGTGCCGATCGCGGGCGGCAAGCAGGTTATCTGCTATCCGGGTGCTACGCTTTACCAACTCGAGCGGACCTTGCGACCCTATGGCCGCGAGCCTCATTCCGTGATCGGCTCGTCGTGCCTCGGGGCGTCCGTGATCGGCGGCGTGTGCAACAATTCCGGCGGCGCTCTGGTCCGCCGGGGGCCTGCGTTCACGCAGCTGGCTATATACGCTCGTGAAACGGGGCATGGGGAATTGGAGCTCGTCGATAACCTCGGGCTGGGCCTCGAAGGATCACCGGAGCAAATTCTTCAGGCGCTGGACCGTGGCGAGATCGCCGAGCACCGGATCGCGCATTCGCAGGGGCGATGGGCATCCGACGCGCACTATATCGAGCATGTGCGAAAGGTCGACGAGCCTACGCCAGCGCGTTTCAACGCTGATACCAGCCGATTGTTCGAAGCATCCGGCAGCGCCGGCAAGCTTGCCGTGTTCGCAGTCCGCCTCGATACGTTTGCGCGGGACACAGACACGCGAACCTTTTTTGTCGGGACAAATGATCCTGTCCAGCTGACCAACTTACGCCGGACCTTTCTGCTGGATGGTCCGTCGCTGCCAATAGCCGGTGAATATCTCCACCGCGACGCTTTCGACATCGCGTCGATCTACGGTAAGGACATGTACCGAGCGATCCAAATGCTGGGCACCGACCGCCTTCCGACACTTTTTCGCTGGAAGGCCAGATTCGACAATTCGGGACTGATGGCCAAGCTGTTCGGGCGCAATCCTTCGGACCGGATGATGCAACGGCTGAGCACGCTCCTGCCGCCGCATCTTCCAGCCCGGATCGCCGATTTCAGAATGCGTTTCGAGCATCTGCTTATCATCAAGATGGCCGATCAGGGCATCGATTTCGCCCATAGCACGCTTAATGCCCTGTTCGCCGGAGGAGATGGCGATTTCTTTGTGTGTACGTCACCTGAGGCCGACGCCGCCTTTCTCCACCGCTTCGTGACCGCAGGTGCCGCCGTGCGGTATCGCGCTGTACATTCCGCGGCGGTCGAAGACATTGTTGCGCTGGATATCGCGTTGCCGCGCAATGAACGCGCGTGGGTCGAACGACTTCCAGCGGATATGGAAGAACAGGTGATCCATAAGCTTTATTACGGACACTTCTTCTGTCACGTCTTTCATCAGGACTATATCCTGAAAAAAGGCGCGGACCCGCTTTCGTTCGAACATCGCATGTGGGCGTTGCTGGACGGCCGGCGCGCCGAATATCCAGCCGAACACAATGTGGGACATCTTTATAAAGCCAAGCCCGAGCTCGCGGACTTTTACCGACAGCTTGATCCCACTAACCGTTTCAATCCGGGGATCGGTCAGACCAGCAAGCTGCGGGACTGGGCGTCGCCCGAAGACTGATCTCAGGTGCGGCGTTCGCGATCGCTGCCTGCAACGCGCGAAAATACGAAGCATTAAATAAGACCGGCCGGTCGGACTACGAATTCTCTTGACGTGTTATCCGCCTTGAAAATATACTGTGAGCAGAAAAACGAGGTGAACTCCGGGCCCGACGCAGCTGTCTGGCACCTTATCACTCACGAATTGCGCTTCGCCGCCGGACCGATTGTCTCGGTGACGATATTCAGGTGGTTTGCGTCCGCCGGAAGAGAGGATGGAATGGTTTCAAACCCGCAGATCGTAGGCTGGGCACACACTCGCTTTGGCGTATCCGAGCATCCCGATCTGGAGGGACTGCTGCGGGAGGTCCTCCCTGCAGCACTGGATAATGCGGGCATTGGGGCTGAAGACGTCGATGGCGTTTTTCTCGGAACCTACAATAATGGCTTCGTTCCCCAGACGTTCGAGGCGGGCATTATCGGCATGGCGGTGCCCGCGCTCGCCGCGGTACCGACCATGCGCGCCGAAAGCGCCTGCGCAACTGGATCCGCCGCACTCTATGCCGCGCTGGATTTTATCGCGGCCGGGCGGGGGCGGGTCGCCGTGGTTGTGGGTGCCGAGAAGATGACCGGCATAACGCCGCAAGCTGCGGGCGACCTCATGCTGTGCGGCAGCTATATTCCGGAAGAGGCAACGCGCGGGCCTGGCTTTGCCGGGATTTTTGGGCAAATCGCCCAGAGCTATTTCGACCGCTATGGCGATCGTTCCGAAGAGCTCGCGATGATCGCGGCTAAGAACCATCATAACGGCTCCAAGAATCCTTTCGCGCATATGCAGAAGGATCTCGGCTTCGATTTCTGCAACACCATCGGCGACAAGAATCCCCTCGTGGCTTCACCGCTGCGGCGGACCGACTGCTCGTTGATCTCAGATGGCGCGGCTGCGCTCGTCCTTGCGAGCGAGGAAGTTGCTAAAGGCTTGAAGCGCGCAATTGCCTTCCGTGCCTCCAACCAGGTCAACGACGTCATGGCCTTGTCACGACGCGACCCGATCGAATTTGCCGGAGCGGCGAAGGCGTGGGCCAAGTCGTTCGCCCAGGCAGCCCTTACGGTTGACGACCTCGACCTGCTTGAAACGCATGACTGTTTCACTATCGCCGAATTGATTGAATATGAGGCGATGGGCCTTGCTCCGCGGGGTGAGGGGGGGCGCGTGATGCGGGAAGGTGTTACGCAACGTGACGGCCGGCTGCCGGTCAATCTTTCGGGCGGATTGAAGTCGAGAGGGCATCCTCTCGGCGCGACCGGCGTGTCGATGCATGTTATGGCCGCGATGCAACTTGCGGGAGAGGCTGGGGCGATGCAGCTTCCCGGTGCCACGATCGCCGGCGTGTTCAACATGGGCGGCGCCGCGGTCACGAATTACGCGTCGATCTTGGAGCGTGTCCGGTAATGAACGACGTCAACTGGCCCAACAGCACTCTCGTCTCGAACGTTTCTTATTTCCTTACGAAGACCGCACGTCGGCTTGGCGAGGAGATCGCAATTGTTTTCAATGACGACACCTGGACCTGGCGCGAATTTGACGCACGTGTAAGCGCGCTTTGCTGGGCCCTGCACAAAGATTACGGCATCAGACCGGGCGATCGCATTCTCGTGCAGTCGGCCAATAGCAATCAGATGCTCGAAATAATGATGGCGGCTTTCCGCCTTGGCGCTATCTGGGTGCCGTCGAATTTCCGCAACGGGCCGGAGGAACTCGCCTATCAAGCCGAGAAGTCGCGCGCTTCCATTCTGCTCCACGAGAGTGCCTTCGCGACGCATGCCGACCGCTGCAGGACGATGCTCGACCATACCATCGCGATTGACGGCGAGAACGGCATCTATGAGGAGTTGCTCGACAAGTTTCGATCGCGCAGCCGGTATCCCGACGCCTTTGTAAGTCGAGATGATCCGTGCTGGATGTTCTTCACCTCTGGTTCGACCGGCAGACCAAAAGCCTCCGTGCTGACTCAGGGTCAGATGATCTTCACCACGCTCGACCATCTCAACGACCTGATGCCCGGAACCGGGGCTATGGATGCGAGCCTGGTGGTCGCACCTTTGTCGCACGGCGCGGGTGCGCATCAAATTACGCAAATCGCTGCAGGCGCGAAAAGCGTGCTGATGCCGTCGGGCCGTTTCGACATTGAAAGGGCCTGGCACCTTGTCGAGCAGTGGCGGGTCTCTAACATGTTCACCGTGCCGACCATCGTCAAGCTTCTGGTCGAGCATCCTGCGGTAGCACGAACTGATCACTCGAGCTTGCGCTATGTGGTGTATGCTGGCGCGCCTATGTACCGGGAAGATCAGAAACGCGCGCTGAGCGCACTGGGTCCGGTCCTCGTCCAATATTACGGCTTAGGCGAGGTCACCGGGGCGATCACTGTCCTCCGGCCTGGCGACCATCACCTTGAAGACTCGGCGTCAACGCGCGCTGGAACGTGCGGCGTAGAGCGGACTGGCATCCGGCTCACGATACAGGACGACGATGGTAATGTCGTTCCGCCCCATCAGACCGGCGAAATTTGCGTGATAGGCCAGGCAGTTTTCCCGGGCTATTTCGAGGACGAGGCTGCAAATGCCAAGGCGTTCCGTGATGGGTGGTTCCGGACAGGAGACATGGGCCACGTCGACGAGCAGGGGTATATCTATATCACCGGTCGTTCGTCCGACATGTTCATTTCGGGAGGATCAAACGTCTACCCGCGCGAGATCGAGGAAATCCTGCTTTCGCATCCAGACCTGAGCGAGGTCGCTATCCTCGGCATTCCTGATCCGAAATGGGGGGAGGTCGGCATCGCCGTCTGCGTCGCCCGGGAAGGATGTTCGCCAACGCATGACCAGCTGGCGGCCTTTCTTGGCGATAAGGTAGCGAAATACAAACAGCCCTCGAGCTATCTCTTTCTTGGCGGCCTTCCAAAGACGGCGGTGGGCAAAGTGACGAAGAAGCTACTCCGTGAACAACTTGTTCGAGACAACCTTATTCCAGCCTGAAACGGTGATGACCGTGAGGGCAAGTCAACTACGAGAGGAAGCAGGTTCCATGGCAACCGCACTACAATCCAGCCGAGACCGGCTGCATCATCCTGGCGTCGAACAGGACGAACGACGCAGCTTTGCGCGCGTCAATGCTACGCCTGTAACGCTTGATCTACAGGCCGGGGAGACGTTGTACGCCGGCATTGCGCGCGCTTTGGATCAGCAAGGTTTGGCAACAGTCTTCATCACCCTTGACGGGATGGAACTTCAGCAATTGCAATATGTGATACCGGCCGGCCCGCAGAGCGCGCTGCATGTCGCCTGGTACAGCGATCCGCACCTGCTGGAAAACGTCCATGTCGAACACGGCACGCTGGTCGCTGGCTATAAGGACGGCGAGCGCTTCTTTCACTGTCATTCGCTCTGGCAGGGCAGCGACGGCGACGAGATGGGGCACCTTTTGAACGACAAGGTCGTGCTTGCGAAGAGTGCGCGCGTTTCCGGCTACGCCTGCACGGGCGCTATCATGGAAATCACGCCAGATCCCGAAACGAACTTCCCGCTGTTTCGGATCAAGGACCAGGCTTCGGTCGAGCGAGGGAACGCCTTCCTGCTCACTATTCGACCGCATGAGGATCTCATAGGCACGATCGAAGATGTCGCACACATTGTCGGCATTGAAGACGCCTCCATTTTGGGTATTGGCAGCACAATCGGGGCAAAGTTCGACAACGGGACGGTCATGGAGTCTCCGCTTTCGGAGTATCAATTGCTGCCGGGAGCGCGACTGGTGTCGGGTCGATGTGAAGCACTCCCGATGGCCTGTATCGAGCCGGCAAAGAAGGTGTTCAGAGGCGCGCTTTTGCCGGGCTTCGGACCGATCTGCGTAACGTCCGAACTGCTGCTCGTGGCGAGTGACTAGCTGATGGCGTGCGATCGATCTGGGTGTTCAGAGTAATGAAACGGTCGAACCCAACCGGTCTCGCGGCAGGAAACGCGCAACGCCTTGACGGCCAAGGATGACACTGGAACACCCCCATGACTGACGCAACAGCCCCCACAGTACCAATCGCCGATCGGCTCACGATGCCGGTCGATGTTGGTGCGCTTATCGATGGGCGCGGGTGGTCGAAACTGCAGCTCAGCGTGGTCGCATTATGCGCGGCGGCGATTGCCTTGGACGGCTTCGACAATCTCACACTCGGCTTCGTCATTCCTGCGCTTATCAAGGAGTGGGGCGTCACCAAGGCAGCCTTTGCCCCGCTGATTGCTGCGACGATCATCGTAATGTGCATCGGAACGGCGATCGCAGGCCGCCTAGGCGATCGCCTCGGTCGCCGGCCCGTTTTGATTGGCAGCGTGGTCCTCTTCGGGACGATGACACTGGCGGCCGCTCTTGCGAATGACATTTGGTCGCTTGGATTGGCCAGGTGCCTTGCCGCTTTGGGCATGGGCGGCGCCATGCCGAACGCAACCGCGCTGCTGGCAGAGTTCGCGCCCGCAAGGCATCGCAACCGCGCGGTGACAATCGGCGTCGCGTTCATCCCGGTCGGTGGCTTTGTCGGGGGCCTTGTCGCGGCAGAGTTGCTGACCAGTCATGGCTGGCGTTCCCTGTTTCTCGCCGGTGGCGCGTTTACTTTGGTCGCTGGCATAGCAATGGCGGTCTGGCTACCCGAATCCCCACGCTTTCTGGTCAAGGACCGCTTGCGACACGCGCGCCTGGCTCGCTTGCTTTCGCGAATCGATCCCACGCACGACGGATCATCTCGCTATTCCACGGCGACGGCAGCCGAGGTCGAGCAAGGCGGCTCGATCTTTGATCCGAGCATTCGCTTCGACACGTTCGCGCTTTGGGCGGCATTCTTTTTCTGCCTGCTGGCGGTTTACGCGATGTTCAACTGGGCGCCAACGATGCTGTCGGAAGCCGGCTTTGGCCTGGGTGTTGCAAGCGCGGGTCTTGGTGGCTTCAACTTCGGCGGCATTTTCGGCGCGTTGCTGGGCGCGACCGCGATGGACAAGATGGGATCGCGTAAGCCCATGGTCCTTTTGGCTATTGGAGGTGCGGTTGCGTCGATCGGCGTCGCGGGCGCCGTGTGGTTTCACGCGAGCGCATCCGCTGTCGTTGGCATGTTGGTCCTCCAGGGCTTCTTCATATGTGGATTGCAGGTCACGTTGTTCCCCCTGGCCGCCCTCATCTATCCGGCGACATCCCGCGCGACCGGTCTCGGCGGTGCGCTTGCGGTCGGTCGACTTGGCGCAATCGTAAGCTCGGTCGCTGGAGCAGCACTTCTGGCCCAGGGCGCGCCGGCCTTCATGCTATGTGTCGCTAGTATTTGCGTCGTTACGGCGCTCGCGATCCTCGTTATTCGAGGCCACAGCCAAAGACCGACCGATGCGCTCTGAAGCGATAGTACAAAGCTTTGGGATCGCCTGTCCAAGGAACGTGGCGATCGATGTCCGATCCTGGTCACGAACCGTCTTGCCCGGGCGACATTGTATGTTACCCACTTTAACGGATGATTTCGAGCGAGCCGAAGGTTGCGCGGAGGATCGAGAGACAAGTGGGGTTTCAAGACACATGGCAAGAACGCAGGCTGCTAATTACGAGCAACGAAAGGAAGCTATCGTTGAAGCCGCATCGATACTTTACGCCAAGCACGGTTTTCTCGGCGCGTCGCTTTCGGATCTCGCCAAGGCCTGCAACACCTCTAAGTCGCTGATTTATCATTATTATACGTCCAAAGAAGATATACTCTTCGACGCAATGGACTCCCATATCCTAGAGCTCAATGCTGCTGCCGATGAGGTCCTGTCGTCAGAGGACGAGCCGGCAGACAAGCTACGGGATCTCGCCCGGTGCCTTATGAAGATCTACGCGGGCGCGGCGGCAAGGCATAAAGTCCTGCTAAACGAATTAGAAAATCTGCCCCTTCAGCGGCGTAATATAATTGTTGATCATCAACGGCAGCTGGTCGATCGCGTGGAAGGGTTGCTCAGGGAGCTACGACCAGAAATCGGCGAGAGAGGGGAAACTTCGAAGCCGGTCACCATGCTATTCTTCGGGATGCTCAACTGGACGCACACTTGGTATAAGCCGAATAAAGGACTGGATCCGCTAGATATTGCCGATCTTGCAACAACCTTAACGCTGGAGGGGTTGAAGGGCTTCAGGTGAGTATGTGAACGACATTTGACCTGGCCATCCTGGTTGAACATCTCGTCAATCCCGCGCGGCTTAACGGCCGTAAGTTTGGAGTTCCACGATGCCGCTTTACACTATTGCCGGGCTTCGGCCGTGCTTGCCCGACGACGGAAGCGCATGGGTTGCGCCATCGGCAGACATCATCGGCGACGTACGGCTAGGGCAAGGTGCTTCAGTTTGGTTCGGGGCGGTTATCAGAGCGGACAACACACCGATCACTGTTGGCAATGATGCGAACATCCAGGAAGGAGCAATGCTCCATTCGGACCCTGGTAGTCCGCTCAAGGTGGGTAAAGGGGTCACTGTGGGCCATCACGCCATCTTGCATGGCTGCACGATCGGCGACGGCGCACTCGTTGGGATGGGCGCCACCGTCTTGAACGATGCCGTGATCGGCGAAAACTGCCTCATCGGCGCGGGCGCGTTGATTACGCAGGGCAAGGCCTTCCCCGCGAACGTGCTGATTGTCGGAAGTCCCGCAAAGGCAGTGCGCGAGCTCAGTCCCGACGAAATCGCGGGTTTGGCAGCTTCGGCCAAAGATTATGCAAGTCGCGCCGTGCGGTACGCGACCTTGCTCAAACCGATCGAGCCATAGCGATCGTGACGACTCGTAGAATTGGAGACGGCGCGTCCCGCAGTTACGCGCGCTGCGAAATCGGTCCGGCTCTGGTGCGCAAATCAATTCGACACGGCGGTCGTGGAATACAGTGAGTGAAGTGGGAGAATTTGAAGTCATGGTTGAGACGATGCGGGATCGCACGATCCTTGTTACCGGTGGGCTTTCAGGCATTGGCGAGGCGATTTGTGCTCGTCTCCTCGGTGATGGTGCGAGGGTTGTTGCAGCTGATCTTTCCGCCGAGACTGACACCCTATCGACCGACCAGCTGAGCCCGTTTCGCCTCGACGTATCCGATCCGGGGTCAGTGAACGCTTGCGTCGACGCGATCATCAGCCGCCACGGGCGCCTCGACGGTGTTGTCAACAGCGCTGGCATTGGCATCGAACTGCCGTTTCTCGATACACCGGTCGATGTATTCGACCGGATCGTGGCGATAAATCTGCGCGGGACCTTCCTCGTCGGCCAATCGGCAGCTCGCGCGATGCGTCAGTCCCAAGGCGGTTCGATCGTCAATATCGGAAGCGTGTCCGGCCTCCTCGGCAATGCCGCCCGCGCGGCTTATGGTGCCTCGAAGGGAGGGGTGGACACGCTTAGCAAAGTGATGGCCGTCGACCTGGCCCAATTCGGAATTCGCGTTAATGTAGTCGCGCCCGGTCCCGTTGCTACGCCGATGGTTGAAAAAGGCCACTCGGCGCAAACCCGTACGCAGTTTGAAGACCGGACTCCGCTGCGCCGGTACGGGCGTCCTTCGGAGATCGCAGAGGCAGTGCTGTTCCTCTTATCGGACGCCTCCAGTTACATTACCGGTCAAATCATCGCGGTCGACGGCGGGTTCAGCTCTCAAGGCCTCGCTGCTGTCCGCGAGGTTGTTTGATTGGATCGCACGTCTACGGTCAAGGCTATGAATTTTGGGAAGTGAGCGATGCCAATCTACGCGTTCAAGGAATTTCGGCCGGTCATTGATGAGTCTGCTTTCGTTCATCCGACTGCCGTTGTCATCGGCGACGTGTTCGTAGGACCACACTGTTACGTTGGTCCCGGGGCATCATTACGTGGTGACTTTGGGCGGATCATTTTGAAGCGCGGATCCAATGTGCAGGACAATTGCGTGATGCACAGCTTTCCCGGCCGTGCCGCCATCATCGACGTGGACGGCCACGTTGGCCACGGCGCCATTCTCCACGGCTGCCATATCGGCCGAAACGCCTTGGTCGGCATGAACGCTGTGTTGATGGACGATGTCGTCATTGGGGATGAGTGCTTCGTCGGGGCGATGAGCTTCCTGAAAGCTCGAACCAGAACCGAGCCCCGGTCTGTGTGGGTCGGTAACCCCGGGAGAAAGCTTCGCGATGTCACCGATGAGGAGCTTAAGTGGAAATCGCAGGGGACCGCCGAATATCAGAAGCTTGCAGAGGACTGCCTTGCGACGATGCGTATATGCGATCCGTTATCGGACACAAAGCTGGAGCGGCCGATGATCGGAGGGGCGTATCGGCCTCTTGTCGCGACCCGGGATGCGTCTTCGAGCTAACGCTACACCGAACCGGGCACGGGGACCGCGGCCTTCGCAGATCGACGGCGAGTAGCGTAGCACGGCTTCTCGTGCCCGCCGCCGCCGTTGTTCCGCTAAGCAAAGCGCGGAAAGGCCTGGGCATTGGCAGGATTTCAGATTAGCCGTCAATTTCATTGACCGACTGGGCGGTCACACTTAGCCAGCTGTACGGCTTGGCTCTTTCGATATCCGGCGTCCTCGATCTCATTACAGCAAACGCTGCACCGAGGTCTCGCGTCCGCTGCTTGATACGCAGCAAAGCCGAGCCAGAAGTGCTGCCGAAAACGGCGGACGCGACAGGAGGAATTGCATGGGCAAGTCGGGGCGCTCTTCAAACATCATAGGCGTGACGATTAGGGCAGGGGCAACTGGCCTCGCGCTAGCATTCACGCTGCTGCCTGTCGCCGCGGCGGCAACGCCACGGGTTCCGGCCGGAGCTGCGGTAGCGGAGCCGCTGCGACCAGATCAGCAGGCCTTCCGTGCGATCTACCGGGAATTGGTCGAAACCAACACGACGGTCACCACTGGAAGCTGCACGGTCGCCGCCATGAAGATGGCAAATCAACTTCGGCGCGCTGGCCTTCCCGAGACCCAGATCATCCCGTTCGCTGCACCGGATCATCCCGCCGATGGCGGCCTAGTGGTGATTTATCCGGGGACCTCGGCGGTGGAAAAGCCAATATTGCTGCTCGCGCACCTCGACGTGGTCGAGGCCAAGCCACAGGACTGGGCACGCGACCCGTTCAAGCTGATCGAGGAGAACGGCAACTTCTATGCGCGTGGTGCCCTCGACGATAAAGCTCAGGCCGCAATCTGGACGGATATGCTCGCTCGCTTCGCGCGAACGCATTATCAGCCACGTCGCACCATTAAACTTGCACTGACGTGCGGTGAGGAGACCGCCGGCGCGTTCAACGGCGCGCAATATCTCGCCAGACAGCGACGAGACCTCATCGACGCCGCATTCGCGCTGAACGAAGGGGGCTTCGGGCATACGGATGGAAAATCGCTGTCGAGCGGCGGAAGACTCATCGATCAAACCATTCTGGTTGGCGAGAAAGCCTATCAGGATTTCGCGCTAACGGTGACTAGTCCCGGCGGGCATAGCTCCCAGCCCGTTCCAGACAACGCGATTTACGAGATGGCCGACGCCCTTCGCAAGGTTCGTGACCTGGAGTTCCCGATTGAATTCAATGCCACCACCCGCAGCTATTTCCAGCAGGTCGGCAAATACCGCAATGACGCGGTCGGCGCTGCGATGGTTGCCCTTGCTGCCAATTCGGACGACAAAGCTTCCGAACGGCTCGTGAATACCGACAGGATGCTCCACTCCACATTGAGAACGACGTGCGTGGCAACGCTCGTCGAGGGTGGACATGCGCTCAATGCACTTCCACAACGCGTTCAAGCGAACCTCAATTGCCGCATATTCCCGGGGCATAGCTCGGAAGAAACGCGTAAATTGCTGATTGCTGCGATCGACAACCCGGTGGTCAGTATAGAGCTACGTCCGCCATCCCGACCGATCGCAAAGAGTCCGCCACTCGATCCCAAGATCATCGGGCCGATGCGAGCACTGGCGGTAAAATATTTCCCGGGCGTTCCGGTCATTCCGTACATGGGCACCGGAGCGACGGACGGCATTTTCCTAGCCGCCGCCGGTATACCTACTTATGGCGTTCCGGGACTTTGGGTGGACCCAGACTTCAATGGCATCCACGGCCTTAACGAGCGTCTCGAAGTCGCCTCGCTTTACAAAGCGCGGGACTACCTCACCGATCTCGTCAAGACATATACGCGCTAGCCCGCGAGGCGGGAGGGTGCCGACAAGCATTGACCGGCCGGTCGGACGTGTTTATGTTCTAGGTTGGTTTGGCGCTGTTGATATTGGTGTTTCCATCTCATGGCGGCAAACACTGCACCGAGCTTTTGCTACGCCGCTCGATCCGCAGCAAAGCTAGGACGGACAAGCCGCCGAAAACGGCGGACGCAAAGGGAGAAACTGGATGGGCAAGTCGGGGCAATTTTCAAACATTAAAGGCGCGACGATGATGGCGGGGGCTGCGGGCCTTGCGCTAGCATCCACGCCAATACCTTTCGTCGCGGCGGCCACGCCACTGCTCCTAGCAGCAGCTCCAGCGATTGCGTCGTCGCCACCGCGCCCCGATGATCTTTGCAACCTGGCTGCGACGAGTGCGATCGAGAAAGGTACTGGTGCGCATGTCCTGCTGATCAAGCACTTCGCCAAGGGTGACAGGCTCCGGCTCGGCCACGAGACTGACCGGACCGGCAAGCCTGATACCAGCCCCGTGCCTCTTTCGGCTGACGACGTCTGCGTCATTAAGCTGGTCACAGGACCGAGCGTTTCCGGACCTGCCGATGCGCCTTCGACGACGAAGGGCGTAGGCATCGAGGTCTGGCTTCCGGCCTCGTCGAACTGGAATAGCCGTTTCCTGTCGATCGTTCCCGGTGGTTGGGCCGGCGAACGCGCCGTGAAAGCGGTCGATGCCCTGAGTTCCGGCCGCGACATGGGGTTCGCGCTCGAACACGGCTATATCACCTCCAAGACTGACCTGGGCGTCGAAGGTGGGCGGGGGAGCGAGATGATTCTGCCGGATGGGTCGATCAATCGCGTCGGCTGGGAAAATCTGGTCAGCCGTTCCGGACATATCGTCGCCACCACGGTGAAAGCGCTCGCGACCTTATACTATAATAAAGCGCCGTCTTACTCCTACGTGACTGGCTGTTCGAGCGGTGGGCGGGCTTCGTATGCCTCTGCGCAACAATTTCCGAACGACTATGACGGCGTACTGGCCGGAGCGCCGTCGATCAACCAGACCAGCTTTCCGATCGGCCTTGTCTATCCGCAGCTTGTTATGATCCGGGACCTCGGGGGGGTGCTCCCCATGCCGAAGCTGGACTTCGTGTCGCGCGCCGCGATCCGGGCATGCGATACAACCGTGACCGGGCAGCACGATGGGTATTTGTCCGATCCCGAGACGTGCCATTACAATCCGGTTCAGGATCAGGTGGTTCTATGCTTAGCCGACGGTGGCACAGGCCCCGATGCTCTTTGCGTAACCAAACGCGAAGCGCAGGCTATCAACAAGATGTGGTTTGGCGGAACGCGGGATGGTTCGGTTCCCGACCCAAAAGCCGACAACGGTGCCAGTCCGTTCCGCAGTTCGGACCACTATTGGTGGGGTCCTTACCGCGGGACAACCATGGCCACCGTAGCAAACTCGCGTAACGGACAACCCGCGCCGTTTGATCTCGCGGTCGACCAGATTGCCGTCAATATGGAAAACCCGAGCTTGGGAACGCCGACATTCAGGAATGGCTCGGGCAACGGAGCCGACGGCTGGAAGCAACTTGATTATGCAGGGCTGGCTGAGGCTGCCGATCGCGGAATGTTGCTCAATACGGCCTTTGCCGGTTTGAACAGTAACAATCCGGATCTGCGTCCCTTCGCTGCAGCCGGCAAGAAGATGATCACGTACCATGGCCTTGCGGATCAAAACATGCCGCCGCAAAATTCGCTGAACTATTACGCGCACGTAGCTGCAGTTGTCGGGGGCGTGCGCGCTGAGCAAGCGTTCCATCGCTTGTTCCTCGTTCCAGGGATGGGGCACTGTGTCGGTTTCGGAACCGTAGGCGCAACTGCGGCACCGCAGCCTTCATTGGCAGCGTTCCTAGACCTGCTCGTTGCGTGGGTGGAAAAGAACCGGGCGCCGCAGGAGATCGTTGCCGAAACCATCGATAATAAGATGTCCCGCCCGGTTTGCACGTACCCGCAGAAGGCGATCTACCGGTCAGGGCCGGTGGCGAGTGCGGTGAGCTATTTCTGCGGAGTAAGGCTCACCGGTGCGGAACAATAGCGTGAACCGGTGCTTGCCACCTGACGCCATCGCCAATCGCGTGACGGTAATAACCGTAGAGGCGGATCGACAAGCGAACCGCAAGAGGCGCAGTCGGGTTGTCCACCGCGCGAACTTCAGGCCATAGAGCCCGCCGCTCGACCCGATGGAAATCGGGTCGATGCGAGAGTTGGAAGTTAGGCTTTTTGAGTGTTCGTTCGTTACGTGCATTGGTACCGGCATGATCTACGACTGGACTTGTACCGGTTTTGCGCCGGTCACTTGAGAGTTTAAAACTCGTTCAAGGAGATCGACGAGATGATCAAGCATACCGAAGAGTTCAGACGGGAGGCGGTGCGTATTGCGCTGACCAGCGGGTTGCCGCGTGACCGGATTGCGTCTGATTTGGGCGTTGGCAAATCGACGTTGGGCAAATGGCTGTCACAGCATCGTCCGGCTGACCTGGTGCCAGCGCCGCAGGCAGATTTAGCCCGCGAGAACGAACGTCTCCGCCTCGAGAACCGCGTACTCAAGGAGGAGGGGGACATCTTAAAAAAGGCCACGCAGTTCTTCGCGAGCCAGCGGCCATGAGGTTCGCATTCGTGGAGAGCTGGCGTCATATATGGTCTGTGGAGACCATCTGCCGGGTGATGAGGGTCAGCCCTCGCGGCTATCGTTCCTGGCGGTCGCGGCCGATTAGTCATCGGGAGCGGACTGACATGAAGGTGCTGGCCCATATTCGGGAGCAGTATAGCCTGAGCCTTGGTAGCTATGGTCGTCCGAGGATGACGATGGAGCTGAAGGAGGTTGGGCTCGATGTTGGCGAGCGCCGGGTTGGGCGTCTGATGAAGATCAACGGGATCAAGCCAGTCCGTACGCGCAAGCACAAGGTGACAACCGACAGCAATCACCGCCTGGGTGTCGCGGCGAACTGGCTGGACGGTGACTTTGCCGCCGACGTGCCCAACCATAAATGGGCGGGCGACATCACTTATATCTGGACGGCGGAAGGCTGGCTCTACCTTGCCGTCATTCTCGACTTGCATAGCCGTCGTGTGGTTGGCTGGGCTGTCAGCGACAGGATGAAGAAGGATCTGGCGATCAGGGCACTCGATATGGCGGTCCGCCTTCGCCAGCCACCTGAGGGCTGCCTGTTTCACTCCGATCGCGGCAGCCAATATTGCTCCTATGACTATCAGAAGAAACTGCAGGCCTACGGCCTGCGACCCTCAATGAGCGGCAAAGGTAATTGTTACG
>JAQGKX010000071.1 GCA_028289885.1 Sphingomonadales bacterium
GGCGACGCGCGCAGCATCGACCTGCGGCTGCCCGCGGAGCCAATCGGCACCCGACAGCACGTCATAAGTCGCCGAACGAAAATCCAGCGCACCGATCGCGACCATCACTTCGGAGAAATCACTATAATTGTCGGGCTGTGAAGGCCCTCCACCGCGATAATAATCCGGCGTTATCGTGACATAGCCCAGCGCCGCCATGTCCGATGCGACACGACGGCCGAACTTGTTCAGTCCCATCGCTTCGGCACCGAACACGATGGCCGGATGGGGACCGGGCGTATCCGGCTCGGTGACAAAGGCCGAAATCTCCACACCGTCGAATGTTCGCAGTATGACCGTGGAGGTCCTGATCGGCAGGGAAGTCGCTGAATTTGCCAAATCACAATCCTCTCTGGTCGGGTCCGTCCCATTTTCTGTCGGACCACCAGTTACCGAGCATCGGCTATTTCTGATGCAGCCTATCAAGGGGCATGGGACGGAACTTCTTTTCCGGCTTATCGGGCTGATATTGCGCGATCCAACGTCCGGGAGGCCTAGTATGAAATGCAATGTCGGTTCTAAACAAGTGCAGCCTGAGCCATCAATCGTAGCAGGCACGCCATCATGAGCGCGCGCCTGAATGGAAGGGTCGCGATCGTCACGGGAGCTGCTGGCGGCATCGGAACTGCAACCGCGCGCCGATTATGTCGGGACGGGGCGACCGTGGTCATGGCCGACATCGACAAGTCGGCAGTATCTGCGGCTGCTGCGGGAATAGAAGGTGCCGAAGCCGATGATTTCGACCTGAAGTTGGAGGATTCGGTCGCGGCTTTTGTCGATCGGGTCATGACCCGCCACGGCAGGATCGACATCATCCACAACAATGCCGCTCTGCAGAGCGAGGCTCAGCGCCATCGCGATCTCGACGTGGTCAACCTCGATGTCGATGCATGGGACGCGGCGATGGCGGTCAATGCGCGCGGGCCGATGTTGCTGTGCAAGCACGCGATCCCTCACATGATCGCTGCGGGCGGCGGTTCGCTCATTCATTCGGCATCGGGTTTCGGGGTGCTCGGGGAATCGACCCTGACATCTTACGGCGCTTCGAAGGCGGCACTGATCAATCTCAGCCGCTTCATCGCCACGCAATATGGTCGCCAGAAAGTGCGCTCCAACGTCATCGTGATCGGCTTCGTGCTGACCGAGGTCGCCATCGCCACGACGCCACAGGAGATCAAGGACATCATAGCGGCTCAACATCTGCTGCCTGCGCTTGGCACCCCTGAAAACATTGCCGATGTGGTAGCATTCCTGGCGTCGGACGATGCCGCATTTATTACGGGCGCGGCGATACCGGTGGATGGTGGCTTCACGGCGCACCAGCCCACCTATTCCGACATGCGGGCGTTTTTCGAAAAGACTGGCGGCACCAAGCTTTGAATTGACCCCGGCCAGCCGATCAAGCAGTTGGATTCGCGTCCGACCCCATCTTTGCAGTCAGATCGGCCATGTCGAGATATTCGCGCCAACGCCTGATCAGCCCAACGTCGTCGAACTCATATATCGCAACCATCTGATGCGGACAGGGACGACCGAATATGATGGCGGTGTCGGAACGCTCCTGCATGACCATCGTGTCACTTGAGAGGATATTTACCTCGTTGCACTTGTTGTTGGTCGCAAATTCCATCTGTCGCGTGATTTCCTCGCGCAAGGCGACCCTGCCCTTGATGACCGGGCCGCCCGGAACCCAAAGCTGCCATTCGGCATCCTCGGACATCATCGACAGGATCGCGTCCACATCCGGACGACTGGCATCGCTGCCGTCGCCCCAGGCGGCGCAGAACGAACGAACAAAATCTTCTTGAACCTTGCCCATGGTGGGTCTCCCTATCGAATTGTCAGGCGGGCATCGTTGCTGGTGATGCCAGTTCGCCCGAAAGCAGTTTCCTGGTGACGCCCACGAACGGCACGGTGCAGCTTTGGCCACCATCGACCGAGTAAAGCATCCCGTTGACGTAACGTGATTCATCGGAGGCGAGGAAAACGGCCATTGCCGCAATATCCTCCGGCTCGCCGATAAACGGGACGTTGAGAACCTCGAGGAATGCTTCGTCCATCTCCGGCGTCGACCACGCCTTTTTGGAAGCGGTCTGCGTCGGTCCCGGAAGGATCGCATTACTGCGAATACCCTGTTTCCCGTACGTCGCCGCGATCGACTGGACGAACCAGTTGAGGGCAGCTTTCGACGGGCCATAGCTGAACGCGGTTACGTCTCCGCCCAATGCGCTTCCTGATGAGGTGAACAGGATCGATCCTCCTCCCCGTTTCAACATATGCGGTATGACTATCTTGCTGGCCAACACACCGCCAAGGACGTTGACGCGCATATTGGCGTAGAACACCTCGGGGTCGAATTTCAGAAAGTCGAGATCGCGCATGACGAACTCGGGATTCACGAACAGCGCATTATTATAAAGGACGTCGATGCGGCCATAGTCTGCGGCCGTGGTTTCAACCATGTCGCGAAGCTGGTCCTCCTCTCCGACATCGATCGTCATAGCCCTTGCGCGCCCACCCGATGCAGTGATGGCGTGGGCCACTTCCTCGGCTGTCTGCGCAATGATGTCGGCAACGATGACGACCCCGCCTTCCTTCGCAAACATCTGCGCGCTGGCGCGTCCGATGCCACTCCCCGCGCCGGTTATGACGCAAATCTTGTCCTGCAATCGGCCCATGCGTAACTCCTCCCTAGTGCGTCGGCGGTAATGTGACGTGCTGCGCGGAATGACCGATCGCGGTGTCGCCCCACATCTGCATCCGCCGCCCCTCCAGCTTGCTGAACAGATGGAACAGCGCGACGTCCTGATCTTGCCCGGCCTGCTGAACGCGCGCCTCCAGTGCGGCTTCGGCGACCGCCCAGTCGTCGAAGTCATTCCCAAGATAGGCCGACACATCGGCCAGATCGCGCATCTGTGCCCTGCCTCCCATGCGGTCGCTGTGGGAAAGCCATTCGATAAGGTCGCGGGCCTGGGTTTTCCTGTCGTCGTCGATCGGCTCTGCACCCTGGATGCCCGCGACCGTGTCGGCCAGTTGCGCGATCAGGGCGGCGTTCCTGCCATCGCTTTCCGGAAGAGGAGCCAGTGTCGGCGCTTCTGCACCCAGCAATTTGGTGAGCGCGCGCAGGATCACCTGCCGCAATGCAAGGTCGAACAACAGATACACCGCATGAGGATCACCCGCGACCGGCTTTCCGAGCGTTCCGGCAAATTGCATCGTGCCAAGCGTCGCGAATTGCAGGATGTGGAACATCACCGCACCCTCGTCCACCAATTCGACACTGACCGCTTCATAGTGGCGACACAGATCGGCGAGTGGCGATCCCAGCGGTTCGACGCTATCTCGCATCGCCATCGTCGCGATATCGACCATCGGGTCACCGATCATGGAAAATTCGAAATCGTACAGGCCGGTCATCTTGCCGTCCTTCAGGTGGAACTGGCCCGAATCGAACTGGATGAACGCCGCTTTGTTACGGTGAGTGGGAACGTTGCGCTTCAGCCAGCCGATCAGGAATTCAAGCAGTGGTTCCGGCTTGCTTTTCGTGCGCAGATAGAGCGGCATGTAGGCGCGCAAGCCGACCAGCGCGATATCTTCCGCCGTCTCTGGTCGATCCATTCCCGCTGCAACGAAATCGTCGAGCGGGAGGCTGTGCATCAACGCGACCGCGGCCATATAGTCGCGCCCGATTGCCATGCGGGTGGCGTCATCGGCGGCATCCGCCATGTCACGCGTACCCGGCAGCGCATCCATCACGATGCAGGGTGGATCGACGCAATACCCGTAGACTTTCGGCACCGGAACGCCGTGATTGTAAAGTATCTCGATAATGTCGGCTTCCCGCTTCAGATCGGGAAAGATTGCGACATCGCCAGTCCGATCGCCACGCAAATGCAGCGCGGTCGTGACACCATCCTTCTCGACATCGGCAAACCACGCCGGTCGCCAGCGAACCTGCCGGTCCAGCTTTGTAATACGCCCACCGGTGACCTTTTCCACAAAGGCCCGGATGCGTGCCACGCCTGCTTCGTCATAGTCCGACGCGCTATCCTGGCCGTCTGTCATTGGCATTTCCTAATGGTTCTGGTGGGCATCGACGGGGGATCTTAGCCGCCGAATGCGACGCGCAGTTCCACGCCGTAGGTGCGCGGCGCGCCATAGAAGCTGCTGTTGATGCCGAGTATCGCCGACCCGACGTTGCTCGATGCCAGATATTCCTTGTCAAACAGATTGCGCACGAACACGCCTGCGTCGATCCCGCTGCCGCCGATCTTTTTCAGGTCGAAACGCGCGTTGACGACGCTGTAAGCGGGTAGCAGATTATCGGAAATCCGGACGGCGCTCGAATGATAATAATCGACCGAGATGGCCCCTTCGCCGACTTTTTCCGGCAACGGCAGAGTCCACCGCGCGCTCGCCGTCAGTGTCGTCTTGGCCACCAGATTGAACGGCACCTTGTTCGAACTGAGGTAGGGAAGCAAAATCGCCGGTACGTCCAGGGATCGCGACTTTGGATTGAGCAGCGTCGCACCGGCATCGAACGACAAGGTGCGCGTCGGTGCAATCCGGGCGTACAGGTCGATACCCGCCACCCGCGTCTTGCCAGCATTGACCAACAGGGTTCCACCAGCAGGATCATTGGCCGCATTGCAATCACCATCGGGCGAGTTCGGCGCGTTCGTTCCGCCAGGAGCGGTCAGGCTGCATGTCGCCTGAGTGTTCAAACCGGTTATCGGCACCTGGACGCCGCTATACCAGCCAATGAACGGGGAGGCATTAAACCGAATTTTGACATCACCCGCTTCAAAATCGGATCGGATGCCGACTTCGACATCGGTCACTTTTTCAGGCGCGAAGGACTGAAACGGTATGAGGCGACCTGCAAGCGTCGGGCCATTGATGCCGCCCGAACGATAGCCCCGCCTTGTCACGGCATAAAGGAACAGATTGTGATTGGCCTGCCAGTCGACACCGACGGTCCAGGTCGGTGCCTTCGATGATGTCTTGTTCACGCTCGAGTTACGAATGGAGGGCGAGCCTGCGCGACATTCCGCAGGTGTGACTGTAGGATTGGGTGAAGTTCCACCGCCGATACAGGCCGAGATGTCATCCCATGTGTAACGAAATCCGGCATTGAACCGCAGGCCTTCCACCAGGTCGTCCAGCTTATAGTTGACGTTGGCAAAGAGGGCTTTGCTCTTTTCGGTGTAGAAGCTGTAATTGAATGGGGCATCGGTAAAGCCCGGCAGGATGAAAATGGGAATATAAGTCCCGCTTGGTCCGACTGGCTTGCTGTTTAGATAAAAGCCGCCGACGAGCCAGTCGAGTTTATCGTCGAACAGCTTTCCCTTGAACTGCACTTCATCCGTAAATTGCTCGACCTTCGATTTTTGGCGACCGCCCACGACTGTGACCGGAAGGCCGCGAGGGATTGCGCCGGTCCCGTCGGAAATCAACGTCGGCAAACCATCGACGCTCGAATAATAGTCGACATCGGTGCGACGGAAACCGAAAATGTTCACAAACGCGATGCTGCCGCCCAGATCGGCTTCGGTGCGGTTGGTGATGCCAAGGCGCTTCACCCGCTCGAACGCATCGACATCGGAGTTGATCACCCGGGGTCCGCGCGCCTTCTGCAAGGCGAGTTGCTGCAGAGCTCCGGACAATGTGCCGGTTGCCGACAACGCATTTGGCCCGGGGAATACGCCGGTCAGGACTGATCCACCGCCGGTCGAATTGTTGCGATAATAGTCAACGATGGTGGTGTTGCTCAATCCCTCGAACGGCTCGAGCAGCAGCGACCCGCGCAAGGCTCGGGAATTAAGGTCGTCGGCGTTGTTGCCAATGCCGATATTCCGGGTCCAGCCGTTCCGTTTTTGATATTGGCCAGCAATGCGCACTGCGACCTTGTTTTCGACAAGCGGAACGTTGACCGCGCCTTCGATCGTGCGCGCGTTATAATTGCCATAGAAGCCAGAAACATAACCCTCGACATCGAAGGTCGGCGCTGTCGGGTAATAGAGGATCGCGCCGCCGGTTGTATTGCGCCCGAACAACGTGCCCTGCGGCCCCTTCAATATCTGGACAGACCCCAGATCGTAGGTTGGAATGCTCGACCCCACCGTCGGCGACGGCACTTCGGCAAAATAACTGATGACTGCGGCTGCACTGTTTCCGGCCAGTGCCTTTGCCTGGCCACGGATCGAAAAGTTGGTGTTTTCGCGCCCGCCCGATCCAGCCAGGAATACGCCCGGCGTCTTGGTCAGAAGATCCTGCGTGTCGCGGATCGATGACTGCCGCAGCATGTCGCCCGTAAAGGCCGTGACGGACACCGGGGTCGCCTGAATACTTTCGGCAGTTCGGCGAGCGGTCACAACAATATCGTCATTTGCTGCGGCGGCCGGAGCAGCCGCGTTGGCGGATGTTTCCGGCGGGGCCTGGGCCAATGAAACGGCGGGCATCAGAGCCGCCGTCAAAGGTGCCAGTGACAATAAAAGTCTGAATTTATTCTGGAATACCATGAGTACGTCCTCCCTCATCGTGGCGCTACGCCATCTATTTCTCGCTCTTTGGCGATAGAAGATGGCCGATATGCTGCGCCTATCGATGGACAGGGAGACGATACTAAAAGGTTATTCTGTGACGGTACCCGAAAGCTGTACTGGTATGTGGGGGAAGCCGCAGCCTCCCCCAATCAATTACATCTTGTTTATTTCGCTGTTGGTCAGCGTTGTCTTATATCCGCCGTCCTGGGCGGTCAGCGATGTCGTCGGAATGGCAAGAAACTTGCTGCGATAAATGACGCGAACCGTTCCATCGACGACTTTTTCCACGCGGCCGATCTTGGTGCCCTCGGCGGAGTAGATCGTGGCACGCTTGGCAATTCCGGCAGCGTCGGTTTGCGCGGAGGCTGCACTACC
>JAQGKX010000025.1 GCA_028289885.1 Sphingomonadales bacterium
TCCCCAACAACATCAACCACCCCGAATCCGAACCAATGGCGATCGGGCGCAACTTCCTCGTCAAGATCAACGCCAACATCGGCAACAGTGCGGTCGCATCCGACGTCGCCACCGAAGTCGACAAGCAGGTCTGGTCGATCCGCTGGGGCGCGGACACCGTCATGGACCTGTCGACGGGCCGCAACATTCACGACACGCGCGAATGGATCATCAGCAATTCGACCGTCCCGATCGGCACCGTGCCAATCTATCAGGCTTTGGAAAAAGTCGGGGGCGTTGCCGAAGACCTTACCTGGGAAATATTCCGCGATACGCTGATCGAACAGGCCGAACAGGGCGTCGATTACTTCACGATCCACGCGGGCGTGCGGCTGGCCTATGTCCCGATGGCGGCAAAGCGCGTCACGGGCATCGTCTCACGCGGCGGCTCGATCTTGGCAAAATGGTGCCTGTTCCACCATAAGGAGAGCTTCCTCTACGACCATTTCGAGGACATTTGCGAGATCATGAAGGCGTATGACATCGCCTTCTCGCTGGGCGACGGCCTCCGCCCCGGCAGCATCGCCGACGCCAACGACGAGGCGCAATTCAGCGAACTTTATACGCTCGGCGAACTGACCAAGATCGCGTGGAAGCACGACATTCAGGTGATGATCGAGGGGCCGGGCCACGTCCCGATGCACAAGATCAAGGTCAACATGGAAAAGCAGATCGAAAGCTGTGGCGAAGCGCCCTTCTACACATTGGGACCGCTGACCACCGACATCGCGCCGGGATATGACCATATCACGAGCGGCATCGGTGCGGCGATGATCGGCTGGTTCGGCTGCGCGATGCTTTGCTATGTGACGCCCAAGGAGCACCTCGGCCTGCCCGACCGGGACGATGTCAAGGTCGGCGTGGTGACATACAAACTCGCTGCTCACGCCGCCGATTTGGCCAAGGGCCACCCGGCAGCCCGGATGAGGGACGATGCCCTGTCACGCGCAAGGTTCGCGTTCCGCTGGCGCGACCAGTTCAACCTGTCACTCGATCCCGACACGGCGGAGAGCTATCACGACCAGACGCTGCCGGCAGAGGGCGCGAAGACGGCGCATTTCTGTTCGATGTGCGGGCCGAAATTCTGCTCGATGAAGATTTCGCAAGAGGTCCGCGAATTTGCGGCGAAGCAGAATTCGGGCGCGGAGACATTCATTGCCGTCGAGGAAGCCGAAGCCGGGATGGCGCGGATGAGTGAGACGTTCAAGGAGAAGGGCGGGGAGCTGTATTTGCCTGTCGAATAAACTGCTTCCCCCTCTCTCTTAATGAGAGAGGGGAGTTCGCGTTCATTCAAACGCTCACAGACCCCTCATCCTCACCATCCCAGTAATGCACTCGCCCGGCTCGCACCCGGATCAGCACCAGTCCCGGCGTGTCCACACCCTGTTCGAACCACTTGTCGAGGTCCTTGGTCCAGTGCGCTTCGAACTGCGCTTTGTCGCGGATCAGTTCGGCCTTGCCATCGATGGCGATGAACAGGGGGCGCACGCCCATGAACCCGGCCTTGCCCTGGTAGCTTAGCCCAACGGCAGGGTCGGCTTCGATTTCGGGGACCATCAGCGCGGCTTCGTCGGTAAAGAACCAACTGTCGCCGTCATAATCGACTTCGCGGTTGTTGCTCATCGGGCGCGCGGCGATGCCGCCGGTGCGGGTGTGGGTGTTGAGCATGCAGAAGTCGATGTCGCGCATCGCTTCGGCAATGTCGGCCAACGTCCTTGAAGTCTGGGTTTTCGGGTTAGTCTCGGTCATCACTGGCTCCCATGAGATACCAGCTTTGAACGCGGGAGAGCCGCTGTCGATCCCTCACTCGCCGCAGGAAGCTTACCGCTTCCTGACAAACTCCGCGCGCAGGACGAGGCCCTTGATGCCATCGTAACGGCAGTCGATTTCCTGCGCGTCGCCGGTCAGACGGATGCTCTTGATGAGCGTACCGCGCTTAAGGGTCTGGCCCGCCCCCTTGACAGTCAGGTCCTTGATCAGCGTGACCTGGTCACCGTCGGCCAGCAGATTGCCGACCGAATCGCGGACTTCGACGGTATCGGACGCCTCTTCCTTTACCGCGACGTCCGCGCCGCTAACCCACTCGCCGCTGGCTTCGTCGTAAACATAATCGTCGCCATTGTTATCAGGGGCCATAGATCAGCTCTTGATCGTGACGAGGCCGGACGTTCCGCCCTTGGTGCTGGGGTTCGATGCGTTGGTCTTCTTGGCTTTCTCGGCCTTGGGCTTGCGGGTTTCCTTGTTCGACTTCTTCTGGGCTTTGGCCATGATCTGTCTCTCTCGCTTGAGTCTTCCCCACCAGTCTATCGCATCGCCGCGCCGGGAGCAAAGCGCGCCGCGATCATCGCCACAACGGCCTCGTGCAAGGGGCGGTTGAAGGAACAGCCATAGGTGAATACGTCACGCCACGCGATCTCGGCCTCGAAAGGCGCGAATGTCGGAATGGTCACGAAAACGCGCTCTCCGATGGTCATTCCGTAAAATGTCTCACACCGAAAGCCGCTCGTGGACAGGTCGAGCAACTGAATGTCGAAACGCGCCGCGCCGGGCACGCGAAGCTGCGCAGGGATGGCTACCTGCGAGCGGGGGGCGTTGCGCAAATCCTGATAACTATGGGCAACGTTCATGGGCCGTCCTGTCTGGCCGGTGGTGGTGGTCCCCAATTTCGACACTAGGCGCACGTGGTTGATGAAAGATTAAACGGGCAGCTATGCTGGTCACCTGACAGGCCAAATTTGAACAATGGGATAGGTAAAACGCGCGGCTCGCCCAATGTTTCCGACGAGGAGCCTATGCCGACGGGTTAAAGCGTCAGGGTCAGTGTCTGCCCGATCGGGATCGACTCCCAGCGGCTTGTCAGGCTGGCAATGCGCTGTCGAACGTCACGGATAATCCCGGCGTCGAGTTCGAGCATGGGGCATCCGCGCGCCGTACAGGTAACCCGATAGAGATCGATCAGCTCGTCGACCGGAACCGGACCGGACCAGTTTTCGCCTTGCATGACCTCGACCAGCCGCTCGATACTGTCGCTTTCGGCCTCTGGAGCCATGCCGAAACGGGCATTTTCGCCATCCTTGACCCGGCCGAGAAAACCGCGCGCCTGAAGTCCCGATTCAACCGCATAATGCATCATGTCGTGCGGGATTATGCCTTGTTTTGGACAGACGATTTCCTCGCGGGCTCCGTCGGCGCGGTGCATGACAAGGTGATCGTTCTTGCCCGCTCCCTTGGTGAATACGAGTTCCATGTCACACAGGTATCAGCAACCCGGCGAGCGCCGCCGACATCAGATTGGCGAGGCTTCCCGCGGCCAGCGCCCTCAACCCGAGCCGCGCGATGACAGCGCGCTGGTTGGCGGCAAGCCCGCCTGTCACCGCCATCTGGATCGCGATCGAACTGAAATTGGCGAACCCGCACAGGGCAAAGGTGACGACTGCAACAGTGTGGGCGGAGAGGTCGGCCTGCACCTTGCCGAGGTCGATGAACGCCACGAATTCATTGAGTACGATCTTGGTGCCGAACAGTCCGCCCGCGCGCGCTGCCTCGTCCCACGGCACGTTCAGCAGGAACATGACGGGCGCAAAAATGCTGCCGATGATCGCCTGGAAGCTGAGGTTGGGATAGCCGAACCATGCGCCCGCGCCGCCGAGCAAGCCATTGGCCAGCGCAACCAGCGCGACGAACGCCAGCACCATTGCGCCGACCGCCACGGCCAGTTTCACGCCCGTCTGTGCGCCCTCGGCAGCGGCCATGATGACGTTGGCAGGGCGCTCTTCGCCGAACGGGATATCGCCCTGAAGGTCGGGTTCCTTGCCGACGTCGGCGGGATCATCAGGCATAATCAGTTTCGCCATCAACACCCCGCCGGGTGCCGACATGAAGCTCGCCGCGAGCAGATAGGGTAGCAAGTGCGGGCCGAGCATCGAGGCATAAGCGGCAAGGATGGTGCCTGCGACGCCTGCCATGCCGACCGTCATCACGCAGAACAATTGCGACGGCGTCAGTTCGGCGAGGAAGGGCCGAATGACCAGCGGTGCCTCGCTTTGCCCAACGAAGATATTGGCGGCTGCTCCGAGCGATTCGACCTTCGATATGCCAGTGACATATTGGATCGCGCCGCCGATCCAGCGGACGACAAACTGCATGACGCGCAGATAATAAAGGATCGAGATCACCGCTGCGAAAAAGATGATCACCGGCAGCGCGGCGAGCGCAAAGCTGTGGCCGCCGAGTTCGGGCTTGGCGAGGTTGCCGAAGATGAAGTCGATGCCGGCCTGCGCATATCCGAGCAGGTTGGTGACGCCGTGTGCCATGCCCTCGATCACCCACTTGCCGATGGGTACATAGAGGACCAGCGTCGCGATACCCGCCTGCAACAGGAACGCCGCGCCGACGACGCGAAGCCGGATCGCGCGACGGTTGGACGACAGCAGCACCGCCATGCTCAAAATCAATGCAATTCCGGCGATGCCAATCAACATTTTGTTCACGCAGGCCCCCTGCTTGTCTCCGCGACGTTACACGCTCGGAATTCGGCGGCAAGCCAGAACCTTTCGCTTGTGGCGGAAACCCGATAACGGGCCTTGATGATCTCTCCGCAGCTTCCGATTTCCCGCTCGCTCTTCGGCTTTTCCGTTTTCTATGGCGGGATGGTCTGTATCGCGGGCGTGCTGGGGGTGAAGCAGGTTGCGTTGGGGCCATTGGCGGTCGAGGCCGGCATTTTCGCCTTCCTGCTGCTCGTCGTCATGTCGAGCGCGGTCGCCGAACTCCACGGGCAAAAGGCCGCAACGGCGCTGGTCCGCATCGGTTTCGTGCCACTGGTGGTCTCCGCGCTGCTGATCCAGGTCGTGCTGGCGCTTCCCCATGATCCCGGCATGTACCCGCCCGCGATCGATGCGTTCCCAGTCGTCGTCGGGCAAAGCGCGCGGATGATGATTGCGGGACTGATTTCCTATGGCACGTCGCAAACGCTGAACGTGTTTCTGTTCGACCGGCTGCGCGCCAATACCGGCAAATTGGTGTGGTTGCGCGGCATGATCGCCAGCGTCGTGTCACAAGTAATCGACACACTATTGTTCATCACCATTTCGTTTTACGGCGAACGGCCGATCCTCGCGCTTATGGGGGGGCAGATGCTCACCAAGGTCGTGCTGTCGATCGTACTGGTGCCGTTTCTGATCACAGGGTTCGTCGCGCTGGGCCGACGGCTCGACCGTGGAGTTGTTGCATGAGCCGTCACGATCCCGACCAGACCCTGCTCGCCAAGGCCGAAACACTGACCGAGGCGTTGCCGTATATGCAGCGTTACGCGGGGCAGATCTTCGTGGTGAAATACGGCGGTCATGCGATGGGCGATCCGGATGCGGCCAAGGGATTTGCCGCCGACATCGTGTTGCTGAAGGCGGTCGGCATCAACCCAGTCGTCGTCCATGGCGGCGGGCCCCAGATCGGCGCGATGCTGAAAAAACTCGGCGTCGAGAGTTCGTTCGTGAACGGCCTGCGCGTCACCGACGCCGAAACCGCGAGCATCGCCGAAATGGTGCTGTCGGGCGCGATCAACAAGGAGATCGTCGGCTGGATCACCCGCGCCGGAGGCCGCGCAGTGGGCCTGTCGGGCAAGGATGCCGGGCTGGTGACGGCGGAAAAGGTCGGTACCCGCGCGGCCAACGTGACGCGTGGCATCGAACGGCACGTCGATCTGGGGTTCGTCGGCGACCCGGTGGCCGTCGATCGCGCGATCCTCGACACGCTGTCTGCAGCGGGCGTCATCCCGGTGATCGCGCCGATTGCGGCCGACAATGAGGGCACGACCTACAACATCAACGCCGACACGATGGCGGGCGCGATCGCGGCAGCGCTCGGGGCGACGCGGCTATTCCTGCTGACCGATGTTGCGGGCGTTCTAGACAAGGACGGCGAATTGCTGACCGACTTGACGCCTGCGCAGATCGAGGCTTTGCAAGCCGATGGCACGGTGACCGGCGGGATGATCCCAAAGCTCGAAACCTGCGTCAACGCGGTCAAGGGTGGGGTTGAGGCCGCGGTCATTCTCGACGGGCGCGTGCCCCATGCAATGCTGGTCGAGATTTTCACAGCCAAGGGCGCGGGAACTTTGGTCCGAGCATAGGGGTGCGCGCCTGATATCGTTGCCGGTCCGGTCCAACACCGCTAAGGCACGCACCAAGCTCATTGAGGAACCGTCATGCTGCTCTCGATCGTCCAAATCCTGTATATCCTGCTGAGCATCATATGGTGGATCATCGTCATTCAAGCCATAATGTCATGGCTGATCGCGTTCAACGTCATCAACACGCATAATGATTTCGTACGATCTGTCTGGCAGGCGCTCGACCGGATTACCGAGCCGCTCTACCGCCCGATCCGCAAGATCCTGCCCGATTTCGGCGCCCTCGACCTGTCGCCGCTGGTCGTGTTGCTCGTGCTCTATATCCTCCAGACCGTGATCCTGCCGAACCTGCTGGCATCGGCCGCCTGACGTGATCATCGACGGCAAGGCCTTTGCTGCAGACTTGCGCGCTGAAGTGGCAAAGGGCGTTGCCATGTTGTCCCGCGTGCCGGGCCTTGCCGTCGTCCTCGTCGGCAGCGATCCCGCGAGCGCGGTCTATGTCCGCGCCAAGGGCAAGGCGACGCGCGAAGCCGGGATGGCGAGTTTCCAGCACGACCTGCCCGCCGACACGTCGCAGGCCGATCTGGTGGCGCTCGTCCACCAACTGAACGCAGATGATGCGGTCGATGGCATCCTCGTCCAGCTTCCCCTGCCCGATCATATCGACGCCAATGCGATCATAGCGACGATCGACCCGGACAAGGATGTCGACGGTTTCACACCCGAAAACGCCGGACGGTTGGCCACGGGGCTACAGGGATTCGTTCCCTGCACCCCACTCGGTGCACTGATGATGCTGAAGGCGACGCGCGGTGACCTGACGGGTCTCGAAGCCGTCGTGATTGGCCGATCGAACATCGTCGGCAAGCCGATGGCCGCGCTGTTGCTAGGTGAAAGCTGCACCGTCACCATCGCGCACTCCCGGACAAAAGACCTGCCCGCCGTCGTCCGCCGCGCCGACATCGTCGTTGCCGCCGTCGGTCGCCCTGAAATGGTGCGCGGCGACTGGATCAAGCCCGGCGCGACGGTCATTGACGTCGGTATTAACCGCGTCGATGCGACAGAGGGCAAGACGAAGCTGGTGGGCGACGTCGCCTTTGCCGAAGCCGAAGCGGTCGCAGGGGCAATCACCCCCGTCCCCGGCGGCGTGGGGCCGATGACGATTGCCTGCCTGTTAAAGAACACGCTGACCTCTGCCCAGAGACGCGAGCGGTGATTGCCCTCTTCATTTCGGCGTTCGTTACGTTCTTCGTCGTCATCGACCCGCCGGGCTGCGCGCCGATCTTTGCCAGCCTCACCTCGGGGACGTCGCCCCAGCATCGCCGCAACATGGCGGTCCGTTCGGTCATGGTGGCAAGCTGTATCCTGTTTGCATTCGCGCTCGGCGGTAAACCGTTCCTGAAATCGATGGGCGTTAGCCTCGAAGCTTTCCGCGTTGCGGGCGGCATCATGCTGTTCCTCATCGCGCTCGAAATGGTCTTTGAAAAGCGTACCGAGCGCCGCGAAAATCGCGTTCAGGACGTCAAGGGCACCGAGGAACAGGACGATATCTCGATTTTCCCGATGGGCATCCCGATGATCGCCGGGCCGGGTTCTATTGCCAGCGCCATGCTGCTCTGCTCGCGCGTCGACAATTGGTACGACCGTGGCATCGTACTGGCTGCGATGGCGTCCATCCTGCTGCTGACGATGGCGTCGCTGTTGCTTGCCGGACCGCTGATGAACCTGCTCGGTGCGCGACTGGAAGCGATGATAACGCGGGTGCTCGGGGTAATTCTGGCCGCGTTGGCCACTCAGTTCGTCATCGACGGCATCAAGACCAGTTTCGGAATCTAGTTTACCGTATTCGCCACAACATAAGCGGCGAGTTCTTCGGCAACGGCATCGGTTCTAGCCAGGCAAACCGCTCACCCTTGGCCAGTCGCGAATAGAACCCGTTCGGCGACCTCGCCCGGTAATTGGTCGATTCGCTCATGTTCGGGCAGGTCAGCAGCAACGTCGCGCCGTGTTGCACCATGATCGCATGCGCCACTTCGGGTGTGCCATCGAAGGCGTGGTGCACGTCGAGGATAGCCTCGCCATTGCGATGGTACGGCCCCGCAACCGCCTTTTGCGGAGTCACGTTGATCAGGCGCGGACCAAGATCGACGAAGCTGAAGATCGTCGTGGCAGGCAAGCGCGCGATCGGTGCAAGAGCAGGCAGCGTCGTGCAACGTGCATTGGCCCGCCCGATTGCCTTGCTGCGCGCCGACACCGGAGCCGCTGGCACGGCCTGGTCTAGAATCATTGGGACGCCCACGCCCGATATCAGCAATATGATCGCCACCACGCCGACCGTCCGCATCAGCACCGATCCGCTGTTGCGAAGCTTCGGCACAAAATGCCAGATCAGCGCCGTCGCCCCCGGCACCGCCATCAACTGCGCTGCCGGACCCTGCCGCGTCTGCCACAGCACCAGCAGCAGCGACACCAGCGCCACCAGCGCAACGGGTGCCCATGCCCCGAACCGCCCCTGCGCCCGCGCATGCCACGCCGCCCAGAAAGCGCCAATCACACCGACGACGGGCAGTGCCACGACCGTCACGAAGACCGTCCACGGCTGGGTATAAAGTGGTTTGGCCTCGCGAATATTATTGAACCATTTGCTCGCCAGTTCGGGCGATATCTGCTCGGGTCGTCCAAGGCATTGCGGCCAGACCACGGCGAAGGCCGCCAGAAGTACCGCACCACCGACCGCCGCCGCGCCGAACCGCAGCCGCCGGTCTGCCACCTTCAGATACGACAGCGCGAACGCCAGCACGCCCGCGGCGACCATCGTCGATAGCCACACCGGCGACAGCACGTCACACCGGGCAACGCTGCTCATATACGAGGTAAAGCCCGCGTAACCGAGCGCACATCCGCCCGCCAGTGCCAGCGCATAACCGCGTAAACGGACGGACTCTGGCTCATCCCACACCCAGCGCAACAAGCTCGCCGCGCCTGCGATGACGAGGAACGGCATCAACTCAAGCCCGATCGCCAGCGATACAGCGCTGGACAGCCCCATCGTCAGACCGCCCCGCAACGTGTCGCGATCCGCCAGTCCAGCAATCGTCAGCACCAGCATCGCAAGCTGCCAGCCGTGATGATCGACCCGCAGTGGCGAGAACATCAGCATGGTGGACGCGCAGCACAGGATCAGCGCCGCCCCGATCGCAAACGAGTTTTCGGCAACCAGCCGCCGGACGACGAGCCCCATCGCGACCATCGCAACCCACAAGGGCAACATCGGTGCAATGGCGGCGGCGACTTTCTCCGCCATGAAATTGCTTGCGAATGGGCGCACGACCAGTTCGATCGCGGCGATGGGCAGATCGACCAATCGGCTCCAGTGCATATCGAAACCCACCGGCGGGTTCAGCTTATACTGGCGCAGGTCGTACCAGCCCTGCCCGTTCAGCAGCGCGCGAACCTGCGCCATCCGCATGTTATCGTCGGTGTCGGGCAGGCTATACCAGTGGATCGCGCTCCACCGGAAATAAAGCATGAAGGCGGCGGCAACGACCCAGATCAGCGTCTGCCAGCACAGCCAGTGGCGAATGGGACGCATCTCGTCCATCTGGTCGCCCTGCTGGCCCGCCTTGAGAGTTTCGCTCATCACTTCCCCTATTCACGCGGGGGTCTTAAGGGGTCGCTTTCCATGTGCCAAGCGGACACCAATGCTTAAAGCCCTGCCCCTCGACGAAAACCAGCGCGCCCTGCTCGGCCAGGTGCTGCGCTATGCCATATCCGGCGGTTTCGTCACGATATTAGGGGTGGCGACTTATGCAGGCTTTGTCCGGCTCATCGGATCGCCCCCGCTCGTCGCCAATGTCGCCGCCTACCTGGTGGCGATGGCATTCGGATATTTCCTGCATGGCCGTTTCAGCTTCCGCGATCAGGCGACGGCTGGCCAATCGGTCAGGGTCGGGGGCAAGTTCTTCGTCACCTCTGGCATCAGTTTTGGCCTGAATAGTTTCTTCGTCTGGCTGTTCACGAGCATGTTCCACTGGGATAAATTGACACCAATCGCCGCAATGATCTTCATCACACCAGCAATTTGCTTCGTGATCTACCGCAAATGGGTTTTCGTCTGAATGGACCGCTCAATCTACGACGCGATGGCCGCACAGGACAGCGTTCACTGGTGGTATGTCGCACGGCGCGACGTGCTGCACGACCTGATCGCGCGCTACATTCCATTGCCGACCAACGCCCGGATATTGGAAATCGGCTGCGGCACCGGCCATAATCTGTCGATGCTCGCCAAATTTGGCACGGTTGAGGGGAGCGAACTAGACCCCGCTTCGCGAGCGATCGCCATTGAACGGTTCGGCCCGGTGATCGGCGACGCACGCCTGCCCGAACTCGATCGGATCGAAGATGGTCGCTACGACATGGTCGCCCTGCTCGATGTGCTCGAGCATGTCGAGGACGATGTTGCCGCATTGAAAGGCATTGCAAAGCGGCTGAAACCCGGTGGCAGAATTCTCGTCACCGTGCCGCAATATCAGTGGTTGTGGTCAGGACACGACGTCGCCAACCATCACTTCAAACGCTATTCGAAAAAGTCGTTGCGCGCAGCGGTCGCTGCCAGCGGGCTCGAGATGCAGAAGCTATCGAGCTTCAACAGCCTGTTGTTCCCCCTCGCCGCCGCCAACCGCATCGCTGCGCAAGTTCGCCACCGTGAGGGCAGCGAGGACGCGTTGCCACCTGCGCCCGTCAATTCACTGTTCCGCACGATCTTCGGACTGGAACGTCACTTGATCGGGCGTGTTCCAATGCCGCCGGGAGTTTCGCTCGCCGCCATCCTGTCACCGCGGTAGCCGAGCGAACTATCCTCACGCGCCGTGCCGATGACATCGGCGACGATATAAAGCGGGCGCTTCTTGGACTCGATATAGAGCCGCCCAAGATATTCGCCGATCATGCCGAGCACGAACATCTGCACCGCGCCGAGTCCGACGACGACGAGCATCAGCGACGTCCAGCCCGCAACCGTCGTCCCGGTCAGCCAGCCGACGCCGATATAAGCCATTATCAACAGTGAAAATCCGGTCAGCGCGAGGCCCGCATGGCTGGCAAAACGCAGCGGCGCGGTCGAGAACCCGGTGACCGCATCGAACGCGAGACTAAGCATCTTCGCAAACGGATAATGGGTCTCGCCCGCATGACGCTCCGCCCTGTCATATGCGAAGGGCACCTGCCGAAAACCGATCCAGGCGACCATCCCGCGAATGAAGCGCGCCTGTTCGGGCATCGCCAGCAAGGCATCGAGCGCACGGCGGCTCATCAGGCGGAAATCACCGGCATCGAGCGGGATGGCGGTGTCGGTCAACCTGTCGAGCAACCGATAGAAGATCGCCGCCGATGCCCGCTTGGCAAGGCTCTCTCCTGCGCGCTGGCGACGCACGGCGTAAACGACATCGGCCCGCTCGCGCTCCATCGTGGCGAGCATATCGGGCAATAGTTCGGGCGGATCCTGCAGGTCGGCGTCGAGGATCAGGATGCGATTCCCACGCGCAAGGTCGAGTCCGGCCGTCAGGGCGAGTTGGTGACCATGATTGCGCGACAAATGGATCGCCAAAATCCGTGGATCGACCGCAGCAAGCCGCGTCATCGCGCCCCATGTGCCGTCGCGCGAACCATCATCGACCAGCACGAGTTCGTAATCGTCCCCCCCCGCCGCCTGCGCCACCACGGAGACGCGGCGATGCAGCTCGTCGAGACAGGCTTCTTCGTCGAAACAGGGAATGACTATGGATAAAAACGTCATGGTTTCGACCCTACCACAGCACGGGGTGGTGCCGCTTGTTCAATCAACGGGCCATGATCGTCGATCCGATATAGCCTGTCGGTGCCCGCTTGCCAGATCAGCGACATGCCCCGGGTCAGCCGCTCATCAAACACCGGCGGGTCCATCAACCAGACATAATCGAACGCGTTGCGAGGAAGCATCCGCAATGACCAGTTCAGCGGTTTCCAGCGATTTCGGCAGGGTCCGGCTGTCACGACCTGCGATGGATCGCCCTTAAAATACAGGCCATCGGGCTTGTTGGTCGTCAGCAATTGCGCGCCGACCATGTCCCATTGGTCGTTCGAATAGGCGCGCCTGCGAACGATGGCGATCGCGCCAAGATGCTCCATGCGATTGGTCGACCACAGGTCACGGCAATCATGGCCGGAAAAACTGACCAGCCGCGCGTTCTCAGGCACATAGTTCAACGCGGTCAGCGCGCGGTCGTAACCCGCCGACGCAATCGCGAAGCTGACGGTGTTGGCGGCGATCCTCGCCCCAAAGAATACCAGCCCGGCAATCGCCAGTCCCTTGGCTAACCAGGCCGGGGCTGTCGGGCGCAGGCGTATCCCGATAATCGGAATGGCGATCAGGTAAGGCGTCAGCCGCATGTCGGCATAGGCGGACCCGAACACGATGCGAGGCAATACGACGAACACAATGAGCAGGAAGACCGCCGTAACGCCGAGGTTACGCGAGATCCCTAGTCGGCGGCTGCAGATCGCGCCGGCGAACAGCGCGCACAGCAGCGCGACCGACCCCTCGTCGAACCATTGCCAGCGATCGCGCAGCGTCTTTCCAAACCACTCCCATTTGCGCGACCAGTGGAACCAGTCGGCCGTAACCCCCGACACATGCCCGCTGCGCCACAAAATCATCAGCAGGATCGGCGGCGCAAGCGACAGGCATTGGACGCCAGCATGAATAAACGCGCGCATCCAGCCGATCCCACGGTCGTGCTGGCGGATCAGCTCGGCCGAAAAGGCCAGCACGCACAACATTCCCCAGCCGAAAGTATGCGTCACCCAGATCAACGGCGCGATCAGCAGGAACAGCCCCGCGCGCAGCCTTTGCCGCCCGAGCCGCGCCAGCCGCAGCCAAAGCCCAAAGGCGAGCAGCGCAAACGCCATCGACAGCGCGAAATTGACGAAGCCGAACAGGAACGGGTGGCCATAAGCCAATGGCAGGGCAAAAAGGGCAGTCGGCGGAATACGGCCATGAACCTCACGTGCGATCCACAATAGGGCACCCACGGTAATTGCCGGGATCGCCATGACGATCAGTTTCACGCCAAATTCCAACCCGAAAATTTTGGAAAGTGGCACGATAAGCAGGTCGACACCCAGATTGCCGATCAGTGCCCAATGAAAGTTATAGAAATGTCGAAGCGCCGATCCGTCACCATCGAGCTGGACGCGGTAGCGACCCATGTGGCCGGGCAGATCGACCAACGGCGGGATCGTCGGCCAGAGCAACGGGATCAGGGCAACCAACGTCAGCCCGACCACCGTCACGCGCCGTTCCCACCAGTTCAGTCCAGCCTGTGTGCCGCCAAAGAGCCCGAGTCCGCTCATTTATGGTCGATCCTGAAAAGTACGTCGGTACCGTCGCGCCACACGGGCGTCATGCCGCGCGTCAGTCCGACATCATAAGCGGGCGGGTTGATAAGCCATAAATAGTCGAAAGCATTGCGCGGAAAGCGGGACAGCGCGGCGTCGATCGGCAGGACCAGTCCGCCTGAATCCGCGACTTTTGCGGTAACCGTTTGCGAAGGATCCGAATTGAATCCCGGCGCATCGTTCTTGACGACGGACATGGGATTCAATCCGGTCAGGTTCCACTGGTCGTTGGAAAACGATCGCCGCCGCACGATCGCCATGCCCGCCAAATGCTCCATGCGGTCGGTCCATGATGCGCTGGTAAATGAAATCAGGCGCGATCCGACCGGCAAATGCTCCAGCGCCGCCAGCGCCCGCTCTTGCCGTGCCGAGGCCATTGCCAGACTTGCGGTGTTCGCGATTACCCGGACACCGAAAAAGACAATGCCTGTGATAGCCATCGCGTTCACGAACTGCGCGCTGGCCGCTTTGCTGGGGACCATCGCGATAATGGCCATCGCCAGAGCGAATGGTGCGAGCCGCAATTCAGTGAACGACCCGCCAAATGTCACGCGTGGCAGGACGATGCAGGCCGCCAACAGCAGCAGCGCACTGACCGTGAGTTTTTTCGCAAACACCAGTCGTGAACCGACGATCGCAAACACGATCAACGCCGCGAGAATTACTCTGGAGAGCGCATCGAACCAGAACCAGCGGTCGCGCAGGATGACGCTGACCGCTTCCCACTTGGCCGACCAGTTGAGCCAGTCGCCGGTATTGGCCAACGCCGCGCCGCTGGGCGCGACCAGCATGAAGACGATCGGCGGTGCGAGCACGAAGCAGCCAATTGCCGCTTTCACGAACGATCCCGGCCAGTTTTCCCCCCGGTCGTGATGCCGGACCAGTTCCGCGGAGAAAGCGAGAATACCCAGAAATCCGAGGCCGTAGGTGTGCGCAAGCCAGATCAGCGGCGAAATGACCAGGAATACGAAGGTCCGAAGCTGCAGGCGATCGAGCCTCGCGAGCCTCAGCCACAGCGCGAAGGCCAGCAGCGCAAGCGCCATCGACAGCGCAAAATTGAGGAAGCCGAAGAGCAACGGCACACTATAAGCCAGCGGCAGGGCAAACAGCGCAGTCGGTGGCACCCGCCCATGGACCTCTTGCGCGATCGCCAACATGCCGAGGACGGTCAGCGCCGGAATCGCGATCACGATCAGCTTCACGCCGAGTTCAAGGCCGAAGAGTTTAGCCATGGGCACGATCAGCAGGTCGACACCCAAATTGCCAACCAGCGCCCAGTGAAAATTGTAAAACTGCCGCAACACCGATCCCGCGCCGTCAAGTTCGACGCGATATCGCCCCATATGGCCCGGCAGATCGACCAACGGCGGCACCGTCGGCCACAGCAGCGGCACCATGGCAAACAGCGTCAGCGCCACGATCGTCGCGCGACGTTCCCACCAATTCAGATCGCCCTGCCCCATCACCACAGCCTTAGCGGGACGGAACGACTCGCGGCAAGCTGCATTCAGATTTGATCGCGTCGTCCCAGCAAGCGCAGGCGCAATGCATTCAGCTTGATGAACCCCTCGGCGTCGCGTTGGTCGTATGCTCCGGCGTCGTCCTCAAAGGTCACTACTTTTTCGCTGTAGAGGCTGTGGGGCGACTTGCGGCCGGTCACGTTGACGCTGCCCTTGTACAGTTTCAGGCGAACCGTGCCCGAAACCTTTGCCTGCGAATGGTCGATCGCCGCCTGCAGCATCTCGCGCTCGGGGCTGAACCACATGCCGTTGTAGAGGAGTTCGGCATAGCGAGGCGCGAGTTCGTCCTTCAGATGGGCGGCCCCGCGATCGAGCGTCAATTGCTCTATACCGCGGTGCGCAAGGTGCAGGATCGTGCCCCCGGGCGTTTCATACATGCCGCGCGACTTCATGCCGACGAAGCGGTTTTCGACCAGATCGAGCCGTCCGACGCCGTGGGCGCGGCCCAGTTCGTTAAGCTTGGCGAGCAGGTTCGCGGGAGACATCCCCACGCCATCCACCGCAACCGCATCGCCACGTTCGAAATCGACCGTGATCGACTGCGGCGTGTTCGGCGCGTCTTCGGGGTTCGCCGTGCGCGAATAGACGTATTCGGGGACTTCCTCCCACGGATCTTCGAGAACCTTGCCTTCCGAAGACGTGTGCAGGATGTTCGCGTCGGTCGAGAACGGGCTCTCCCCGCGCTTGTCCTTGGCAACCGGAATCTGGTGCTGTTCGGCAAACGCGATCAGCGCGCTGCGGCTGGTCAGATCCCATTCGCGCCACGGTGCGATCACCTTGATATCGGGCGAAAGCGCGTAATAGCCGAGTTCGAAGCGAACCTGATCATTGCCCTTGCCGGTCGCGCCATGGCTGACGGCATCGGCACCGACCAGCTTGGCAATTTCGATCTGGCGCTTGGCGATCAAGGGACGCGCGATCGACGTGCCGAGCAGATACAGCCCCTCGTACAGGGCGTTCGCGCGCATCATCGGGAAGATATAGTCGCGGACGAATTCTTCCTTGAGGTCGTCGATGAAGATGTGTTCGGGCTTCACGCCCATCATCTGCGCCTTGGAGCGCGCGGGTTCGAGCTCCTCGCCCTGACCCAGATCGGCGGTGAAGGTCACCACTTCACAATTATAGGTCTGCTGGAGCCATTTCAGGATGACGCTGGTGTCGAGCCCACCCGAAAAGGCCAGCACTACACGCTTGATGTCGCTCATCCGTATTTTCTCCGCTTGAAATAAGAGCCGCCCCTTTAGGGAGGATCGCGCCTAGAGCAAACCCATTGCCGCCAATTCCCCCGCGAGCGCGGCGGGCATCACGTCCTGCTCTCCGTCACCGGTCTGCCAATCGGGTGGGGCGGCATCGGGTTCGAGGTAGCGCCAGCCCTGATGCGCGCGCCGGGGCATGGGGCGGACGGGGATCAGGTCGGGGCTGACAATGATATCGATGCGCCCATCCTCGCTGTCGGCAAAAGCGAGGATTTCGCTGCGGGCGACGAGCTTGTGCTTCAATATCCAGAACAGCGATCCGCCGATCAGTTCCTCATGCCGTTTCGGACGATAACGCGTCGTCAGTCGAACCGGGCCAGCCGCAGCCCGCGCGGCAAGCCGCGCAGCCAGATATTCGAGCGATTCGCAGGCGAAGGCGACTTTGGTGAGGTGGAGCATGTCAGCCCGACAATCCTACCAGCGACGCCAGCCCCAGAAAACTGAAAAAACCCATCACGTCGGTCATCATCGTCACGAACACCGCCGAGGACACTGCCGGATCGACCTCCGCCTTTTCCAGCGCGAGCGGCACCAATATGCCCGCCAGCCCCGCAATGATATTGTTGATGACCATGGCCGCCGCAATCACTCCGCCCAGCCTGTAGTTACCGAAGATCAAGGCCGTGCCGACACCGATCAGGACACCCAGCACGAATCCATTGGCAATTGCGATCCGCAGTTCGCGCAGGATCATCCGGATGGTATTCGAACTCGTCAGCTGGTTGGTCGCCAGCGCACGCACGACCACCGCGAGCGTCTGAGTGCCCGCATTGCCGCCCATGCCCGACACGATCGGCATCAGCACCGCGAGCAGCGCGAACTTTCCAATCTCACCCTGAAACATGCCGACCACAGACGACGCCAGTATCGCGGTGCCGAGGTTGACGACGAGCCAGATCAGCCGTGTGCGGATCGTCAGCAGGATGGGCTGGTTAATGTCGCCATCACCGGCACCCGACAGGCGCAATATATCCTCGCCCGCTTCCTGCTGGATAACATGGACCATGTCATCGACGGTGATCATGCCGACCAGTCGCCCGCCGCCGTCGATAACCGCCGCCGAGATCAGCGCGTATTTCTGAAACCGCAATGCGACCTCTTCCTGGTCCATGTCGACCGGGATCAACGTCTGTTCACGCTTCATCACGTCCGAAATCGCAATCTCACGCGGCGTCCGCAGCAGCCATGAAAGCTGCACCGTCCCGATTGGGCGGTGTTGCGGATCGACTACGAAGATTTCCCAGAAGTCGGTCGTCAGGTCAGGATTGTCGCGGAGATAATCCACGGTCTGGCCAACCGTGATATGTTCGGGAACCGAGATCAGCTCGCGCTGCATCAATCGGCCTGCGGATTCCTCCGAATAGGATAGCGCCGCTTCCATCGCGGCGCGGTCGTCGGGGTCCAGAGCGCGGAGAACGGCGGCCTGATCCTCGGCCTCCATGTCCTCGATGATCGCAACCGCGTCATCGGTGTCCAGCCCCGATGCGAGATCGGCGACCTGATGCGGCTCCAGCGCATCGATCAGCCCTTCGCGGACGTGATCGTTCATTTCCGACAGCACGTCACCGTCGACGATATCGCCCAGCGCAATTGCCAGCGCACCGCGACGGTCCTCGGGAGTCAGTTCGAAAAGATCGGCGATGTCGGCCGGATGCAGCGGGCCGACCAGGTCGCGCGCGCCCGCATCGTCACCGTCCTCGACGCGCGCCAGCACGTCGCGAACGAAATCGGGACGCAGCCGATCGTCCTCGTCGAGTTGGGTTTCGGTGACGCTCTCGCCCTGAAGGTCGGTCTCGCTCATCGCGCTGCCTCCATGCTGCGGCCGGTCGGGAATCGGGTTGCGGCTCGCGGTCTAGGCCCGCCGTCGTTCAAAAGGCAATCTCAAATTGATCGACCGAACCGATACGTCAATGACCATCAGGCATCGGCATGGGTTCACCGGATTTCCGTCCCTTCAGGATGGCGACCAGCGGTATGATGAATATCGCTGCCCACATCATCACCCAATAATCGTCGATATAGGCGATCATGATTGCTTGGCGATTTATCTCGGCGTCAATGAATTGCATCACCTGTGCTCCCTGAAAGCCGGCGCGTTCAAGCAAGCCGACGGTGAGGAACGGCGCGCTTGTTGTCGTGACATGGGTACCGAGGTCCGCATGGCTGGTTTGGGTGTTACTGGCGATCAACGCCGTCATGACTGAAATCGCCACCGACCCGCCGATGGACCGCGCCAGACTGTAGAGCGATGCTGCCTCGGTCCTGAGCACGGCGGGGAGTGTCGCCAATGCCAGAAGGTTGAGCGGCAATACCACCAGGCCAAGACCGAGCCCCTGAATGGTACCGCTCAAAATGACGAGACTTTGATCCATGCCAAGCTCAAAGCCGGTCATCATCCACAGCGACACGACCAGCAACAGGATGCCGGTAAGGATCGTTATGCGGGGGTCGATGAGATTGCTGGCACGCCCCGCAATCAGCATGCCGATCATCGTACCCGCTCCCCGGGGTGCTGTAAGCAAGCCAGCCAGGAGAACTGGATAACCGAGCAATCGCTGCATCATGGGTGCAACGAGCGCCGCGCCCGCAATCAGGATCCCGCCGATGATCGTGGTGGCCAATAAAGCGGCCAGGAAATTGCGATCGGCAAAAAGTGCGCGCGGCAGGATTGCGTCTTCATGAGTGGCTATATGGATGATAAACACCCAGAAAGCCGAGATTGCCACGGCCAGCTCTATCCATATTTCAAGCGCGTCGAACCAGTCCAGCGTTACACCGCGGTCCAGCAACAACTGCATCGCAGAGAGCCCGAGCGCCAGCAGGACAAAGCCGAACAGATCGAAGTTTCTCTTTACCTTGGCGTCGTTGGTTAACATCACCCAGCTTCCCACGGCGGCACCGATGCCGATCGGCACGTTGATGAAAAATACCCAGCGCCAGTCGAAATTGTCGGTCAGCCAGCCCCCGAGCACGGGTCCCGCAACAGGCCCCACCATGATAACCATCCCCCAGATCGTCATTGCCTGAACGTGTTTATGGGGCGGGTTGATGTCGTACATGATGGCTTGGCTCATGGGTACCAGGCAGGCACCGCACATGCCCTGCACGATGCGAGCGGCGACCATCAGGGGAAGCGACGCGGCAAGCCCGCAGGCGATCGACGAAGCAGTGAAGCCTATAATGGCGCCGGTGAACAGCCTGCGCCGTCCAAGCAGATCGGATAGAAATCCCGTCGCAGGCATCGCAATCGCGCTGGCGAGAATATAGCTGGTCAGCACCCACGAAACGCTTTCCGTGGTTGCGCTGAGCGACGATTGTATGTGAGGCAGGGCGACGTTGGCGATCGTGCTGTCCAGCACGACCATCAACGTCGCGGCCATGATCATGAATGTCACGGGCAGTCGGCGGCTGGCTGGCAGAATTGCGGAAGGAATAGACATCGCTCACCGTTAGCTGAATGCCGTCGATAACAGAAATGTTTGCGAAGCGGCCGCTTTCGAAGGGGACGCAGTTCTCGTCGCTATCGGGCCACCCACTGGATATGACGCTCCCACTTCCTATCTTCCGTCCATGACCTATCGCTTGTCCGTTCTCGACCAGACTCCCATTGCCGAAGGCTCAACTGCAGCAGATGCGCTTGCCAACACGCTTGATCTTGCCCGCGCTTGCGATGCGCTGGGTTATGATCGGTACTGGCTGGCCGAACATCACGCATCGCCGGGGTTAGCGGGGGCGGCTCCCGAGGCGCTGATCGGGCCGGTCGCATTGGCAACCAAGCGAATCCGAGTCGGTTCAGGCGGGATCATGTTGCCGCATTATTCGCCATTCAAGGTTGCCGAGACATTCGCATTACTATCGGCCCTCGCGCCCAACCGGATCGACCTTGGCGTCGGGCGCGCGCCGGGTAGCGATCAGCGGACGGCCTATGCGCTGCAGCGCGACCGGTCGAAGCGGATGCCGCATGATGACTTTCCCAATAATCTTGCCGAAATGATCGCCTATTTCGACGATGCGATGCCCGCCGACCATCCATTTGCGGCGCTCGGCAGCACGATGCCGACAGGCGGCGGCGAGACCGAAGTCTGGTTGCTGGGTTCGTCGCCCGATTCGGCGATCTGGGCGGGAGAAGCGGGGCTGCCCTATTGCATCGCCGACTTCATCAACTCCAGCGGAGCACCGCTTGCGAGAACCTATCGCAACCATTTCAAGCCGTCGGCGCATTTGGCGAAACCGCATGTGATGGTGGCAACATGGACGATTGCAGCGCAAACCCATGCCGAGGCCGAGCGGCTGGCGCTGCCCGCCTCGATGATGATGGCGCATCTGATCCGCGGCGAACTGATCCCGGTGCCGTCGGTCGAAACCGCGGAACGCTGGGCCGCCGCCAACCCGGCAGCACCAAAGCGTGACCGCCGCGTCACGCTCGGCACACCGGCCGAGGTCCATGCCGCGCTCGATCAGGTCGCAGCCGAATATGGCGCGGATGAGATGATGCTGGTCAACATCATGTCCGATCATGCCGCGCGGCGGCGCTCGTATGAACTGGTCGCCGCAGAATATGGGCTGGCGGCACTGGCCGAGGCTGCGTAAAGGCGCGCCACGGAATTATTATAACACGCAAAGGGAAAACAAATGGCCGAAACACTTACCCTCACGCTGGATACCGGCGAAGTCACGATCAAGCTGCGCCCTGATCTTGCCCCCGGTCACGTCGAACGGATTGCAGAACTCGCCAACGAAGGTTTCTATGATGGCGTTGTTTTCCACCGCGTTATCGCCGGGTTCATGGCACAGGGCGGCGATCCTACGGGCACCGGCATGAGCGGATCGAAGCTCCCCGACCTGAAGGCAGAATTCAGCAAGGAACCGCACAAGCGCGGCGTTTGCTCAATGGCGCGTTCGTCGAGCCCGAACAGCGCGAACAGCCAGTTTTTCATCTGCCTCGACGATGCGCGCTTCCTCGACAACCAGTACACCGTCTGGGGCGAAGTGACCTCGGGCATGGAAGCTGTGGACGCATTGCCGAAGGGCGAACCACCGCGCACCCCCGGCAAGATCGTCAGCGCAAAGGCTGTCTGAACCGGATGATATTTCCGTCACGCCGGCGCAGGCCGGGGTGACGGGAGAGTTTCAGGGCTTCATCGCCCCCACCAGCCAGTCGTGAAACAATTTCACCGGTCGCGCTTCAAGCGCGCGCGGGCGACAGACGAACCAATAGCTGTACGGGCTGACGACTTCGATATCGAACAGCGGCGCCAGACGTTCGTCACGCGCATCGTCCAGATGCGCCTCGTGCATGAACGCCACGCCCAGCCCCTGCGCCGCGGCGTCGAGCATCAGCTGCCCCGAATCATAATGGTCGATTGCGGCGGGCTCGATTCCTTCCATGCCGACCGCCTTGCGCCATTCCTCGAACGTGTCGGGCATGTCACGGTGGAGCAACACTGTCAGGTCTTTCAGTTGCTCTGGCCGCGTGATCGCCCCCGGCCCGCTTCGGTAATGGCGTGCGGCAATCGCGAAAACCATGTTGCGGTCGAGCCGTCGTGCATAAAGCGCCGGATCAATATCGCGCGCCAGGATGATGGCGGCGTCGATCCCGTCGCCCAGCCGCGACGCTGCATGAGGTGCAGTATCGATGTCGAGGTGCAATGTCGGATGAGCCTCCCGCAACGCGGCCAGTCGCGGTATCAATTTCTGTGCGGCAAACAGCGGGAGAACGCCAAGGCGTAACCGCATCAGGTCGTTTTGCGCGCTCGCCAGCGATTCGATGGCATCGGACAGCTGATCAAGCGCGGGGCCAACGAGGATCATCAGCCGGTTGCCATCGGCATTGGGCCGCATCGACTGATGCCCGCGCGTGAACAAGGGTCGACCCACGAACCGCTCGAGCGACTGTATCCGACGGCTCAGCGCGGGAGACGACAATGACAATTCGTCAGCCGCCGCCTTCACCGATCCTGTGCGCGCAACTGCAACAAAAGCCTCGACTCCCGAAAGTGATGGTAATCGCCGCATGACCGCCCCGTATTGTGCAGTGCAAACAGGCCGCGTGCCGTTCACTACGAAAGTCATGATGGACACACTGCAGAAAGATGCAACGTGCAATTTCTGCAAGTGCGATTTTCCTTTTCGCACTTGCGATAGATCATGCTGCACTGCACATAGAACGGGCCTTTCAGGCATCCTCTCCTAAAACTTTCAAGGGTCGGTCCTCCGGGATCGACCCCTTTTTTTTGCCCTGCCAATAGCTATCTATCGAACTCACGAGTTGAGGGCGGAATGGCAGACAGCGAAATTCCAGGAACGCGGCTTCAGGTCGCCAATGCGAGGCCCGAAGACGCCGGTCGTGGCCTGGCGCGCATCCCCCGTGCGGCGATGGCGGCGATGGCGCTGGCAGAGGGCGATATCGTAGAGATAACCGGAAAGCGCGTTACAGCCGCCCGTGCGGTTTATCCCTACAGCGAAGACGAGGGCCTGGAAATCCTCCGCCTTGATGGTCTCCAGCGCGCAAATGCCGAGGTTGGTTCGGGCGATTTCGTGACGTTGCGCAAGGTTGAATCGAAGGTTGCTCAGCGCGTCGTCTTCGCCCCGGCCCAGCAGAACCTTCGCCTCAACGGTTCGGGCAATGCCCTGAAGCGCAGCTTTGCCGGTCGGCCATTGGTCGCGGGCGATACCGTCGCAACCGCCGGCCAGCAGCAGGTCGATCGCACCGATCTGCCGCCGCAGTTGCGCCAGATGCTCGCCGCGCCTGCCTATGCCCTGCAGGAAGTTCGCCTGAGCGTCGTGTCCACCGTGCCAAAGGCCATCGTCCACATCGGCGCCGAAACCGAAGTCGAACTCCTGTCCGAATATGTCGAGCCTAAGGACAGTCGCCGCGCAGATGTCACCTATGACGACATCGGCGGCATGGGCGACACCATCGATCAGTTACGCGAAATGGTCGAACTGCCGCTGCGCTACCCCGAACTGTTCCAGCGTCTCGGCGTCGATCCGCCAAAGGGGGTGTTGCTCCATGGGCCACCGGGAACCGGCAAGACGCGCCTCGCTCGTGCCGTCGCCAATGAAAGTTCGGCCGAGTTCTTCCTGATCAACGGCCCGGAAATCATGGGTTCGGCGTACGGCGAGTCCGAAAAGAAGCTGCGCGAAGTGTTCGAAGCGGCAGCCAAAGCCGCGCCCTCGATCGTCTTCATCGACGAGATCGATTCGATTGCGCCGAAGCGTGGACAGGTGTCGGGCGAGGCTGAAAAGCGACTCGTCGCGCAATTGCTGACCCTGATGGATGGGCTGGAGGCGCGCGCGAACCTAGTCGTGATCGCCGCCACCAATCGCCCCGAAGCCATTGACGAGGCGCTCCGCCGCCCGGGCCGCTTCGACCGCGAAATCGTTGTCGGCGTTCCCGATGAGCGCGGTCGTCGCGAAATCCTCGGCATCCACACCCGCGGTATGCCGCTGGGCGAAGGCGTCGATCTCGCCGAGCTGTCGCGCTCGACCTACGGTTTCGTCGGCGCCGATCTCGCCGCGCTCACCCGTGAGGCAGCAATCGAGGCCGTGCGGCGGATCATGCCCCGCCTGAACCTTGAGGAAGGCACGATCCCACCCGAAGTGCTGGACACGCTGTCGGTCACGCGCGACGATTTCATGGCGGCGCTGAAACGCGTCCAGCCGTCCGCCATGCGCGAGGTCATGGTTCAGGTTCCGAACGTCGGTTGGGACGATGTCGGTGGCTTGGACGGCGCGGCGGAAAAGCTGCGCGAAGGCGTCGAACTGCCGCTGAAGAATCCCGAGGCGTTCCGTCGCCTCGGCATCCGTCCGGCCAAGGGCTTCCTGCTTTATGGACCCCCCGGAACCGGCAAGACTTTGCTCGCCAAGGCCGTGTCGAAGGAGGCGCAGGCCAATTTCATCGCGATCAAGTCGTCCGACCTGTTGAGCAAATGGTACGGCGAAAGCGAGCAGCAGATTGCCCGGCTGTTCGCCCGCGCCCGACAGGTTGCGCCGTGCGTGATCTTCATCGACGAACTCGATTCACTGGTGCCCGCGCGAGGCAGCAGCTTGGGCGAACCGCAAGTGACCGAACGCGTCGTCAATACCATCCTCGCCGAGATGGACGGGCTTGAGGAGTTGCAGTCGGTCGTCGTGATCGGTGCAACCAACCGGCCCAATTTCGTAGATCCCGCGCTGCTCCGCCCCGGCAGGTTCGATGAACTCATCTATGTTGGCGTTCCGGATGAGCCGGGTCGGTTGCGTATCCTCGGTATTCATACGTCGAAAATGCCGCTCGATGCGGATGTCGATCTTGGCAATCTTGCAAAGCGCACCGACCGGTTCACCGGTGCCGATCTCGAGGATTTGACGCGCCGGGCGGGCCTTGCCGCATTGCGTGCCTCGCTGGAGTCAAAAACGGTGACGATGGCCAATTTCGAAGCTGCGCTGGTCGATACCCGCGCGTCGGTCACGCAGGAAATGGAAGCCGATTATGCCCGTATCGCCGACACGCTGAAGGCCAATGCGATGAAGCCGGAGGGCATGGGCTTCATCACGCCGGGGATGCTGACTCCGAAAGGTCCGAAGACCTGAGCTTCCAGAGCGCATAGCCCGCCAACAGGGCGCACAGCGCTGTGGCGACCAGATACGGCAAGGGTCGCCACACCTCATACAGCCCGACCCCAAGCGACGGTCCCAGCACGAAGCTGGCGCCATTGATCGACGTTACTCGCCCGGCGACAGCTCCCTGCAGATCGGACCCAACGGCGAGCGATGATCCCGCCGTATAACCGGGTCGCGTAAAGCCGAACCCCGCCGATGACAGGCCGAACGCCATGGCCAGCCCGAATAGTGAATTGGCGCTGCTCGTTGCGGCCAGCCCCACCGCTGCAAGCACCAGACCGACAACGATCAGTCTTTTCGGCGTCAGGTTCAGTTGCGGGATGACCCCCCATTGCACCAGCAGCGACGCACCCGCCCCGGTCGTCAGCACCAGCCCGATCGTCTGTTGCGACAGGATCGATGTCGGGTCGAGATGCAGCCGGTCGATCACCAGAAACGCCATCGCCTGTCCCGTCATCGCCTGCGCATGGCCCGATATCAGTCCGACGAGCATCCACGGCCAGATGCGCGGGTCGGTGAGTTTCAGCTTACCGGGCGTACCCTCGCTCATGGCCGCGGCGACACTCGCTCCGGTGGGTTCACCACCAATCGACGGATAGCTCGACACTGCGCCGTGCGCCGCGCTCCCCGGCTCGTCGTGCGGTAGCCACCGCCACACCGCTCCCAGCACCAGCAACCCACCGACGGCAAAGAAATAGGCAGGCCCGGCCAACCCGATGCCGGGCAGCACGAAATACGACGCCAGCGCGGGCCCGAGGATCGTGCCGAGCCCAAACGCCGAAGCCAGCAGGGTCAGCGCCTTGGTTCGTTCGGCCCGCGTCGTCTGCCCCGCCAATATAGCCTGTGCCGCCGGAGGAGCAGCCGCCCCGAACACGCCGTAAATCACGCGCGCAACGATAAACGCCAACATCGTCGTGACCGGGGCGATCAGGCTGTTGATCCCCGCTGTCAGGACGAGCCCGCACGACAGCACCGACACCGAAAAACCGGCAATTCCGATGAGGACCATTTGCCGCCGTCCCGTTCGGTCGGATCGCCGCGCCCAATAGGGTGCTGCGATCACCCAGACCGCCGCCGACAGGGAGAATGACAGTGCGATGACATTGTCACGGATGTGCAGCGTCCGCCCGATGGCGGGCATAACCGACTGCAACGCGGTATTTCCCGCGCCAATGGTCAGCATCACTGCAAACAACAGGATAAAGTGTCCCTGACTGCCGCGTACCCTGCCCACCATATTCATCATTTCATCATTCTATCATCGGGTTGGGATCCTAAACGCCTGATTGGCCGATTGCCAGTGACGACCAATAGCTTGCGCTCGACACGCGTATTTGCGAACGGAGCCCATAATCCCCGTTTGCGCTATCAAAGGAAGCCCATGCCGCTCTCGTCCGCCAAGGTGATGAAACGATCGCGCGGTTTGCGCCTGCCACGTTTCCGCTTTCCACGAACGCCCAAGGGAATGTTTTTTTCCGGCTTCCTGAGGAACCCCGTGATGGTCGGCTCGATCATCCCGTCGTCCGACCGGCTGATCCGCAAGATGCTCAGCCGTTGCGACTGGGCCAACACCAGATTGTTCGTCGAATATGGACCCGGCGTCGGCACCTTCTGCCAGCCGATCCTCGACAAACTTGCGCCCGATGCGATGTTGCTCGTCATCGACACCAACCCAGATTTTGTCGCTTATCTGAAAGAAACCATCCACGATCCCCGCTTTCGTGCAATTTGCGGTTCGGCGACCGACGTCGAACGCTATGTCGCCGATGCGGGCTATGACCACGCCGATTACATCGCCTCTGGCCTGCCCTTCTCGACGCTACCGCCCGGCATCGGAGACGAGATCGCCGCCGCGACCAAGCGTATCCTGCGCGTCGGCGGCGCTTTCCTAGTTTATCAGTATAATCCCTCCGTCCGGAACTTCATCGCGCGCCAATTCGACCGAATCGACCATGAGATGGAATTCTGGAATGTCCCGCCGGCACAGCTGTGGTGGGCGTGGAAGGAATAGGCGCTAGCCCTTTTCCAGCTACGCGGGAGAGGGCGACTCAGCGACGCTGGGCGGGGTGAGGAACTGCATCACTCCACCCCGAAACTCATCCTTCTCGACACCCCATAATCCGCTATCGCGACGACAAAATAACAGAGCGCATATCGCATCCGTGCGCCGATCGTGTGCCACCCCGAATAATCATCCAGCCTTTGTTCGATCGAATGGCCGATCTCGCCGTCGATATAGGCGCGCATCGTGTCGGCAAACGCCTTGTCCTCGACTCGCAACATGATTTCCAGATTCAGGAACAAACTCCGCACGTCGAAATTGGCGCTGCCGATATAGACCGCGTCGTCGATCACATAGAGTTTCGTATGCAACCGGGACGGCGCATATTCGAACACCCGCACACCCTTTCGCAACAGTCCGGCATAGGTGAACCGCGCGGCACCAATGGTCGCCGGGTTATCGGTTTTGGACGCTGTCACGATCCGCGCCTCGCCACTGATCCCAAGCTGGTCGATCCGCCGCAGCATCGCGGGGCTGGGTGCGAAATAAGCGGCGATCATATCGACACGCTTGCCGATGCGCATGTCCCAGCGGATTTCCCTGGCCCAGGGCGACATCTTGCGCGCCGGGCCGCCGAGCAACCAGCGCACCGGCCCCTTCGGGTTGCTCCAGTGCCGCAACGCCCGCCGCAGCGTCCGCATCTTCGACTTCGGGGCCTCGGTCCAGCGTTGAAGCACGTCGTAGTAACCGGTCAGCCGCTTGGCCGCCTCGCCCTCGATCAACAAGCCGAGGTCGCGCCACGCATCATCCCCGGCGTCGGCGAAATAGCTGTTCTCGACATTGAACCCGCCGATGATCGCACGTGTTTCGTCCGCCAGCACGAGTTTCTGATGGTTGCGCAACAGATATCGCCGCCCCCATCGCGGCGAAAACGCGCACACCGATATCCCGACATCACGCAGCGGCTGGAAAAACCCCTCGCGCCGGGCCGAATCGCTGCCGAAGCCATCGACGATAAGCCCCGTTGTCACACCACGCCGTGCCGCCGCCAGCAACGCCTCGTGCACGCGCCGCCCGGCATCGTCGTCGGCGTAGATATAATAAAGCATCCGCAGGCTGACCTTCGCGCCGTCGATCAGGTCGATTAACGCCTGCAGCCGACCGGCCCCACTCTCGATGATCGTCAACCGGTTTCCCGCGACTTCGTGCGTTCGCTTCATGCAGCCCCCGATTCTGGCAACCGTTGGGGGAGTTACGCCAATGTTGCAATCCCGCACCCTTGCTGCTACCCGGCCCGCTTGCCTTATTTTATGGTTCGAAGAGGAAGCGTTTCATGGCGCGCGTAACAGTCGAAGATTGCGTCGACAAGATTCCAAACCGGTTCGATCTGGTTCTGCTCGCCGCCCAGCGCGCGCG
>JAQGKX010000057.1 GCA_028289885.1 Sphingomonadales bacterium
TGGCGGGAGTATCTCGACATGGCCGATCTGACCGAGAAGATGGGTTCAGGGTCCGCCCAACCCGTAACTGCCTGATCGACCAGCGGGGATCACTTCAAAGCTTGGTGCCGCCTGTCTTTTCGAAGAAGGCACGCATGTCGGCATAGGTGGGCTGGTGCGCTGTAAAGCCACCGTCCACCGGGATTGCCGCGCCCGTGATGAAGGCGGAATCGTCCGACGCGAGGAAAGCGACGACGTCGGCGATGTTTTCAGGAGTGCCCAGCGCAGGTAAAAGATGTTGGGCTGCGATGATGTCCTTGATCTCCTGCGGCGTCGTCGCAATGGCGACCTCCGTCAGGACGAAGCCGATCACGATGACGTTGGAGCGCACTTTCTGGCGACCATATTGGGTCGCGATGAAGCGGCTGAGGTTGATCAGTGCCGCTTTCGAAGCGCCATAGGACGTCAACGTGGATTCCCCGAGCACACCGAAGCCCGATGCCGAATGGACGATCGAGCCACCGCCCGCTGATATCATGTGAGGGATCGCGTGTTTGCAGAGCAGCATCGGCCCGCGCGCATTGACTGCCATCGCCGCGTCCCATGCCTCGACATCAAGGTTGACCACGTCAAGATCGCGATGGCGCTGAGCCTCGCTTTGCAGGGCGGCATTGTTGTGGATGATGTCGATCCGGTCGTGGCGGGTCATGATCCGATCAACAAAATCCGCGACCGAATCCTCCGACGTCAGGTCGAAATTGTCGGCTTCGGCCCCATCGACGCGGGCAGCAGCGGCGGCAATTGCCGACTTGTCGATATCGGCCATGATCACGGTTGCCCCGTCGCGACATAATCGGCGCGCGGTTGCGATTCCGATGCCTCCGGCGGCACCGGTCACGATTGCCACCCTTCCATTAAGGCGGGCGCTCATGATGGCGTGCCCACTATCATCGATGGCTCTGGCATCGGGATCGCCGTGGAGTGCATTTTACTAGAACCAACATTGCATTTCATACTGGGTCTCCAGGGACGTTGGATCTCGCAACATCAGCGCGATGAGCTGGAAAAGAAGGTTTGTCCCATGCCCCTTGATAGGCTGCCTGAAAAATAGCCGATGCTAGGCATCTGCTATGGCCCGACAGAAATGGGACGGACCCGACCAGAAAGGACCCTGATTTGGCAAACTCAAACACTTCCCTGCCGATCAGAACCTCCACGGTTATCCTGAGAACATTCGACGGCGTGAAGATATCCGCCTTTGTGACTGAGCCTGACGCCCCCGGTCCCCATCCGGCAATCGTGTTCGGAGCTGAAGCGATGGGGCTGAACAAATTTGGTCGCCGTGTGGCATCGGATATGGCGGCTCTGGGTTATGTCACGATCACGCCCGACTATTATCGCGGTAACGGGCCTTCTCAGCCCGACAATTACAACGACTTTTCTGAGGTGATGGTTGCTATCGGTGCGCTGGATTTTCGGTCGGCGACTTATGACGTGCTGACGGGTGCCGACTGGCTCAGGGCGCAGCCTCAGGTCGATGCGGCCCGCGTTGCCGTTTGGGGGTATTGCACCGGGGGAACGCTGGCGATGCTGGCCGCCAGCCTTGATCGCAAGCTCGCCGCTACCGTGCTGTTTTTTCCCAGTCAGCCACGATTTGAGAAATTATCGGTAAAATGTCCGGCGCATCCGATGGATCTGGTGTGGAGCATCACGAGCCCGGTTTTGCTGATTTACGGCAATCAGGATCCGATCATGCCGCCAGCCCTTCTCGCCGAATTCCGGAAGAACCTCGATCAATGGTCGATCCGCCACGAAATCTGCATCTACGATGGTGCCGGACACGCGTTTTGCGCCGAGGTCGAACAGCTTCACAATGCCGACGCGGCTGCGGCGTCATGGAAAGCGGCGACGGGCTTTCTGGAGCGGCATATGGCTCCACGTTAAACTGCAGACGCGTGGATTACTGACCGATCAGGCCGTCGTCCTCTTTCAGTGCGTCCAGTCCGGCATCCGGCCCGCCAGCGATTCGAGCATCTCCCTGAGCGGTTCGGGCACCGCGCCGACGCCGACCCCGGTTCCCGAACTGTAGCCACGACGGTGGTAGATCCGCCAGCCATCGTCGGTCCGCCTGAGCCTGTCCTCATACCCACCGATCGAAACCATGTCCGCGGGGGCAAGTGTGTCGTCGCTCGATCCGGCAAACCAGTGCCAAGCCCCGACCTTGGAATAGGTTGAGGCGTCATCGCCATTCACGGTCATGATGATGTTGGTGATGACGTGGCTGGAACCGAGCATGGTGTGGCGATAGTCTTCGAGCCTCCCGGCGATCGCCGCGCGCCCGATCAGATTTTCGCCCCCGAGGTGGATATCGGCGTCCTCGGTGAAAATCTCCGCCGCGACTTGCTCGAACCGTTTTGTGTCGAGGAGATGGCCGTAAAGATACAGCCGTTCCTCGATCGCGATCCTGTCCGCAAGCGTCATCAGGTCGATCGTCATGCGTTACCCTCCGGAGATACGTTTGCGACGAGAAAAGCAGTGATAGGCTGACACCTGACCTATCCGGGGGCGGGGCTCCGCGCTCGACCTGAACGTTCAGCCCCGCCAAAGGAAAGGTTGCACGCCGTTTATCGAGGTCGATGCTGGTGATTATTCACTCAGGATGGAAAACAAATGAAAGTTGCCTGGATTGGTTTGGGGCAAATGGGGTTGCCCATTGCCCAGAAAGTCGCGTCGGGCGGACATGCGGTGCGGGCTTTCGATGTCAAATTACCTGATCAGAAGGACGCGCCGAACCTCAAGCTCGTCGGGTCACCCGGGGAAGCCGCCGAAGATTGTGACCTGCTGTGCCTTGCGGTCTTTTCCGACGCCCAGGTCGAAGACGTATTGTCAGGCCCCGAGGGCATCATGGCAGGACTGAAACCCGGAGCAATCGTCGCCGTTTTCACCACCGGCAGCGTGGAATCCATCAAGGCGATTGCCGCCTCCGCCCCGGACGGGGTCAGCGTACTCGATACGTGTTTCAGCCGTCCACAATCGCAACGGGCTTCCGGTAAACTGACGCTTTTGATTGGCGGCGATGCCGAGGCGATCGAGCGTGGTCGACCAGCCTTCGATACCTTTGCACATGCGATTTTCCATGTCGGTCCGAGAGGCTCTGGCCGCGCAATAAAGCTGGTCAACAATATATTGTACGCGGGCCATCTTCAACTCGCTGTGGACGCCATGAAGCTCGCAGAGGGTCTTGGACTCGAGACTAAAGCGACGGCGACTGCGTTGGTGCAATGCTCGGGCGGCAGCGATGTTCTGGCCCAGTTTATCGAAGGCGATCCTCAGGAAATCCTGGACATCGCGAGACGCTACATGGTCAAGGACGTTGGCGCAGCGATGGCGGCGGGCAATGCGGCGGGCGTCGATATTGGCGCGCTGGCTGCAGTTACCGCCACCTATCGCGCTGATGCTTGAGCAAGGCCCGATCCAATAACGCGTCGTAGCTATTACACGGAGCCGGGCAGCGGGCAGCGGGAGAGTATGACGAGCACAGTAAACGAAGCCAAGCGCGATCCCGTTACCGAACAAACGCGGAGGGTTGGCGCTGGCGCTGTTCGAGCGCATGGAAGCGTCGAGGCTATGGCGGTCAATCTTTACAGCCGAAAGTTATTGGGCGGCTCCAGGGCCGTCCATCACGCCTTTGCCGGTCGTCATATCGACGGGATAGGAGATCATTTCGAGGAATGAATACCATTTTCCGTTTTGTCGCCGCATGCAATCGCTCTGGCGAAGCGCGATGTTGCGTTTGCTGCCGTCGTTCATCGTCAGCGTGAGGTTTTGCGTGTCAATCTGGACACCGAACGAGCCATCGGCATCGACGGCGAATTCGGGCATCGAGAGCTTAATGTCTTTGTAGCTGTTCATCATGCTCGCATAATAATCCCGGACTTCCTGCTTGCCGATCATCGCCCTGGGATGAAAGCTGTCATAAACGAGCATGTCGTCGCCCGGCCCGTAATAGCCCATCAACATGTCGAGCCCCTTGGAAGCGCCACCGACATCCATGAATTTGCGGATTTCCCGCTTGCTTTGCTCGACGCTGGCGGACGGCGCAGAAAGCGGGTGCGCTGACCAAGTTACGGCACGCGGCTGGATGGGCTGCGCATTCGCCGCCAGCATCGTCCTGGGATCGATCGGTAGGGAAATGTGCTGCTGGATTACCTTCCACTCGCCGTTGATCTTCTTAAGCGCATCGAGCTGGCGAATGTTCATCTTGAACTGTGTGCCGTCCTTCAGGGTCGTCTCGAACGCGATCTGCATCGCTGCGCAGCCGAAATTTCCGTTGGTGGCGATCGTCATTTCCGGGGTGTTGCTGGTCAGTGTCCTGATCTTGGCAAGTTGCGGGCCGAAGCCGTCATAGATCGCCTTGCGGCCCCTGAACGTGCCGGGCGCGTAGATATCGAGCACCACGGCATCGTCGGCGTAACGGGTGATAACCTTGTCGATATTCAACTCGGTCGCAAGGAAGCCCTCCACCGCCTTGATCGCCGCAATATCTGTGGGCGCATTGAAGACGGGTTTGGGCGGGGCCGCGCCGATCAGACACAAGCTCATGGCGGATGCTGCAAGTAATCTCTTGGTTAGCGTCATCAGGGCATTCCTCTCGTTTGTTATATTTCCGCAACCACCCGTCCCATGCCGTGTGTACCGCTGGTCACCGGTGAGCGAAGCAGTCCCTCTCACCGATTTCCATCTGCCATTGAACAGCGGCTCGACATTGAATGTTGTTAATGGCAAATGATGCATAATAAGATGGTTGATGCATATCAACGAGGATTTAGATTATGCGAGGATGGTTGTGAAAATCTCCTATCTTGCGATGACTTCTTACGAAGGGCCGGCCCCCGGGCTGGAGGTCTGGCCCGCCCCGCCTCATTTTTGCGATCCGCTGGTTGCCGCCGGGTCGATCGCCCGCACGCTCGATCGCTGTGCCCATGCCGATCAACTCGGCTTTGACTGGGTCAGCGTCTCCGAACATCATTATGCGCCCTATATGATGACGCCGAACCCGATGATCATGGCATCGGCAATCGCGCAGCGTGTGACGCGTGCGACGATTGCGTTGCTCGGGCCATTGGTGCCGCTCAACAACCCCGTTCGACTTGCCGAAGAGATCGCCATGCTCGATGCGATGACGGGTGGGCGGACCGCGGTGCTGTTCCTGCGCGGCACACCCAACGAGCATCACACCTATGACACGCAAGGCGACACCCGCGCTATGACGCAGGAGGGGATCGACCTGATCCTGAAGGCGTGGCGAGAGGAGGAACCGTTCGCGTGGAAAGGTGAACATTATAATTTTAGCACGGTTTCGGTGTGGCCGCGCGTGGTTCAGAAGCCGCATCCGGTCGTATTCGGATCGGGTAATTCGACGGAATCAATCGATTTTGCCGCCGAACGGGGACTTGGCATCGCCTTCTCGTTCGCGCCCGTCGAGGTGATCCGGGACTGGATCGCGCTCTATCGCGAACGGACCGCCAAACATGGGTGGACCCCCACGCCCGAACACATCATCTATCGCGGCATCGGCCATGTGGCACCCAGCGACGAACAGGCCGTCGAGGAGGCAACCCGCTTCTTCGGCGAACAAGCGGCGCAGCAGGCGCGCATTCAGGCCCGGACGATGGGTGGGCCGCCGGTCAATTCACTCATCCTTCAACCCTATTTCCTGGGTGGACCCGAGACTTTGATCGCAAGGTTCGACGTGTTGCGCGCCTGTGGTGTGGGGGTTGTGGACATGGTCTTCCTTGGCCACCACGCGCAGCAGATGAGCGCGATGTCCCTGTTTGCAAGTCACGTCATGCCAGCCATTCAAAGCTGGGACCATACGCACTTCGATGAAGAAGCGGCGGCGTTGGTAAACGCAGCATAAGGCACGGATCGACGAGGAACTGGTCCCGCCGTCTGCGGACGTCCTGAAGGGAGAGGCGCAACTGCTACGGCTGGTGTTGCCGCCCGCCGGTCGCATTCGATCCGGTTGTCTTGCCGATGAGCGGGACCTCCTGGCCAACTATAGCAATGAGGAATATCGCACGATTGTTAGACCGGATGAGGAGAAGTTCTCTCGCCCCGACGAAGCACTGGCATTCGTCATTGGCGAGGAAAGGGTTTTCTTGCCCGCGACTGACCCCTGTTACGCGCCGCTTGTCGCGTTACCCGTCGGCAGATAGGGAAATGATCATGGACGATTCCAGCATAACCGGCCGTGCCTATCAGACGCTCCGGGCCCAAATTATCGGATGCACGCTCCGGCCCGGGTCGCGGCTCAACATCTCGTCGCTCCAGTCGAGCCTGTCGCTGAGCCAGGCCTCCGTTCGCGAAGCCCTGTCCCGGCTGACGGCAGAGGGTCTCGTGCAGATCGAGCGTCATCGCGGGTTTCGGGTGGCGCCCGTGTCGGCAAACGGGTTTCGTGAATTGACCGAGGCATGCCTGATTGTCGAACTGCCGTGCATCCGGTCATCAATCGCCAATGGTGATCTTGAATGGGAACGCCAGTTGATCGCAGCCTATCATCGCGCCGCGCAGACACTGCAGCAGGTCGCGGCCGGCAAAGCGGGGCTCGACGCCTATTCGAACGAGCGCAAGGCATTTTACGAGGTGCTGCTCAGCGAGTGCGACAACAAATGGCTGCTCTGGTCATGGCGGCTGCTATACGCGCAAAACATGCGGTATCGGCACATGTACCTGACGCTCGCGCGGTTCGAACTGGAGCAACTTCCGGTCCACGAAGAGATACTGCAGGCCGTGCTCAGCCGCGATATTGCCAAGGTCGAAGCCATGGCGATCGCCAACTACGAACACGTCATGGATTTTGTGGAACAAGCCCTGGCCTATGAGACCGAGGCTGCCACAGACAAGAATAAAAAGCGTGGCGCTGCCGCATAATCATACGTGCCGCAAAGCGAAATCAACTCAGGGCAAACGACCCGATCAACCCCATGTCAGCGGCAGTTCCGGAATATGGATGACGTTGCTGAGGAAAAAGGGCGTGCGAAAGCCCGGCTCGATTGAGAATTTCGGGATTACCTTCAGAAACTCCTCGATTGCCGTCTGCAATTCACGCCGGGCCAGATGCTGTCCCAGACAGCGATGAAATCCGTGTCCGAGTGTCACATGTGTCGGCTTGCGGCCCAGCCTGACTTCGTTCGGTGATTCATAGGCTTCGGGATCGCGTCCGGCGAGCGGCGTGGACATGATCACGTAGTCGCCCGGCATCATGGTCTGGCCGTCGATCTCATAGGGCTTCGAACAAATCCGGTTCGTCGAGACCGCGGCATAGGCGCGAAGCAGTTCCTCGATCGCGACAACGTTTTGCGAAAAGCTGTTGTCGCGCATCTGCACCTGATCGTCCGGATGCGTCGCAAGGTGATGAAAATGCAGGCTCATGTTGGAGGTGACGGTGTCCAGACCTCCGATATAAAGGTTGAAACAATGGCCAAAGACTTCGTCGTCGGTCCATTTTCGGCCGTCAACCTCCAGCGCAAGCGTCTTGCTGATCAGATCGTCGCCAGGACGCTTTTTGCGGTCTGCGATGGTATCGATCAGCAGATCCTTCACCGCGCGGACGCTCGATATCCGCGCATCGAGGTCGGTCCCGTGGAGGAGCTTATTCTCCCAGTCCAGAAACTGGGCGGTGCGTTCCTGTGGCAGGCCGATCAGGTCGAGGAAAATAGAGATCGGGAAATTTATCGCGAAATCCGCCACGAATTCGCAGTGACCCTTGTCCTTGAACTTGTCGATATACTGGCGGGCGCGGGCGCGGACCATCTCGTCGAGTTGCATCATCTTGCTCGGCGCGAAAATCGGATTCAGCGCCTGACGGAAACCCGTGTGAACCGGAGGATCGAGTTCGGTCGGAATGATGTTCCAGTCTTCCCCGATCAGGCGGGCAAAACCGGTATTGCCGCTCTTGTGAAAGTTTTCGGCATCGTTGTAGATCTTCTTCATGTCCTCGTGCCGGCGCACGACCCAGCCCGGCTGCTTGAAGGAGATGTTATCCGCGTAAAACACCGCCGGGCCTTCGTGGATTTCGGGGATGATGGTTTCATAGGGGCTGTCGTAGACAATCCGGCGATCGAACAGCGCGCAGTGCCCGGTTCGCGCGGGATCGACATGGGCGGGCGGGTAATCGGATTGCGCTGTCATCTGGAAACCCCTCTACTTTCGTGCCCAAGATCACGGTTTCTGCGGCGCGCGCGCTTCTCGACAGCGCTTTTAATTGGGCGATCACCGTCTCTCAATCGGCCAATCCCATGCGATCCGCCCGTGAAGAATGCAACTTTGCCTGCGATACCGAGGTCCATCTCACTCTCCCAGATGTTCTATATTGACCATCGTCGGGTTCATAGCGCCGTGACTCACCTGTCGATGGCTAGGGTTACGTCGGCTCCACCGTCGAAGGGCAGGCATCATGGCATGCGTGCGATCAACCTGCGGATGCGCCAGCCACCATCGACCCGCACAAGCGCAACCTCGTAATCGGTGAAACTCACCAGCTTTCCGCCTTCGCCCCAGTCGGTCACCAGACCATAGGCAACCACCGTGGCAGTATCCGGCTCGGGTCCAGCGTCGATCGCCAGATTGGTAATCTGGTGACGCCACTTTCCACCACCTTGATCAGCGACAACCCCCGGCATTGCAATGAGTTCGTCTGCGCCGGCAAAACCGAAGACACCCTCGACCTCGAAAACGCCATCCAGTGTGAAGAGCGCTGCCCATCCCGTTGCATCGCTACGATCGACCCGGTGGCAATAGCGCGCAAACAGATCTGCGATTTCTACCCGGTCGGCAACGGTGAACGTATTGGTCATGGAGTGTCCCCCAGGTCGATCAACGCTTTCGATCCGGAGCTAGCCAAGGGCAAACACCCTTGCGCGCCTCCTTTCCAAAGGCAGGTTGATGATGCACGGATTGTCCGAATGTGCATAACCGACAGGGGCCGTGGCGGGACGGCGGCGAGGCATACGGGATGGGATTGACCGATGAGCAGCACACCATGGGACGCGGTAATAGTCGGATCGGGCGCTGCCGGGCTGACCGCCGCAGTCACGGCCGCGCGCAAGGGACTGAAGGTGCTCGTGGTCGAAAAGACCGACGTTTTCGGTGGAACGACCGCGATCTCTGGCGGCGGCATCTGGATTCCGGGCAATCATCATCAGATCGCGGCTGGGATCCCGGAACCCACCGGGGCCGCCCGCAATTATGTCGCCGCGCTGGTCGGCGAAACGCTGCATGGTGAAGTGCTCGATGCCTATCTTCAGGCCGGGCCCGAAATGGTGCGCTTTCTCGAGGACAGGACGGAGGTCCGCTTCGCGCTCGCCGATCACTCGCCCGACTGGCATCCCCAGATTGAAGGGGCAAGCAAGGAGGGCAGGCTGCTGCGACCGCTCGAATACCGGACGCAAAAGCTCCGAAACTATGTCGATGAATTGCGCAGCCCGCGTGCCGAATTCAATGCGCCGCTCGGTTTTATGATCGACCTGCCCGACCTGCCACATCTCGATCAGATGAAATCGTCGCCCAAATCGCTGTTCTACATGCTCAAGATCGTCGGAAGTTATACCTTCGACAAATTTTTGGGGCGCAAGCGTGGATCGCGGATCACGATGGGCAATGCGCTTGCCGCACGGCTGTTGCGCTCGGCACACGACGCCGGGGTGACGCTTTGGCGGAACGCGACGGTGACAGGACTCATCGCGGGGCCGGGCGGCGTCACTGGCCTGATGATCGAACGCGATGGCAAGACCGAAACATTGCGCGCCAGAAAGGGCGTCGTGCTTGCCACGGGTGGCTTTTCCGCCAACGAACAACTTCGCCGCGCCTATATGCCCTATCCCGATCAGCACATCTCGATCATGGCCGGATGCAACACCGGCGACGGGATGAACATGGGCCTCGAAGCCGGAGGAATCGTTGATGGGACGAATTTTGCCAATGGCGTCTGGTCGGTCGTTTCGACGATGAAGAAGGACGATGGCTCGACCGCGATCTATGCGCATCTGATCGACATGTCGAAGCCGGGCTGCATCGCCGTTGGCAAGGACGGCAAGCGTTTCGGTAACGAGGCATCGAACGTGTTCGTCGAATATATGCACAAGGCCGGCGCAGTCCCCGCCTGGCTGGTCGCAGACGCGGCGTTCGTGAAGAAATATGGGCTTGGCCTGTCGCTGCCGGGTGGTGGCGGGATAAAGAAACTGGTCCAGGCTGGCTACCTGATCGAAGGCGCGACGCTCGCAGAACTGGCTGGCAAGATCGGCGTCGATGCCGCCGGATTACAAGTAACGGTGCTGAACATGAACGCCTATGCCACGACCGGTAAGGATCCCGAGTTTCACAAAGGCGACACATCACTCGATCGCGACCTTGGTGATTACAGGCACGGCCCAAACCCATGCCTTGGCCCGATCGAGACAGGACCGTTTTATTCCGTAAAGATTTTCCCCGGCGATGGCTCCACCACCGTCGGGCTTCGTATCGACGGCGAGGGGCGCGTGCTGGATGCGCAGGGCAACGTCATCGCCGGCCTTTACGCAGCCGGTCTCGACGCCAATTCGATCTGGCGCGGCAAGGCACCCGCGCACGGTTGTAACGTTGGCCCGGCGATGACGCTCGGCTATATCGCGGGGCGTAGCATGGCGGCTTGAGGGGCGGGTCTAGCCCTCAGACCGGCACTGATGCGTCCATGAGACCACGCATGTCCTCGCCCGAAATGCCGATCTGGTCGGCGATGTCGAGCATGTCCCAATACTCCCGCCACCAGACGATCCTGCCATCGGCATCGAGGTCAAAAACCCCAACGACGCGCGTCACAACCGTGCGATCGTCGGCGAGCATCCGGACGTCATCGACCCGTTCGGTGAAGACCGTATTGCCGTTGCTTGCGACATTCAGGATTTTGCAGGCACAGTCGGCATAGAGGCGATACTGGCGTTCGATTTCCGCGCAAATCCGGTCATGCCCTTCGACCACCGCCGCCGTCGGCACGACGGGTTGCCAGCGCGCATTCTCTGCCAGGGCGGCCTGAATGCGGGGCATATCGATAGTCGTAGTGTGAAACAATTCCAGAAATTCGGTGACGATCGTGTCGGCGTTCCTGCGCATCTCGACTCTCCTGTTCTGATTATGGCTCATATCTCTGGCGGCCATTGGATGGTTTCCACTGCTGCGGCACGAGGTGAGACCTTCCCTTAGGCAGGTCTTTGTCAGGCCTCGCACCGGAATGTTGTGGTGAGGATTTTTCAGGAGCGGCGTGATCCGCGATCTGAAATGCCCAACAAAAAGTTGAGAGGATGATATGGCGGATCTACAGCGCGCGCAAAGCCGGGTGATCGATCAGAACCCCGTGCCGAGACCCTATCCGAGCCGGACCGAACAAATCCCGATGGAGCGGTTCCGACCGGACGCCGACTGGTTCGGTCGCCTCATGGCCAACAAATATCCCGGCGTTGTCGCAGAAAAGATGGACGTCGTGCAGCTGTTCGACAGCCATACAACCAAGATGCGTGTCGCCGTGGATTGGAACGACGCCGGCCAGGCGGCGGGCCTGCCGCGCAACCTGTGCATCAAGTCTAACTGGGGCGGCCAGTTCGATAATGTCGATATCCATGCACTCGAAGCGCGCTTTTATCATTTTCTGACCGACAAACTGACCGCCCAGACAGCGACATGCTATTACGCAGACTGGAATGACGATGGATCAGGTCAGGGCATCGTTGTCCTGGAAGACCTGATCGATCGCGGCGGTGAGTTCGGGCATAGCACCCAGCACGCTGGCATCGACGGAATTGCCAACAGCCTCGCAGACCTGGCCAAGCTTCACGCCGGGCTTTGGGAAAGTCCGTTGATCACGCCCGAGGCTGCCCCTTGGCTGCCGACCTCGATGGAAGTTCCGGTCGATTACGATCAGGTGCGCCTGATGGATCACTGGCTCGGTGAAAACCGCAAGGAGCCCAATTTCTGCGCACTTGCACCTCGCCATTATCTCGATGAACCCTCGCGGCTCGGACGGGCCTATGATGCGCTTGTCGAATATGAGCGCAAATTCAAAGCACCCTATTGCGTCATCCTTGGCGATTGCCATCAGGGCAACACCTATATCCTGCCGGGCGGCGAGCGGATGTGGCTCGACTGGCAACTTGGCCGTCGTGGGCGACCGTGGCGTGACCTTACCTATTTCACCGTCGGGTCGCTCACCATCGAGGAACGCCGACACCACCACCGCGACCTCGTTGCGCATTACCGGGACTGTTTAATCAAGGAGGGCGCCACCAACGTCATCGGCATCGACGAAATATGGGAACAGATCCCGCGCTGGGTCATATACGGCATCCAGGCCTGGGCCGCGAACATGGATCATTGGGGCCAGAACGGCCTGCCGATGAACGAGCGCTTTTTTGCTGCGGGCGAGGATCTTGGCACCTGGAAATTGCTGCTTGGTGATTGAACCGGTGAATGTCAGCGACCGAACCGGATTAAGTCCGCAGCGCGTAACGCAATGGCCATCGCAGGCGCGTTGGTGTTGCCGGAAACGATCGTCGGCATGATCGAGGTGTCGACGACACGCAGCCGGTCGACCCCGCGCACACGCAATTGTGGATCGACCACCGAGCCCTCATCCGCGCCCATCCTTGCGGTCCCGCAGATATGATAGGAGGTGCCGCCAAGCGATGTCGCATTGGCCAGAATGTCCTCATCGGTCTTGATCGATGGGCCGGGCAGTGTTTCCTCCTCGATCCACTTTGCCAGTGCGGGCGCTGCCCCCAGCTTGCGGAGCCAGCGGAACAGCGACACGGCAGAAATCCGGTCGATCTCTTCGGCAAAGTGATTGGCATCGATCAACGGCTTCACGTCCGGGTCCGCCGACTGAATACGCAATTCGCCCTGGCTTTGCGGTCGTGTGAAATAGCCGAGGATGGTGAGCCCCGGAAAAGGATCGATGGCGACGCCTGTGGAAGTCGCATTGATCGAATAAAGCCCCATGCCGATCTGCGCATCCGCATGATCAAGGCCGGGCCGCGTTTTTACGAAACCGCCTACCTCGTGCGCGCTGTGCGTAAGCGGTCCGCTGGAATTGAGCAGGTAACGCATCACCGAGCCTAGTAATCGCACGCCCTGAAAGCTCGAATTGAGACTGCCGCCCTTCACGCGATATTGCGTGGAGAGATATCGGTGCTCACGCAGGTTACGACCGACATCAGGCGAATCAAATACAACGGGCACGCCATGCGCGCGCAGAAGGTCCGCTGGACCAACGCCGGAAAGCTGGAGCAGCTTGGGCGAATGGATAGCGCCCGCCGACAATATCACCTCACGCGTCGCCCCGACGCTGCGCGTTCCTGCCTTGTCGCGCAACAGAACGCCAGTCGCCGTCCGATCAGTGAACTCGACGCGCAGGACATCGGTGTTGGGTGCCACGTCGAGGTTCTTGCGTCCGCGCACGGGTGTCAGGAAGGCACGGGCGGCGCTGAAACGTTTGCCCTTGAAGGTGGTCGTCGGCTGATAGGCCATGCCGCCGTCGCGCACCGTATCGACATCGTTCTGGTCGATTGCGCGGGGCACGCCGATCTCTTCCGCAGCCTCGATGACCGCTTCGCACAGCGGATTACCCGAAGGATGGATCGAGATCTTGAGCGGACCACCAACGCCGCGCCATTTGCCGGCACCCAGGGCATGATCCTCAAGCTCGACGAAACGCTTCCCCATTTCGTCCCAGCCCCAGCCTGTACATCCAAGCGAGGCCCAATGATCGTAATCCATCGGGGCACCGCGAACATAGACCATGCCGTTGATCGAACTCGAGCCACCGACTGCCCGACCCTTGAGCCATGTTTCCATGGGTTTGTTGCCGCCGGGTGACACCTGATAGTCCCAGACATGCGGGTTGCCGGGTGCCAGCAATTTGCCGATGCCGCGCGGCATCTTGATCAGCGGACTCGTGTCGTCCGGCCCACTTTCCACCAGCAATACGGTCGTCTCGGGATCCGATGAAAGCCTGTTGGCGAGGACGCAACCGGCTGACCCTGCTCCAACGATGATATAGTCATAGCTCTCCCGCATCGCTGTCTCAATCTCTCGCTTGCATCCCGCCATTTCGATTTGCGGCGGTTCGTGCATCGCAGGGAAATCATGCACCTGCGCCTGTCGAAAGTGAGGACCATCATCACTTTCCTGTACTCGTAGAATATCAGTAATATTGCCGCTGTCGTGGAACATTAAACCGGTCGCGACATTACCAAGCCGATGGCGGACACGATGTCGAAATGGACGGCAGCAATGCGTGCCGGCGCATTCGCGGAGGCTTGGCTGCTGTGCGAGCAGTCCCTGCGCGATCGCCCCCCCGCGACGCGTGACGACCACAGGCTTCCCTATCATCTTCGCTGGGTTTGGGACGGGCGCGACTATGCTGGAAAGCATGTTCTGGTCCGTTGCTACCATGGTCTGGGCGACACTATCCAGTTCGCACGCTTCCTCCCGCTGCTCGCCCGGCGTACTGCTTCGCTGACGCTGGAGGTTCAGCCGTGCCTCGTCGAACTCATCAGATCGCTCGTGATAAAAGACGATGACTTTGCGATTGAAGTCGTGGCGTTCGACCATTCCAATCCCCTGCCGCCATCCGAGTGCGATCTGGAAATAACCGAGCTGGATTTTGCACTGCGGGCTGCACCGAACGCGGCTCAGCCGCCTTATCTTTTCGCTTCTAGGGACGTTCGGCCGGCCGATATAATCGGCCTCTGCTATGGCGCGGGCGGTTGGGATCCCGAACGCTCGCTTCCGCAGGAACTGCTGGCTCCGCTTTGCCGGCAAAAGCGCTGTATCACGCTGATGCCGGAACCAACCGCGATCGGGGTGCTCAATCCGCAAGGGTGCCCCTTCGATATGGATGCGACCGCGTCCTTGGTTGCAAGCACGAAGCTGGTTATCACGGTCGATACGATGATCGCCCATTTGGCGGGGGCGATGGGCAGGCCAACGTGGCTTCTTTTGAAGCATGCACCGGATTGGCGTTGGACGCCGGGCAGCACGGCAAGCCACTGGTATCCGTCGATGCGGCTTTATCATCAGGACAGGCCCGGCGCATGGTCCGCCGTCGTGGCCCGTGTTGAGCGGGATCTTGCAGACCTCCACATCGGCGGATCGGAAAGGCACACCAGTCATGGGGCATAATGAGAGTCCGTGCGTTCCGGTGTCGTGGGGCGAACTGCTAGACAAGATAACGATATTGGAGATCAAGCGGGATCGGATCGCCAATGCCGCTGCGCTCGCAAATATTGGCAAGGAGCATCATCTTTTGCTGTCCGTGGGCAACAAGGCATTGAAAGATCAGGAAATCGTGCCGCTGATTAGTGAACTTCGTCGGGTCAACGAAGCACTCTGGGGGATTGAAGACGCGATCCGGGAGCAGGAAGCCAGAAGGGACTTCGGAATGACATTCATTGATCTGGCACGATCAGTATACAAAATGAATGACCAACGGGCGATCATCAAGCGCCAGATTAACAGCCTGCTCGATTCCGAACTCATCGAGGAGAAAAGCTATACCGGATTCGTGACGCAAGCCGATGCTGGCTTGCACGTTCCTCCTCGTGAGGCGCAGGCGGCGCTTATCCCGCAAGAGGGCCGGTAATGCGCTCTGTCGGTCCGGTCGCTGCACGGGGGCGTCCCTACAAGGTCGCCGTTCTTACCTTTCACAAATGCATAAACTACGGGTCGTACTGGCAGGCACGATGTCTGGTCGAGGGGCTGCGCGGCATGGGTGCCGACGTCGTTCTTCTCGATCACGAGTCAGCGTCGATCAGACGGGAGGAGTGGCGTTGCGCGCTACGGCCCACGTTACCCGAACCCACGATCCGGTCGGACTTCCCGGCCTATGCGGAGAAAACGCGCAAGTTCCTGACAGCTTTCGAAAAACTGCCGCGCTCCAGTCCGTTTCCACTGGAACAGCCGGATCAGCTCGCCGCATATGATGCGATCGTCATCGGCAGCGATGAAGTCTGGAACCTGCATCACCCCTGGTATGGCGGCTATTCGATATTCTATGGGGCTGGCTTGCCTTGCAAGAACATCGTGTCTTACGCTGCGAGCTTTGGCAGTCAGGACGCAGCCGAGGGACTGGCGGGTCATTGGGCCGACCAATTCAACAATTTTGCCGCGCTTTCGGTCCGCGACGAGAATAGCCGCCGGATCGTCAAGGCCGCCGTCGGTCACGATCCCGAACTGGTCCTTGATCCCTGCCTTCAATTCCCGCCGGCCCTGGCCGATGACGGAGGATGGGAGGAAGGCGAACCCTATATCGCGTTGTACGGCCATGGCTTTCCAACGTGGTTCAGTGAAGCCGTTCGACAGGAAGCCGACCGCAACGGGCAAAGGATCATCAGCATCGGATATCGGAATCACTGGGCGGACGAGCAGAGGCTGACCGCTGGGCCAGAGGAATTCGCCCAGCTGATCGCGCGCTCGTCGGCGGTCGTCACCAACTTCTTTCATGGCTGCGTATTCGCGCTCGTCAACGGCCTGCCGCTGGTGACGGCACCGTCCGCCTATCGGCTTAACAAGGTTCGCGATCTCCTGCACTCGCTGGATGCAGAGCGGCACATGGTCACGGAATATTCGTCCGGACAGGTTTATCAGCGACTCTTGGTGGAGCCGCCAGAAACCGTGGTTGCAGAGCGTATCGCCAGCCTGCGTCGCGGATCCGACGATTACCTGCGTCGGTCGCTGGCATTTCAACGATGACAGCGGACAATTCCGCTGACGTGAGCCCGCGCGACATGGTGACTTCGGGCCTGTGTACCGGCTGCGGTGCCTGCGTTGCGCAGGCCGGGCGGGGCGTAGCCAAGTTGCGCTGGGGGGATGATGGGCAACTGAAGCCCTTTGGCGCGGAGTCTTGGTACGGCGCGCGAACCGAAGCTTTTTCGCGCACCTGTCCGTTTTCGCCGGTTGCCCGTAACGAGGATCAGATTGCCGCACACCGCTTTCCGCTCGCGGCCAATCGCGACCGCTCGATCGGGCGGTTCGAGGCGGCCTTTGTCGGGCACGCGTCGGAGACGGGTTTTCGCGAACGGGGGAGTTCGGGCGGGATGGTCAGCTGGGTCGCAGCCGAGCTGCTGCGGCGTGGCCTTATCGATGGTGTCGCCCATGTCGGTGTCAGAGATCCGGCCAAGGGAGACTTTTTCAGCTACCGCATTTCGCGCTCAGTGGACGACCTCAATCAGGGTGCCAAGTCACGCTATTATCCCGTTGAAATGTCCGAAGTTCTCAGGGAAATGCGCGACGTTCCCGGACGATATGCCGTCGTTGGCATCCCCTGTTTCATCAAGGCGGTCCACCTGCTCCGCGACACCGATCCGGTGCTGCGCGAACGGATTGTCATCACGCTGGGTCTGGTCTGCGGCCATATGAAAAGCCGCGACATGGTCGAAAGCTTTGCCTGGCAGATGGGCGCGGACATCGGCGACGTGGAGCGGGTCGAGTATCGCCTGAAGAACCCCGACCGCCCGGCAAGCTGGTACACCGCACAACTCGCCTGTCGGGGCGGGGACAGCCGCACGCAGGACTGGACGCGCCTCGTCGATGGCGACTGGGGCTCGGGCTTTTTCCAGAACAGCGCCTGCGACTTTTGCGACGATGTCGTGGCGGAGACAGCCGACATCTCGTTCGGTGATGCATGGGTAGAGCCATATTCTTCGGACGGGCGCGGCACCAATGTCGTTATCGTCCGTTCGTCCGTCCTGCACGCGCTGGTGAGTGATGCCATGGCGGAGCAAAGGCTGGACCTTACGCCGATCGACGCCGCCTTCGTCGTTGCAACGCAGGCGGCGGGATTTCGCCAACGCCGGGAAGGGCTTGCCTATCGTTTAAGCTGGCACAAGAGCGGCGTCAGGCCCCGAAAGCGCGTCCTGCCGGGAGGCAGGAATACCGCATTCCGGCGCAAACTCATTTATAGGTGTCGGCATCATATCAGCCGTGGCAGCACTTACGCATTCCGTCTGGCACGGTGGCTTGGGCACCCGCAATTATTCCTGTCGTGGGGCAAGGCGATGGTTCTTGTCTATCATGCGCTCACTTATTCGCGCGGTCGGCTTGGACGCATGATCGACGGGATCGAGCATCGGTTTGCCAGCGTTAGTACGAGAACGAACGGCTAAGACGTTCGCGCTCTCGCCTTATCCCTGCCGCGCAGGATAAACAGCGGCACTCCCCATCAGATTGTCGAAAGGGACGGGTGCAATCCGGCAGAGATAAACTTCATCCTCAGGCTGCGCTTCGATGGTGAAGCCTGCCGCCCGCAGCATCGCCTGACTGCAAGCTTTGTTGGGCGCCCACCAGTTGGTCCAGTCATTCGCGAACTTGCGTTCGATGAAATGCATTTTCGGATAGGCCGGATTGTCGAAATATCCCGGCGGGTTAATGGTCCCGGGGACATGGAAGGGGTGATCCTCCGGTACTTGGAGCACATCGACGCTGCCCTGCTGCATCGTCTGGAATAACAGGAGATCGCCTGCGACATGCTCGCGGATGAGGTCGAGCGCGAGCAGCGGATGGCGCAGATGATAGAGTACGCCCATGAAGATAACGAGGTCGAAACGGCGGCCAAGGCGACCCACATCGTAAACCGAAAGCTTCTCGAACTTTATGTCGGTATAGCCCAGTGTGTCGGCAGCAAGCCGGGCCTGCGCCAGATAACGATCGTCCGAATCGATACCGATCACTTCCGCAGCGCCGCGACGCTTCATTTCAATGGCATAGAAGCCCGCGTTGCAGCCGATATCCAGCACCGACATGCCTGAAAGGTCCTTGGGCAGGGCACTTTCAAAACCCGCAAACTTGAAGGCCGGATAGTCGCCCAGAAAATGCTCCGGCGCCGTCTCCACGCCGCCGATCCGCATATTGTGGAACCACGGGCCGAGCGCTTCCACCTGACGACGAAGGTCTTCGTTCGAGCACGCGTGTTGAGCGGCATTGATAATCTTCATGCTGTTACCTCGTTGATGCGCGCGTCCAAGTCCCCATTTAAGCGCGAGCCGGAAAAGATCGGCGAAGGTTGAGAGTGAAATTTCTCGTTGCTGCCCTGAAACAACCGGTAAGGGGATGTGTTCCTTGCTAAATATGCCCTTGCCCTCCAGGCTTTGGGAGCATCGCCGGTCAGGAACTTGCAAGGGACTAGTGGCCCCCCTCGACCCAGCTGATGCCCACTGCACGAAAGGCATCCGCAAGTGCAGCCTCAAGGTCGAGGGCCTCCCATTGTCTCATCGGGTTCAAATGTTCAAAGAGTTCAGGTAGCAGGCGCACACCAAATCTTCGGGCGGCGCTACTCGCCTTATATCCGGACTTGTGCTGATCGAATCGCCAGTCCGGATCTCGCGACGTCTGTCCCACATACACGCCCCAGGGATCGCGTCGGGCAGGGTTGTGCAGCAGGATGACATAGACCGAATGTCCTGCTCCAGCCATGCCCGCAGTCGTCGCCTGCAATGTACGCGCAGCCTTTGCAGCGTCCCTCATCCAGTCGGGTTGAGTCATGGGCACCTGAGCCTCTATATCTGCTGGTAGCAGGGCGGTTCGACCAACTCGCGCACAGGATCAAGGTCCGCGGCTTGCGCTCCACAGTCCGTGCACACCGCTATCACGCGGCTGCGTAGATCCGATCGAGTACGTCAGCCACGCTGACGAGGTGTTCGGCTGCGGGATCGAAGCGTTCGCCCGCAGCCAGTCGCCGCGCCCAGTCCGCCGCCGCCCGACCGCCCCAATCGTCGGGCGGGCTGGCCAGCGTCTCGGACTTTGTGCCGCGATACTGTTCGGCGGTCAAATCGTAGAACGATCCACCTATGTTGCGCAAAGCGGCACCCCCTTCGGTGCCGTAGAAGGCGGCGCTGATCTCTGCCTCGCGACCGGCGTGGAGCCGCCACGAGCAGGCAAGCCGGACGACGGGGCCGTCCTCCAGCGCGAAGCTGGCGACAGCGAAGTCCTCCACGGCGGCATCCCCGCATTGCAATGGCAAGCCGCCAGCGGAAAGCGACGCTTGCACGGGGCCGCGCAAGGCGGGGAAGTCCGTCGTCCACAATGCGAGATCGACGAGGTGGACGCCGAGATCCATGACACAGCCACCGCCGGACAGGGTCCGGTCGTAGAACCACGGCTTGTCCGGCCCATAGGCATTGTGGAACACCAGATCGATCGCGTGGACCCGCCCAAGCGCGCCGCTGCGGACGAGATCGGCAATGCGCGTCACGCCCGCGGTTAAGCGATAGGAGAGATCGACGGTGAGCAGCCGGTCCGCGGCGCGGGCGGCGTCTACCACAGCGCGCGCCTCGGTGGCGTTGCGGCCGAGCGGCTTCTGGCAGAACACCGCCACCCCCGCCTCAAGCGCGCGGATCGACTGTTCGGCGTGCATCGCACTGGGCGTGGCGATGACGATGCCGTCGAGATCCATTGCGAGCATTTCGTCGAGCGATCCGGCGATCACGGCGTCGGGTGCCAGCGCTAAGGCTTCGGCGGCCATTTCAGCGGAAGGGTCGCTGATCGCGGCGACTTCGATCTCGCCGGTTTCGATCATCGCCCCCATACGGTGGCGTCCGATCCACCCGACGCCGAGAAAGCCGATGCGTGGTTTCACGACTGCCGCGACAGGTGTGACCCTGTTGAGAAGGGCTTCAACCACAGGTCACCAGCGCCTTGACAAAGCCATCTGGCTTATCGCGCGTCGCGTCCAGCGCCTCACCCACCCGGTCGAGCGGATAAATGTGGGTGTAGAGCGGCGTCGGGTCGAGCCGCCCCGAGGCCACCGCCTCGACCGCCTCGCGCAAGCCGCGCAGGCACACCGCCGGATCGCGTTCGTGCGCGTTAATCACGTCAATGCCCTTCCAGTTCCACGCCTGCATGTTGATCTGACGCGGGCCATCCTGATGGTAGCCGGCGACGATCAGCCTGCCGCCCTCCGCGACGAGTTCGCCCGCGAGGTCGAGCGGCCATTGCTTGCCGACCGCCTCGATCACGCGGGGGCAAAGCTCGCTGTCGGTCAGTTGCTTCACGCGCTCGATGATCCCCCAGTGATCGTCCATCACGATCGTCTCTGCGGCGCCGAATGCGGTGGCGAGGTCGAGCGAGGACTGGCGGCGCGAAATGGCAATCACCCGCGCACCCGCATCGCTCGCCAGCCTGGTCAGGACCCCGCCAAGGAAGCCAATACCGATGATCGCCACGGTCTGGCCGGGCACAATATCGCTGCGGCGGAAGATGTTGAACGCGCAGCCGAGCGGTTCGCCGGGAAACGGCTTGCCGGCGAGTTCCGGAGGCAATTTCACCACCGCACTGGCGCGCGCCACGTCATATTCGGCAAAGCTGCGTCCGGAGAGCGAGGCAACCCTGTCGCCCGGCACGATATCCTCGACGTCCGCGCCGACAGCATCGACCACGCCCCAGCCTTCGTGGCCGAGTCCGCCGACTTCGCCCGGATAGGTCAGCCATTCCAGCCCCGCCCACGGCTCAAGATTGGAAGCGCAGACGCCGCAGCCTTCGAGCTTTATGCGGACCTCTCCGGGGCCGGGTTGGGGAATTGCGGCGGGAACGATCAACATCTCCCCCGGCGCGGAAAGCAGCGCTGCCTGCATCGATTTCACCATCTTGCTCATTCCGCAGCCACCGGACGTCTGAGTGGGGCAACGGCACCGATCTCCGCGGCGAACCATTCGGCAGTGCGGGCAAGGCCGTGATCGACCGGCACGTTCGGTTGCCAGCCGAGAACGGCGGTCGCCCGGCTGATATCGGGTCGACGGCGGCGGGGATCGTCCTGCGGCAGTGGTTTGTGGACGACGCGGGCGTCGGTGCCGACAATGGCAAGGATGCGGTCGAGCAGGTCGTTAACGGTCAACTCCACCGGATTGCCGAGGTTGACCGGCTCGAGCCCGTCGATATCGCTTTCCATCAGGCCGATCAGCCCGTCCACCATGTCGCTGACATAGCAGAAGCTGCGCGTCTGAGTGCCGTCGCCGTAGATGGTGATGTCGCTGCCCGACAGTGCCTGACAGATCAAATTGCTGACCACACGGCCATCGTCAGGGTGCATGTTGGGGCCGTAAGTGTTGAATATCCGGGCAACGCGGACCTCCGCACGATTGAGGCGGGCATAATCGAACGCGAGCGCCTCGGCGGCACGCTTGCCCTCGTCATAACAGGCGCGCGGGCCGGTGCAGCTTACCGAGCCACGATAATCCTCGCGCTGCGGGTGGATTTCGGGATCGCCATAAACTTCGCTTGTCGAGGTGAGGAGAAAGCGCGCGCCGACCTGCTCGGCAAGGCGCAACAAATGGTGCGTGCCGACGACGTTGGTCAGCATCGTATGTTCGGGATCGGCCTGATACTGCGGCGGCGAGGCGGCGCAGGCGAGATTATACACGCGTGAGATGCGATGCGCCTGCCTTGTCACCGCGGCGGGCAGCGGATTGACCACATCGGCCTCGACAAAGGTGAAGCCCGGCAAATCCTCCAGCCCGCGCAAATTGGACGGGCGGGCGGTTTGCAGATTGTCGAGGCAGATCACCTCTTGCCCGCGCTCCACCAGCGACCGGCACATATGCGAACCGATGAAGCCGGCACCGCCAGCCACGAGCGCGACATTGCGCGTTTCTTCCCTCATCGTCTGTTCCTTCGGAGTTTGATTTCCATCATTCAGCCCCCGCCATTTCGTCACGTGTCACCATCGCTTCGGTGAAATATCCGTCGAGTTCGGCGGCCCGATGCGCGGCAGTGTGCGCCGCCAGCACCTGCGCGCGCGCAACATCGCCCATCGCGGTCGCATCCATGCCGGTCAGCGCAGTAACGACAGTGTCGCCATCCGCCGCGAGCAGTATCTCTCGGCCCGGCTCGAACAGGCTCTCGATCCCCTCCCATATGTCGGAGATGATCGGCGTCCCGCAGGCTCCCGCCTCGAACAGCCGCACCGACGGCGACCAGCCCGCAGCGATCATGTCGTCGCGGGTGACGTTCAGCGTGAAGCGCGACGCAGAATAGAACGCGGCATGGTCGGCCGGTGCCAGATGCTCGATGCGCTCGACATTGGCAGGCCAGTCGATGTCCGCCGGATAGCGCGCTCCGGCGACGACGAAGCGGTGCTGCGGCAGCGCGCGGGCGGGGGCGAGCAGCAGGCGCTCCAGCGTGGGCTGACGATCGGCGCTATAGGTGCCGAGATAGGAAAGATCCCAGCGCTTGGCCTCTCCGGTCGGGGCGTAGAGCGCAGGATCGACCGAGCAATAGAGCGCACGCGCGGCGGGCGAGCCGTAGCTTTGCTCTAGCAATTCCAGCGTCGGGCCGCCGGTGAAGGACAGGTAAATATCGTAGCCGGGGATCAATTCCGGTGAGAGATATTCGAAGTCGTCGCGCGCCATCTTGGCCAGCGTTACCGGCGTGTCGATGTCATAAAAGGCGGTGACGCCGTCCGCCACCTCCTGCACGAACTGGCCAACCGCAACGCCCTCCGGTACGTACGATCCGACAATCACGGCATCGGCCCGCGCGATCTCGGTCGTCCAGCGCGGCAGGTCGGTCAGGTCCGCATAAAAGGCCAGCTCGCAATAATCCGGATCGGCAATGTCGCGGGAATTTGCATACCAGGGCACGTCACGTTCAAGGAACAATATGTCGTGCCCGCGCGCGGCAAAGGCCTTCAGCAGTGCGCGAAAGGTTGTCGCATGGCCGTTGCCCCATGACGAGGACAGGCTGAGCCCGAGGACGACGAGCCTCATGCCGCTTCTCGCTGTTTGGCCATGTGCCCCCTGAACACCGCATCGACCTGAGCGCCCCGTAGCGCATAAGTATGTTCGGCCAGCACACGGGCCAGCGCGGCCCTGCCGATCGAGTGCGCGCGTTCGGGCGTCAGCGCCGCCATATGGTCGGCAACGTCCCGCCCGTCGCGCGCCACCAGCACTTCGACATCGGGTTCAAGGAATTGTTCGATCCCCTCCCACGCGTCGGTGATCAGGCAGGCGGCGGCTCCGGCAGCTTCGAACACGCGGGTGGCGGGGGAAAAACCGACATGCGCCATGCTGTCCCGCGCAACGTTCAGGACCGCCTTCGGCGTGCAGTTAAAGGCATTATGTTCGGTCGTATAAACATGGCCACGATGGCGGACGTTGGCGGGCATGTCCTTAGTCTCCCAGCCATTGCCACCGATCAGGAACTGGCGTTCGGGCAGGTTGGCGGCAGGCTTCAGAAAGAACTCTTCGACCCTTGCTTCACGGTCGGGCAGACGATTGCCAAGGAAAGCCAGGTCACAGGCGAAGCGTGGGTTTGGCGGGACCGGGAAATGTGTCGTTGGGTCAAGCGCATTATAAACCGGGACACACTCGGCGGCACCAAGTTCGCGATAGGCATTCACGACTGGAGGCCCGCCGCCATAGGTCAGCACCATGTCGATATCGGGCAGGGCGGCCCTCACCGGATGGCCGGGATCGGCGCGCATTTCGTCGAGCGTCGCGGCGGCATCGACGTCCCAAAATATCCGCAGCGCGCCCGGCCGTGCCTCGGCGATGGTGCCTTCCAGCAGTTCGCTATCGAACACACCGACGCCATTGGCCTTTACGACAATGTCGGCATCGCCCGCCTCGGCCAGCACGCCGCGCATAGCCGCTTCGGTTGCCGGATAGACGACCGATCGTGCCCATTCCGGCGGATCGATATCGCGATGCTGCTGCCGGTCGAACGCGTCGGGTTCGTAGAAAGTGATGTCATAGCCGCGCGAGGCCAGGTCACGCAGGATGCCGCGATAATAAGTGGCGGCACCGTTCCAGTAGGAGGAGAGCAGGCTGGATCCGTAGAATGCGATCTTCACGCGGTCATCCTTATGGTTTCGGGCGAGGCCAGTGTTCCGACTATCGCGAGCAGTTCATCGACGCGGTGGGCACAGGTGTGGCGCGCGTAGATCATCTGGAGGCCGCTCTCGACAAGCGCGGCGCGCAGAGCGGGATCGGCTTGGAGGTCCTGCAAATGTCGGACCATCGCCGCGCCGTCCGGGGCAACGAGATAGTCAATACCGGGGCGGAACAGGTGTTCGGCGTCATCCCACGGCGCAGATACGAGCGGGATGCCACACGCCAGCGCCTCGAACACGCGGATCGTCGGAATGCCGGGCAGGATCGTGGAATAAAAAAGGCGTGGGACGTGCACAGTGGCGAGGTGACGAGCAAAGATTTCGGGTGCAGATGCGTTCGGTGCCCATCCGCGATAGTGGACGCCATAGCTGGCCAGGAGCGCCTTGGCCTCATCAGGATAGCGCACGCCGTAAATGTCCAGCGACAGGCTGGCATCGCGGGCAGGACGCAGGAGAAAGTTCTCGATCTCCTGCGTACGTTCGCCATCGCCCCAGTTGCCGATCCAGACAAGTCCCTCGCGCTCGCCCTCCTCCACAGGCGGGTGAAAATGCCGGATGTCCGCGGCTTCGTGCCAGGTCCACACACGGTCGCCCCAGCCCCATCGGCGATAGACTTCGGACAGGGCTTCCCCGAACGCCAGCACACCGTCATAGCCCGACAGGTCGAACGCGCGGATTGCCTCCGGGTCGCTGACCGCGCGGTGGTGGGTGTCGTGGAACAACAAGGTGAAGCGCCCGCCCGCCTTTCGCAGCGCGCCGATGGCGGCGACCAGCGCCGGTTCGTTCCATTCATGGACGATGACTAGATCGGCATCGCCAACCAGCGCGGCGGGATCGGCGGCCGGGTCGAAGCTTGCGGAGGCAAGCTCGGGATAGGCGGCGCGATACGGGGCAAGGCCGGTGTCCCCCGCGTCCGCCAGCAAATTGGCAAGGCTCCAGTTCCCCGCCGGTTCCAGCGCACGAACGTCATGTCCGCGCGCGATCAGCTCACGAAGCACCCCGCGGAGGAAATGCGCGTTGCCGTGGTTCCAGCATGACGCCAGCGAGTGGGTGAAATAGGCGATCTTCATGCCGCCACCTTTCTGCCCGCTGTGGCCAGCAGGTCGGTGAAAAGCGCGTTCATATCTTTCGCCATGCGACCGGGAGTGAAGCGCTCGGCCTGGCGGCGGGCAAGATCGCCAAGCGCAAGCCGCTGAGGTACGTCGCCCGCCAACTCCTCGATCGCACAAGCAAATCCGGCGGAATCGTCCGGATCGACGAACACAGCCGCGCCGTCCCACAATTCGCGGAAAGTAGGAATGTCGGATAATATCAGGGGACAGCCCGCCAGCGCAGCTTCGAGTACGGCGAGGCCGAACGGCTCGTAACGCGCAGCGGAAACGAAAACCGGCCGTGCGGAAAGGCAATTGGCGATTACATGTTCGTCGACCCGGCCGAGCGCGTGGAGATGCTCGAAAGCGGCGCGCTCGCCATTGGGACCGCTGATCGGCCCGGCGGCCTTGAACGGCATCCCCAGACGGGCGGCTGCGCGATCGAGCGTTGCAACATTCTTGCCCTCGTCCCAAAGCCGACCTGCGGTGAAGGCGAAATCGTGCACCGCGCGCGACCTTGTGCCGAGCGGCGTGCGTCCGTTGTAGATGACGGTTGGCGAGGTCGGCAGCGCATAGCGGACCTGGAGTGCATTGGCGAAGGCGTGACTTGGTGCGATGAGGGCATCGACCGTGGAGAGGCCGCGCTGCATCAATGCCGTCTGCCATCCAAAATCGGCAGGTTCGGGCTCCGTGCTGCGCACCGCCTGCCACCACGTGCCGACGCAGCTATGCGCGACCGCCGCCACCGGCACGCCGAAGGTAACACCGGCAGCGAGCGCGGGCTGGTTCAACTGGACGATGTCGGCGCGATGCTCGCTGGCCAGCCGCGCAATGGCGGCGCCGGTTTCGGTAACGATGGCGGCATCGGGTGCCATCCAGTCGAGCAGCAGTCCGGTATCGATCAGCGTGATACTCGCGTCATCCGCCATCGCGCGCTGCACCCTGGACGGGGAGGGGCCAAGCAGCGCAACCGTGATGTCCCAGCCGTGCGGCACCAGCGCGCGGACGAGTTCGGTGGTATATTGCCAGACACCGCCCACGCTGTCGGCCGTGAGAAACAACCGCCGGTTCATGCGGCCACTGCCGTCTTCACGCCGATTGGTGCATTGATTCCGCGGGCGTCAGCCAGCCAGCGCGCGAGAGTGGCGACGCCGCTGCGCCAGTCCACCTTTGACCCGAGACCGAGAGCCGCCTCTGCCGCGCGCGTGTCGGCCACGAAATAACGCTGGTCGCCCGCGCGCCAGTCCGAAAAGGACAGCTCCACATCGCGACCGAGAAGTTCGCCGATATAACCGAGCAGGAGTCTCAGGCTGACCGCATTGTCCTGCCCGCCGCCCAGGTTGAAGGCCTGTCCCGAAACCGCGGCGATATTGCGCCAAGCGGCCATATAGGCATCCACCGCATCCGACACGTCGAGAATGTCGCGGACCTGATGCCCGTCACCATAAAGAGTGATTGGCTTGTTTTCGAGCGCGCGGATCAGGAAATGGGCGACCCATCCCTGATCCTCGGTTCCCATCTGCCGCTGGCCATAGATGCAGCTCATTCGCAGCACGGCGGTACGCAAGCCGAAGCTGCGCGCGTAATCGAGGACATATTGGTCCGCCGCGCCCTTTGAGCAGCCGTAGGGGGTGTGGAAGTCGAGCGGGCGGGTTTCGCCAATGCCATGCGCGCGGATTGCAGGATCGGTGGGCCGATAAGCCTCGCCCTCCAGGACGAAATCAAGGTCCAGCAGATCGCCATAAACCTTGTTCGTCGAGGCAAAGATCAGCGGGGTTTCCGGCGCGCGGGTGCGCAACGCCTCGAGCAGGCCGAGCGTGCTGGCGATATTAACAGCAAAATCCTCGCGGGGATCGGACAGGCTGGTGGTAACGGCCACTTGCGCTGCCATATGGAACACGACCTTGGCGCGGGTGGCGGCATCAGCCAGCCGGGACTCGTCGCGAATATCGGCGATTATCGGCTCGATGCGATCGCCATGGCGCTGCACCAGCCAGTCGAGGTTGGTCTGCACTCCGGCGCGGGAAAGCGCATCGTAGACGATGACATCATGGCCTTCGCTCGCCAGTCGATCGGCAAGGTTGGAACCGATAAAGCCTGCGCCACCGGTGACGAGGACGGGGCGGGTGTCTTCTCCGCCGGTCATGCGACGAGGCCCCGAGTCTCCAGTTCGGCACGCATTTCCGCTACGCGGTCCTGCGCGGTCTGCTGTGCTACCCATTCGGCCAGCTCGGCAAGGCCAGTCTGGAAATCCTGCCGGGCCGTGAACCCCAGCTTGTCGGCGGCAAAAGTCGTGTCGCAGAAACAGTGCCGAATGTCACCGACCCGTGCCTTGCGGACGATCTGCGGCGCGATATCGTTTTTACCCATAGCACGGGCGAGTTCGGTCGCGACCTCTGTCACCGAACGATCCTTGCCCGAACCGATGTTAAAAGTACCCCCGACCGCCTGCGGCAGGACCAGCGCATCGGCGAAGGCGCGCGCAACGTCGGTGACGTGCACGAAATCACGCCGCTGTTCGCCATCCTCGAAAATCATCGGCTGCTGGCCGTTGAGCAGGCGCGAGGCGAAGATCGCCAGCACGCCGGTGTAGGGATTGGAGAGCGCCTGACCCGGACCATAGACGTTGAAGAGGCGCAGGCACACGCCCTCCATCCCATAAGGCGCCGCCATGATGTGGGTGGTGCGTTCCTGCACATATTTGTTGAGCGCGTAGATCGAGGAGAGGTTGGGCCGCTTCCATTCGGGTGTCGCCATCGGCGTCAGTGCGCGGTCCTGTGCGTCCACCGGCTCCCAGTTGGTCAAGCCGTCGCGCAGCCCCTTGCGCTCGGCATCCTCGACCATGTTGCCATCGGCATCGCGGTACAGGCCCTCGCCATAGATGCTCATCGACGATGCGGTGACGACACGGCGAACGGACTTGTCGATCAAGGCCTCGAACAGCACGGCGGTGCCAACGTCGTTGGTCGAGGTATAGCGCTCGACCTCGTACATCGATTGTCCGACGCCGACTTCTGCGGCGAGGTGAATGACGGCGTTCACGCCATCCAGGGCTTTTGAAACGGCGGCCTTGTCGCGCACGTCGGCGCGGATCAGTTCGGCTTCGGGGTTCAGCATCTTCGAACCGTCGGTTTCGCCATGCACCTGCTCGATCAGTGAATCGAGCACGCGAACCTCGTTCCCCCTCGACAAAAGCTCGTCGGTTACGAAGCGTCCAATGAAGCCGGCACCACCGGTAATCAGTATCTTTTCCATCCGTCCTCCCGAAGAACCCAGCCGAAAAACCTTGCGTGCTTCGCTTGACCGGCGAAACGACTTCGGTTCATATGAATTCGACGAAGTGGTGAAAGCTTCTTCTTCTTCTTTGTTCCACCTACCCATTCAAAAAGCTGACTTTTTTTAACATGTGATGGAAC
>JAQGKX010000062.1 GCA_028289885.1 Sphingomonadales bacterium
CGAAGATCGCCTTGTTGTTGTTGGTGACGTGCGCGCTGATCGGTGGCGCTGGGACGGCCCCAACGGAGAAGGCCGTAAACTGCGACCCGGCAGGGCCATAAGACTGGTCCTTGTTGTAATAGGCACCGACGATGAAGTTCAAATCGCCGAAATTACCCAGCACCTGAAACTCGTCGCTGAGGTACTTGCGATGGCTAAGTGCCGAAGCGAAGAACAGCGCATACGGCTCGCTGACCCCCGATGCATTCGGCAATGAAAGGTTCGTCGCACCGGTGTTGATCAACTGGTTGCTGAAGTTTTTCCGGAAGCCGAAAATGTTGCGCAGCGTGATGTCACCGAACGTCAAAGACGTGTTGTTGATGATCGAAGTCTGCTTGCGATTGGCATAGCCGCCATTGATGCCGCCATCGAACGATCCATATTCATTGGCCCGCTGCTGGGCCAGCTCATTCTGGATCTGAGCGTCAAGTGGAGCCAGTCCCGGACCAAACACCGCACCGAGCGGATAGTTCTGGCGGATCAGGTTCAGACCGCCTGCCAGATCGTTGGCATTGGAATAATCGAAAACGGTAAGGCTTCGAATCCAGTCGGTCGGCTCGACGAGGAGTGAAACGCGAAAGCTGTCCTGATGGATGTTGTCGAAGCCCGGCCCACCGTCGATCGCGTATATCCGCGGATCCTGACGACGCGTCTGTCCAGCAACGCGCAATGCAACCTTGCCGTCGATGATCGGCACGTTGATCGCACCTTCCAGTTCGCGGTGATCATAACGGCCGTAGATCCCCTGCACATAACCGCTGAAGCTGTAGACCGGCTCCTGCGTGTTGATCAGGACTGCGCCGCCAAGCGTGTTCTTGCCGAACAGCGTACCCTGTGGCCCTTTAAGCACCTGGACGTTGGCCACGTCGTACGTGGGGATGTTCGATCCCACAGCAGGCAGCGCGACGTTGTTGACGTACATGACGACGCCCGGCGTTCCTTCGCCCAATGGCAAGTTGCCGATACCGCGCAGGGTCAGGGCCATTGTGTCCTTGCCCCCCTCGGAAGCAAAGGTGAAGCCTGGCGTGATGCTCCTCAGGTCGGTCGCCGTCTGGATGTTGTTGCGCTCCAGCGTTGCCGCCGAAAACGCGGACACTGAAACTGGCACATCCTGCAACCGCTCGTCGCGACGACGGGCGGTGACGACGATGTCACCGGTTGCGGGTAATGCCTCCTCGACAGCGGCAGCGGGCGCGGCAGCAGGTGCCGCAGCATTCTGGGCGATGGCAGGCGCAGCGAACAGCGACGCCGTCGCCATCAGAATAGCTTTGCAGGAAACAGTATTCATTAGGTCATCCTCCCGATGACAGGCATTTGCCTGATAAGTGTGCGCACCGGTCGATTGTGACCCTCCCGATGCAACGCAGTCTCGAAAAACCGTCTGAAGTGACAAGGCAGGCCGGGGACGCTTTCCAAACCCATCCGTGGATAGGGTGCCAAGATATTTTTATGGCCTGCGTCTTTTCTGTCACGCTATCTAAGTCACTCTGTTCATTGCCGCCAGCGAGATAGAACCTCCGTTATGCTGCGGTGAGCGGGTGCGTGGCCCGACGAACTGACGACACTCTGTGTTGCTGAAAAGCGTGGCGCGGGTGCCGGCTGGGTCAGGCCCGCGCTCGTGGAATAGGTGCCGCGTGCCAGGTTATGGGGGTGAACAGCCGCTTCCTCCATGGACAGCACGGGGGTCACACACGCGTCAGTTGCTGCGAACAGGTTGGCCCATTCGTCACGATTGCGACTGGCCAGGACCGCAGCAAAATCCGCTTCCATTGCAGGCCAGCCGGAACGGTCGGCTTGATTATAATTGCGGTCGGCAAGCCCAAGGCGTTCGACCATCTGCGCGAAAAATTGCGGCTCCAGGCATCCCACGGCGACATGCCTGCCATCGGCGCACACATAGCAGCGATAGAAAGGTGCCGCACCGTCAAGCAAATTGCTCTCGGGCGCATCGATCCACGATCCCGACGGCAGCCAGGCGTAAAACAGGCTCATCAACGACGCGACGCCATCGGTAATACAGGCGTCGACCACCTGCCCCTTCCCGGTCGCACGCGCCGAAATAAGTGCGGCAAGCATCCCCGTCACGAGGAACATCGCGCCCCCGCCATAATCGCCCACGAGATTGAGCGGCACCGGCGGCGGCTTGCCCGCTTCGCCGATCGCGTGCAGCGCGCCGGTGAGCGCCATGTAATTGATGTCGTGGCCGGCACGGAGGGCCATCGGGCCATCCTGCCCCCACCCTGTCATGCGACCGAACACGAAGCGCGGATTATGCGCCAGACAAACGTCAGGTCCCACGCCGAGCCGCTCCATCACGCCGGGACGATAGCCTTCGATCAGGCCATCTGCCTTGGCGATCAATCGGAGAAGTTGCTCACGGTCGTCTGCATCCTTCAGGTTCAGATAGGCAACATCGCGGCTTCGGTGCAGGATTGCACCGCCGACATCGTCCCACGCCGCTGGTCCAGCCGACGGCGGACGCGCGATCCGAATGATGTCCGCCCCCATGTCGGCAAGGAGCATGGCGGCCAGCGGCACCGGACCGATCGCGTCGATTTCAATGAGCCGAATGCCCGCCAGCGGCCCCGTCATATCTGGGTCCGGTCGCCGCCCTTGAGGTCGAGAATGACGCGAGCTTCGTCGGGCGTCGCCACTGACAGGCCCATGCCCTCGATAATCTGCCGTGCAAGTGTCACCTGTTCGGCGTTGGTGGTGGCGAGTTTGCCTTTGCCCGCCCACAATGAATCCTCAAGCCCGACGCGGACGTTGCCACCCATCGACGCCGCCATTGCGACGATGCTCATCTGCCGAGCGCCTGCGCCCAGCACCGACCATTCATACTGGTTCCCGAACAGCCGGTCGGCAGTCCGCTTCATGTGCATAATGTCATCGGGATGGCTGCCGATGCCGCCCAAAATCCCGAAGCAGGTCTGGATAAACAGCGGTGCCTTGACCAGCCCACGGTCGAGAAAATAGGCAAGATTGTAGAGGTGGCTGGTATCGTAGCACTCGAATTCAAAACGCGTGCCCATCGGCGACAATATGCCGAGCAGCTTTTCGATGTCGGCATAGGTGTTCTTGAAAACCAGATCGCGCGAGGCCTCAAGCGCGGCAGGCTCCCAGTCATGCTTCCAGTCCTTGTAGCGGTCGAGCATCGGGAACAGGCCAAAGCCCATCGTACCCATGTTCAGCGATGCCACTTCGGGCGCAAACGTCTGTGCCGGACGGATGCGCTCATCAACGGTCATCGAAGGGTGTCCGCCCGTCGTGAGATTAATTACAGCGTTGCTGCGCTGCTTGATGACTTTCAGAAACGGCTCGAACAGCGCCGGATTTTGATCGGGGCGGCCATCGACCGGATTGCGTGCGTGCAGGTGGATGATGGCGGCCCCGGCCTCAGCAGCACCAATCGCCGATTCTGCAATCTCCTCGGCGGTGATGGGCAAATAGGGCGACATCGAGGGCGTGTGGATCGCCCCCGTTATCGCACAACTGATTATGACTTTACCCTTTGCCATGGATATCCTTTCGCGTGAAGGCTTTCATGCCCCTGCCAAATTGGTCGGCCATCTTTCTTTAGATAGGATGCGAACGCGACAGTCGGAAGTCAGGGCAACAGCCCCAGTTGTCGCGCCCGAATGACCGCCTGTGGCCGCCGCCGGACCCCCAGCTTGTCATAGATTTGTTGCATATACCATTTGACGGTGCCTTCGGTCAGCCCGAGCCTGTCGCCGATTTCACGATTACGCAGGCCCCCGCTTACCATATTGAGGATGTCGATTTCGCGACTGGCCAGACGACTGCCGAGGCCAAACTCACCATCATCCTCGTCATTGGTCTCGAGAGCAGGGCCGCCGTGCATCAGTGACACCAGTGTGGCGGCAAAGCGATCAGCCGGAGACTCGAGTGCCGGTCCCTGGGCATAGGCCTCGGTCATCAGCGACGCGATTACCTCGCCCTCGTCGATAAACACGCGCGTCCAGCCCGCGGGTTCGGCAAGCTCGACTGCCGCACGAACGGCGCGGCGCGCTTCGGACCGGTTGCCCTGCAGCACCGCGATTTCCGCCAGCAACAACTCGAACGTCACCGCCGACCTCACCGCACCGCTGCGCTTGACGAATTCCAGCCAGCGCTTGGCAACCTTGCGCGCACGGACGAGGCGATGCCGCTGCATCTCGATGCGAAGCCACGCAACGGCAATGCTTTCATTGCGCCGTGTCGGGTGCAACGTCGGTACAGGCTCACCATCGATATGGGGGTCGCCAGCGAGATAGGCGCGCTCGGCATCCTCGATATGTCCGGCCTTGATAAGGATACGAACCTGTTCGGCGACCACGAAAGCCCGCAAGCGATCCAGCCCACATTCGATGGCAACGATATGAGCCTCCTGAAGACCCGACAGGGCGGAGGCGACATCGCCCCGCGCAGCCGCCAGTCGCGCCCGGACCAGATATCCCGATGCCAGTTGATCGACGAAACCCCATTGCCGAACGGTCGGCATATAGCGTTCGACAAGCTGCCCGGCCTCTTCCAACTGGCCACACTCATACATCAGTTCCGCCATCGGCAGGGCGGGCAGTGCCGCGAGGCCGGAGCCTTCACCCTGGATCGATTTGGCGAGTTCGAGCGATTCTTCGAGGAACTGGCGGGCGAATTGGGTCTTGCCCTGCGCCATCAGCGTTGGCGCAACCGAGGCCTTCAATGCAATCGACGCGAACGACGATCCGGGCCGTCCCAACGCCTTGCGCGTCTCCGCCTCCAGCTTCAGCATATCGTGAAAATGGTACAACTCGCGGCGCGCCGACATCAACTGCGCCAACAGCGTGCAACTCAGATAGGCGTGATCGTCGCCAAGGTCCGTCAGCAAGCCCTCCGCCGCATGTTCGACATCGACCATATGGTCGCGCGCGGCATCCAGCATGATCCGGCGATGCCGGATTATATTGTTCATGCGGCTGGCTTCGTGATGATCATATCGCCCCGCCGCAACTTCGGCGTCCACGTGCATCTGCGCGGCTTCGATCAGCTTTTCGGCGGATGTGAACGCCAGGGTGCGCGTTCGCCGCCATGCGAGCGAGAGCAACAACATCGGCCGCACGGAAATTGTTTTCCACGGCAACGGAGATCCCAGCTCATCGATACGGTAAAGGTAGCCGGTGAAGGTCAGGTCTTCCGCAAGTCGCTCCAGCTGATCGGCAAGGAAATTTTCGTCACAGCTCAATTCCGCATGATCAAGGGCAAGCGTGGCGTTACCCTCCTCTGCAAAGAAGCGGCTTGCGCGGCGGTGCAATTCTGCGGCGCGCGCGGGCGCACGATCCATCAGGCGGCCGAGGACCATCGTCCGGAACAGTTTGTGATAGCTGTAGCGACTGTGTTCGCGGTCGGTGGCATTCAGGAACAGCCCCGCAGAAAATACCCGATCCAGCATTGCGCGCGCTTCGTCACCGCCCGACACCGCCGCGCAGGCCGAGGGCGTCAGTTCATCAAGGATCGAGGTATCGACGAGAAAATTGCGGATATCCTGCGGTTGCAGCCCCAATACTTCCTCGTGGAAGTACTCGGTGAATTCATGACGCAGGCCGGTCGGGCATGAGATCGCCCGCGCATTACGCCGCTTTTCCTGCCGGTAGAGGTCGCTCGCCATTGCGACCCCCGCGACCCAGCCCTGAGTATCGATCACAATTTGCTGCAAATCCACCGCATCGACCGGCGCACCGACGGTGCGGGTAACGAGTTCGGTCGCTTCCTCCAGCGACCAGCACAAATCCGCATAGGTGACTTCGACGAGGAAACCGAGAGCGCGCATCCGGGCTATCGGTATTTGCGACGTCCCTCTTGCCGCGATCATGGTCGTCAATCCATCGCGGGCGCTGGCGATGATCTGCGCCACGAATTCGAGCACATCCTTTGGCAGGAACTGCGCATCGTCGATGACGAGAACGGGGCGATCATTAGCCGTTGTTGCACCGTGGCTGGCAAAGACGTGGAGCCATGCGTCCGGGTCTTCGCGATCCGCGCCGGGGATATCTGTCAGACCGGCGGCGGCGCTTGATGCTTCCAGCGCAGCTAAAAAGGATTGCATATCGCTGATGCCTGCCCGTGCTGCGAGCCACAACAGCGGCCGACCGGCAGCCTTGAACTGTTCGGCCCAGTGCAGCATCGCGGTCGTCTTGCCGCTCCCGGCCGGCGCGCAAACGGTGGTGACGCGCGATCTGTCTATCGCATCGGTCAGCCGCGAAAGCGCATGACGCTCGACAACCGTGCGAACGGCACGCGGCGGTACAATGCTCGTTGGAACTGCGCCCATGATGATCATCCTCTTGCCTTTGCGTCGCATCTCAACGTGCGATTCGCGGGGTCGGTGAAATATATTTCACACGCCCGCATGCTTTATGCAACTACATTATCCTACCCGTCGATAGGTTATGGCGGATAGCCGTCGGGCAATGTTCGGATCATCGATGCGTCCTCGCAAATGCGGGCGCGACAGGAGCGGATATGGATTTCGAACTTCCCGAAGAATATCGGTCATTCCGCGATACGGTGCGCCGGTGGGTGGACAAGGAAGTGCCCAAGGACTGGGCGCGAGAACTCGAACGCGACGAACATAATTACCCGTTTGCACTCTGGGACAAGTTCACAGAGGCTGGCTTTCACGGCATCGGTATCGCCGAAGAGTTTGATGGACAGGGGGGCGACGTCGTCATGCAGATGCTGCTGGCCCGTGAACTGGCCCGCTCGCTCGGCGGCCTCGCATGGATCTGGGGCATCACATCGTTTGCCGGGTCGAAATCTATCGGGCTGTATGGCTCGGCCGAGCAGAAGGCGAAATATCTGCCACTGATTGCCACCGGCCAGTTGAAGGCAGCGATCGCCTTTACCGAGCCAGGCGGAGGAACCGATCTGCTGGGCAGCCTTGCCACCACTGCCGAGCGCGTGGACGGCGGCTGGGTTTTGAACGGCGAAAAGATCTGGAGCTCGTCGGCGCATGTCGCGGACTATCTGCTCGTTATCGCCCGCAGCGATAAGACGGTGGAGAAAAAGCATCAGGGACTGACGCTCTTCTGGGTGCCGACCAAGACTGCGGGTGTCAAAATCACCCCACTGGCAAAGCTTGGTATGCGGTCGATGGGATCGTGCTCGGTTCATTTCGAAGACGCATTCGTGGCCGACGAATACGTCATGGGTGAGCCGCACAAGGCGTGGTATATGCTGCTCCCGACGCTTAATAATGAACGGATCATGGTGGGGGCGTTTTGCCTGGGCGTCATCGACGGCGTGCTGGAAGACGCAGTCGATTACATGAAGCAGCGCAAGGCATTCGGCGGCATTATCGGGCGGTTTCAGGCGCTTCAGCATTACGTTGCCGACATTGCGACGATGCAGAAAACGACCGAACTCATGCTGCATTTCTGCGCCGACAAGCAAAGTCGCGGCGAGAATGTCGGCGTCGAGGCCAATATGCTGAAACTCATGGCTTCGGAAAACGCCAATGCGGCCGCCGATCTCGGTATTCAGATTCTCGGTGGCATGGGCTATTCGGCTGAAACCGACATGCAGCGATATTGGCGCGATTCCCGACTGTGGCGGATCGGCCCGATCACCAACGAGATGGTGCGCAACGGCATCGCCGAAAGGCTTGGCCTCCCCCGCTCTTTTTGAGCGCCCTAGAATATCGGACCTGATCTCATGCGCATTCTTTCCCTTGCTTCTGCCGACGGCCTCGACAGCGTCTCGCTCGATTCCATTGCAATGCCCGATCCGCGACCCGGCGAAGTTCGCGTTGCCCTGAAAGCGGCGTCGCTCAATCACCGGGAATTGTGGATCACCAAGGGCATGTATCCGGGCATGCAACTGCCTGCCACATTGGGCTGTGACGGCGCGGGCGTCATCGATGCGGTCGGTGAAGGCGTCGATGCGGCTCGCGTAGGTCAGGCGGTGGTGCTATACCCGGGCCAAGATTGGGGTGACGACGATCGCTTTCCAGCGGCTGAGTTTGGACTGCTCGGCATGCCCGGCCCCGGGACGCTTGCCGACGCGATCTGCGTACCTGCCGATCATGCGATCGCCAAGCCCGAACATCTCGACTTTGCCAATGCCGCCGCAGTACCGCTTGGGGCGCTGACAGCGTGGCGCGGGCTGGTGACGAAGGGTGGCCTGAAAGCGGGCGAGAAACTGCTGATCACCGGCATTGGTGGCGGCGTTGCGACCTTTGCGCTGAAACTTGCCGTAGCGATGGGTGCGGATGTTTATGTGACCAGCGGATCGGATGAGTCGCTCGAAAAGGCGATGGCGCTGGGTGCCAAGGGCGGCGTCAATTACAAGACCGAGCGCTGGGCCAAGCCTCTGACACAGCAAAGCGGCGGGATAGACGTCGTGTTCGACGGCGCCCCTGCTGGCGGCTACAAAAACTACGGTCGTGCGCTCAACATGGGGGCGCGCGTCGTTGTTTATGGTTCGACCGGCGGCATGAGCTTCGAAGTCAACGCGCCTGAAATGTTCCTGAAGAACATAAGCTTGCACGGAACCAACGTCGGCAACCTCAGCGAATTCAAGGCCATGATGGCATTCGTGGACAAACACGCAATACGACCCGCCATCGACCGCAGCTTTGCGCTGGCCGACGTGAAAGCCGCGCTCGAATATCTCGAATCGAGCCACGGCTTCGGCAAAGTCCTGATCGATATCGGAAACTGACATGAGCGATCTTTTCAGCCTGTCGGGAAAACGCGCGCTCGTCACCGGGGGCGCACAGGGACTTGGCCGCATGATTGCCGAGGGCCTTTTGCGCGCCGGAGCCAGCGTCGCCATCACCTCTCGCAAGACCGACATTTGCGAAGCCGCCGCCGCGGAAATGGCGGCACTCGGCAAATGCATTGCACTGCCCGCCGACCTGTCCACGCCCGAAGCAGCCGTCGATCTCGTTGCCCGCTATCGGGCTGCGATTGGTGGATGCGATATATTGGTCAACAATGCGGGCAAAACCTGGGGTGGCGACATCGACACCTTTCCCGACAAGGCATGGCCGGGCGTCATGGCGGTCAACGTCCAGACACCGTTTACGATGGTCCGCGAACTGCTGCCCGAACTCGGCGCGAGCGGCACGATCGACGACCCCGCCCGCGTCGTGAACATCGGGTCGGTTGCAGGCATCAAGACCGAACGGCTGAGCGCCTATAGCTACTCAGCCAGCAAGGCCGCGATCCACATGCTAAGCCGTGATCTGGCTGGTGACCTTGCTGGTCGGCATATTACCGTCAACGCCGTCATCCCCGGCTTTTTTCCGACCAAGATGACCGCGCATCTGCGTGAGGCCGATGACAGTGTCGATCCCACATTGCTCGCCCATATTCCGATGCGACGTCTCGGGCGGGCGGATGATATCGCCGGGATCGTCGTGTTTCTATGCTCGCGGGCGGGCGCCTATGTCACCGGCGCACAAATCCCCGTCGATGGCGGCATCGTAGGCTGCGGATGACGATGATCGAACCTTTCAAGGTCGCTATCCCGCAAGCCGAGATCGATGACCTGCGTTCGCGGCTGTCGGCCACGCGCTGGCCTTCGCGGGAAACAGTAGGCGACTGGAGCCAGGGTGCGCCTCTGGCAGCCGTGCAGGCGCTCTGCGAGTATTGGCGCACCGAATACGACTGGCGGCGATGTGAAGCCGCACTCAACGCCGTTCCTCAGTTCCTGACGGATATCAATGGCCTGCCGATCCATTTCTTCCATGTCCGCAGCCCGGACAGCAATGCCCTCCCGTTGATCCTGACACATGGCTGGCCGGGGTCAGTCCTCGAATTCATGCGTGTGATCGGTCCTCTCACCGACCCCGCCGCGCATGGCGCTCCGAACGCGCAGGCATTCCATGTCATTGCGCCATCATTGCCCGGTTATGGATTTTCCGGAAAACCCGACACCGTCGGATGGGGCGTTGAAAAGATCGCTGATGCTTGGATCACGCTCATGCGTCGTCTAGGCTATGCCCGCTTCGTCGCGCAGGGCGGGGACTGGGGCGCTGCGGTCACGACGGCGATTGCGATGGCAAAACCGCCCGAGTGCGCGGCCATCCACCTCAACATGCCACTAGTCTTCCCTGAAGCGAGCGACTTTGCCGACCTGACGACCGCCGAACAGGCCACCGTCGATTCGATGAAATATTATCAGGACCGTGACTCCGGCTATGCCAAGCTGCAGGGTACTCGACCGCAAACCGTCGGCTATGCGCTGGCGGACTCCCCAGCAGGACAGGCCGCATGGATCTATGAAAAGCTGCAGGCGTGGACCGACAATGAAGGCCTGCCCGAAAGCGCACTGGAGCGGGATGCAATCCTCGACCTGATTTCACTCTACTGGTTCACCAACAGCGCCGCGTCCTCAGGCCGACTTTATTGGGAAAGTGCCGACGCCTTCAAGGCGCAGAAGCTCGATCTTCCGGTCGGGGTCAGCATCTTTCCCAAGGAAATCTTCCGCCCATCGCGCCGCTGGGCCGACCGGATGTATTCAAACATCCTCCACTGGAACGAGCTGGACAAGGGTGGCCATTTTGGCGCGTTCGAGCAGCCCGAAGCCTTCGTCATCGAACTGCGCAACTGCTTTGGAAAGATTGCCTAGGCGGCGAGTTGCGCCTCGGCAAAACCGGCAACGCGCGCCACGCCACCGTCAGCGACGACGACACCGCGCGCGGGGACCGATGACCGGAACCGCACTTCGCCATTCGCTTCATTCCACAATTCGGTGCGGACCACGTCGCCGGGCACTACAGGCGCGGTAAATCGCAGGCGCATTTCGGTGAGCAACGCAGGATCACCCTGACAGGCCAGATGCACGAGTGCGCGCCCGATCAGCCCCATCGTACCAAGGCCATGCAGGATCGGGGTATCGAACCCACCGAGTTTTGCCGTCGATGGTTCGACATGGAGCGGATTACGGTCGCCGGACAGTCGATAGATCAACGCCTGATTACGCGCCGTCGGCAAGTCCAGATGAACGTCGGAAGGGCGATCGGGCATGGCCGGAGGGGCATCATGCGACAGGTCGCGCGGGCCACCAAAGCCCCCTGCCCCGCGCAGTATCCAGACTTCCTCCATCTCGGCGACCAAAACGCCCGACAATGTGGAAAGCGTCCGTCGTGACTTCACCATCGCGGGCTTTCCCGGTCCCTTGTCAGCGATGTCCGTGATCTCGGTCAGGCCAACGAAGGTCCCCTGCGGCTCCAGCGGGCGATACAATTTCAGCGCCTGTTCGCCGTGCAATATCTGAACCCAGTCCAGCCCAGCCCGCGGGTCCATAGCCCAGAAACCGGGCGTACCGAGGACCAGCGCCAGTGTCGGCAAAGCCTTCAGATTGCGCTCGAACACGAAATCCAGTTCATCGACGGCGTCGCTCAGCCCCGCCCCGACGCCAAGCGCGTACAGGATCGTATCGCGCGCATCATAGCTCTCGTTACATTCGGGCACGCGATAGGCACGCAGTTTATCGACGTCCATCGGCTTCATCAGTTCATTTTCCGTTCGTCGAGGCCAAGGCTCCGCCCGATGATTTCGCGCATTATCTCGCTCGTACCGGCAAAGATACGGCTGATCCGCGCATCGGTGTACATCCGGCTGATCCGATATTCGCTCATGTAACCGGCACCACCGTGAAACTGTACACATTCGTCCATCACGCGCGCTTCCAGCTCGCTCGCCAGCAGTTTCGCCGCCGAAGCATCCTCCGCCGTCAGTTCGCCCGCGTTCAAAAGCAGCACGCTCTGATCGACGTAAGTCTGCAGCGCATCGAGTTCGGCCCGCATCGTGGCCATCTTGAACCGGGTGTTCTGGAACGCGCCGATCGGCTTGCCGAACGCGCGACGCTCTTTCACATACTCCAGCGTCAGATCGAACGCAGTCTGCGCCGTCGCCATGAACCCTATTGCCGCCACCAGCCGCTCCTGAGCGAGGAATTGCGCGAGATAGCGGAACCCCTGCCCAGCATCGCCCAACATATTTGCCTTCGGAATCTTCACATCGGTGAAGAACAGTTCGGCGGTATCCTGCGCATGAAGGCCCATCTTGGCGAGCTTTGCCCCGCGCTCGAAACCTTCCATGCCGCGTTCGACGATGAACAGGCTGAGGCCGTGCCGCGAGTTCGGATCAGTGCGCGCAGCCACGATCACCACATCGCTGATGATGCCGTTCGAGATATAGGTCTTCGCACCATTGAGCAGCCAGTGATCGCCCTTGTCGACGGCGCTCGTCCGCATTCCGGCCAGATCGCTGCCTGTCGATGGTTCGGTCATCGCCACGGCAAGAATTTTCTCGCCGCTGACGATGCCGGGCATCAGCCGGTCCTTCTGCTCGTCATTGCCCAGCTTGGCGATGTATGGCGCAACCAGATTGCTGTGCAAATTGATGTAGAAGCCGACATCGCCGTGCCGCATATTTTCTTCGACGATGATCTGTTCGAAGCGGAAATCGTCGATCCCCGCCCCGCCGTATTTCTCGTCCGCCCAGGTGCAAAGCAAGCCATTCGCGCCCGCCTTCAGGTAAATTTCGCGATCGACCATTCCCTGCGCGCGCCAACGCTCGGCATTGGGGCCGACTTCGGTCGCCATGAACTTGGCAACCGTGTCGCGAAACTGTTCATGTTCGGGTTCGAAGATCAGGCGGCGCATAACACCGCCTTTGGCTCCGTAACATC
>JAQGKX010000118.1 GCA_028289885.1 Sphingomonadales bacterium
GCGAAAATGTGGTACATATCGGTGTGATCGACGCGCGCGCGGCAACGCGCGTGGCAGCGGCGGTCGACCGGTGGCACGGTTTTATAGGATTTGCGCCCACGGGCTGGCCTTGCGAAACACCTTCGCAGGGTTCAGGGCCGCGCGGCGCGTTTAGTAGTTCAAACGAAGGGTTCGGGTCAGTTTAATGAGCGATAGCGAGAAACCGAAGCTGGGAACGCGCCCGCCCCTGGGCATCAAGCGCACCATCGAAACCGGCCAGGTCAAACAGAGTTTCAGTCATGGTCGTTCGAACACGGTCGTGGTCGAGATCAAGAAGAAGCGCATCCTTGCGCGGCCCGGCGATCCCGTGCCTGTGGTCGAAGTTGCTCCCGAGCCCGAGATCGTGGTTGCGCCCGCGCCTGTGGTGGCTGCTCCTGCGCCAGTGCCTGCCCCTATTGCGGCCCCTGCGCCGGTTGCAGCGCCTGCACCGATTGCTCCAGCTCCTGTGCCCGCCCCGGTCGCGGCCGCTCCGGTTGCCGAAGCTCCGGCTGCTCCTCCCGTTGTTGCCGAACCGGTAGCGGCTCCCCAGCCGGTGGCTCCCCCGGTCCCCGCCCCCGTTGCTGCGGCTCCGGTCGCACCCGCTGCGCCTGCGCCTGTTCCCGCCCCAGCGGCTCGCGCCGCGCCGACTGGTCGCGCTGCTCCTGCCAGTGGCCGCACGAGCCCACAGGCCAGCCTGATGACGCGCCAGGAATTGCAGACCAAGTTGCTGCGTGAGGCCGAAGAAGCGCGCATGACCGCGCTCGAAGAAGCCCGCCGTCGCGATGATCGCGCCAAGGTCGAAACTGCCGAAGAACAAAAGCGTCGCGCCGAGGAAAATCGCAAGGCCGAGGAAGAGGCACGCGTTGCTGCCGAACTCGCTGCGATCGAAGCTGCCAAGAACCCGCCGGAACCTGTTGCTGAACCCGAAGTTCAGCGCGCACAGGAACGTGAAGACGAAAAGCGTTTCGGCAAGCCAGCGGCTCCGGGCAGCATCCGTCGTCCCGAACCTGCCCGCCCCGCGACGCGTCCGCGTCAGGGTGACGATCGTCGCCAGTCGGGCAAGCTCACGGTTACTCGTGCGCTCGATGCCGATGGCGAGGGTGCCCGCGCCCGTTCGCTCGCCGCGCTGAAGCGTGCCCGTGAAAAGGAACGCCGCGCGCATGGCAGCGGACAGCCGCAGATCAAGCAGATCCGCGACGTCGTGGTGCCAGAGACGATCACTGTCGGCGAACTCGCCAACCGCATGGCCGAACGTGGCAGCGACCTGATCAAGGCGCTGTTCAACATGGGCGTGCCGTCGGCGATGGGCGACAGCATCGACCAGGATACCGCCGAATTGCTGGTCCAGGATTTCGGCCACAATGTAACGCGCGTATCGGACAGCGATGCCGATATCGATCAGTCGGCGGACGTCGATGCGGACGATACTCTGGTCACGCGCGCTCCGGTCGTCACGATCATGGGCCATGTCGATCACGGCAAGACCTCGCTGCTCGATGCGTTACGCGGGACAAATGTCGTGCGCGGCGAAGCGGGCGGGATCACCCAGCATATCGGTGCCTATCAGGTGGCGACCAAGGCTGGCGATCTGATCACCTTCCTCGACACGCCGGGTCACGAAGCTTTCACCGAAATGCGCAAGCGCGGCGCGAACGTCACCGATATCGTGGTGCTGGTCGTGGCGGCGGATGACAGCATCAAGCCGCAGACGATCGAGGCGATCAACCACACCCGCGAAGCCGGCGTGCCGATGATCGTCGCCATCACCAAGGTCGACAAGCCCGAGGCCAATCCGGACAAGGTTCGGCAGGCGCTGCTTCAGTATGAAGTCATCGTCGAGGAATTGTCGGGTGACGTGCAGGATGTCGAAGTTTCGGCAACCGCGAAGACCGGTCTGGACGAACTGATCGAAAAAATTCAGCTTCAGGCCGAATTGCTCGAACTGCGCGCCAATCCGGATCGTGCCGCCGAGGGTACGGTCATCGAAGCCAAGCTCGACAAGGGGCGTGGTCCGTTGGCCACAATTCTCGTCCGTCGCGGTACGATGAAGGTCGGCGACATCGTCGTCGTCGGCAGCCAGAGCGGCAAGGTCCGCGCGATGATCGACGACAAGGGCCAGCAGATCAAGGTCGCAGGGCCATCGATGCCGGTCGAGATCCTCGGCCTGTCGGGCGTGCCGTCTGCCGGTGATCCAATGTCGGTGGTCGAGAACGAGGCGCGCGCACGTGAAGTCGCGCTTTATCGCACCAAAACCGCGACCGAGAAGCGCACGGTTTCGGGTCCGATCGACATGGAAAACCTGTTTGCCGACCTGAGTGCGGTCAAGGCGATGGAATATCCGATCGTCGTCAAGGCCGACGTGCAGGGTTCGGTCGAGGCGATCGTCCAGGCGGTCAACCGGATTTCGACCGATCTCATCAAGGTTCGCGTGTTGAGCGCGGGCGTTGGCGGCATCACCGAGAGCGACGTCCTGCTGGCTGCGGCCTCCGGAGCGCCGGTCATCGGCTTCAACGTTCGCCCGAACGCCAAGGCTCAGGCTTTGGCCAAGCGCGACCGGGTCGAGTTCCAGTATTTCGATGTCATTTATCACCTGACCGATGCGGTTCGCGGTGCGATGGCGGGCGAGCTGGGGCCAGAGATGATCGAGCATGTCGTCGGTCGTGCCGAAATCCGCGAGGTCTTCTCGGCGGGTAAGCATGGCAAGGCGGCGGGTTTGCTCGTCACCGAAGGCGTCATCCGCAAGCTGTTGAAGGCGCGTATCACGCGCGCCGACGTCATCATCTACAATGGTTTCGTCACCTCGCTGCGCCGCTTCAAGGACGATGTCGCAGAGGTCCGTGCGGGTCTCGAATGCGGTGTCACCTTCGATGCGACGAATGACATCAAGGCTGGCGATTTCCTCGAAACCTACGAAGTCGAAGAGCGCGTTCGCACGCTTTGACCTATTCCCCCTTCGTTTCGGCGAAGGGGGTTAGGGAGGGAGAATCATGAAGAATACGACTCCCGAAACCCGTTCGGTCCGCCTGCTCCGCGTTGGCGAATCGGTGCGGCATGCGCTGTCGGCAATCCTCGCGCGCGGGGATGTGCACGATGCGACGCTCGACAAGCATGTCGTCAGCGTTACCGAAGTGCGGATGTCGCCCGATTTGCGTCACGCGACGGTGTTCGTAAAGCCGTTGCTGGGGCGCGACGAAGAAGCGGTGATCAAGGCGCTGCGGACCAATACTGCCTATTTGCAAAAGGCCGTGGCTCAGGCCGTGAACAGTAAATATGCGGCGAAGTTGAAGTTTCTGGCTGACGAAAGCTTCGACGAGGGTAGCCATATCGATACGCTGTTGCGCGCGCCGAAGGTTGCTCAGGATCTGGGCAAGGATGCCGAGCCTGAAGGGCTTTAGGGCCTGCTGATGGCCAAGCTGTATTTCTATTATGCCGCGATGAATGCGGGGAAATCGACCAACCTGTTGCAGGCGGCGTTCAACTATGCCGAACGCGGGATGGCGACGATGTTGTTTACCGCCGCGATCGACGATCGGGTCGGCCCGGGGCGAATTGGATCGCGGATCGGGCTGGAGGCGGAAGCGACACCGTTCGACGCTGATACCGATTTGCGGGCCTTGGTTGAGGCCGACCCGGTGTCTTGCGTATTGGTCGATGAGGCGCAGTTTTTGACGCGCGCGCAGGTTTTACAACTCGCTGGTGTTTGTGACGATCTGGGAATTCCGGTGCTGGCTTATGGTTTGCGAACCGACTTTCGCGGGGAGTTGTTTGAGGGGTCCGCGACTTTGCTGGGGCTGGCGGACAATCTCGTCGAACTGAAGGCGATCTGCCATTGCGGACGCAAGGCGACGATGAACTTGCGGGTCGAGGACGATGGCCGCGCGGTGAGCAATGGCGAGCAAACCGAGATTGGTGGCAACGACCGCTATGTTGCGCTGTGCCGGCGGCATTTCATGGAAGCGATGGCGTGATGCCAGATGGCTGGCTGATCATCGACAAGCCGCTCGGGCTGGGGTCCACCACGGCGGTTAGCTGGATCAAGCGGGCGTTGCGGCAGGGTGGTTATGGCAAGGTGAAGGTCGGCCATGGCGGGACGCTCGATCCGCTGGCGACGGGCGTGCTGCCGATTGCCTTGGGCGAGGCGACGAAGCTGGCGGGGCGGATGCTGGATGCCAGCAAGATTTATGATTTCACGATTGAGTTCGGGACGCAGACCGATACGCTCGATGGCGAGGGTGTGGTGATTGCCACGTCCGATGTGCGGCCTTGTCTGGACGAGGTTCTGGGCGTTTTGGGACAGTTTACTGGGGAAATCGAGCAGATGCCGCCGGCCTATTCGGCGCTGAAGGTCGACGGGAAGCGCGCTTATGATCTGGCGCGGGCTGGTGAAGAGGTCGTGCTGAAGACGCGGGCTGTGACGATCTATGCCTTAGACCTCGAAGCAAGCCGTGCCTCGACTTCGCTCGACACAAGCGGACGGGGACTCGGGGAGATTACCCTTACCGCCAACGTATCAAAGGGCACCTACATCCGCTCGCTCGCGCGTGACATCGCGTTGGCTTTGGGCACGGTCGGCCATGTCACCATGCTCCGTCGCACGAAAGCAGGACCTTTCACGCTCAAAAACGCGATTTTACTGGACTTATTGGACACAATCGCTACGGCCCGCATGCTTGAAGACGTGATCCTGCCATTGACGGCGGGGCTGGACGACATCCCGGCTCTACCCGTTACACAGGCTGAGGCGGCCGCACTCCGACAGGGGCGCGTGTTGACCGGGATCCCCACAAACGACGGCCAATATCTGGCGAACGACGGCGATACGCCGGTCGCGCTGGTCGAGGCCATTTCCGGAGAAATCCGGGTCGTGCGCGGCTTCAACATTCAACCCGATGTCGCGAAGGAAGAAATTTGACGATCACTGCCGAACGCAAGACCGAAGTTATCAGCGAATATGCTCAGCACGAGGGTGACACGGGTTCGCCCGAAGTACAGGTCGCGATCATCACGACCCGCATCATCAACCTGACCGAGCATTTAAAGAAGCACAAGAAAGATAACCACTCGCGTCGCGGTCTTCTCATGCTGGTCAACAAGCGCCGCTCGCTGCTCGACTATCTGAAGCGCATCGACAACGGACGTTATACTACACTCATTACGAAGCTTGGTCTTCGCAAGTAACAACGGACGGCCCCCATCGTGGGGCCGTTCTGCTATTCCGGCCAAGTACATTCGGTGCTGGCGGAACACTACGGGGTCAATTCGGACCCCTTTACAGGCCCCCGCAGCATTGGGCTGTCGGGTCAGAAGGAATATAAATGTTCAATTTGAAACAAGTAGAAATCGAGTGGGGCGGACAGACCCTCAAGCTCGAGACCGGTCGCGTTGCGCGGCAGGCCGATGGCGCCGTGATGGCGACGCTCGGTGAAACGGTTGTGCTCTGCGCGGTTACGGCTGCGCGTTCGGTGAAGGAAGGCCAGGACTTCTTTCCGCTGACCGTCCACTATCAGGAAAAATTCTCGTCGGCGGGTCGTATTCCCGGCGGCTTCTTCAAGCGTGAGCGTGGCGCGACCGAGAAGGAAACGCTTGTTTCCCGCCTCATCGACCGTCCGATCCGCCCGTTGTTCCCAGAAGGTTTCTACAACGAAATCAACGTGATCTGTCAGGTCATGTCCTATGATGGCGTCAACGAACCCGACGTTCTGGCGATGGTTGCGGCTTCCGCAGCCCTCACGCTGTC
>JAQGKX010000147.1 GCA_028289885.1 Sphingomonadales bacterium
TTTACGAAAACCTGGTTGCTGCCGGCGTTATCGATCCTACCAAGGTTGTCCGCGCTGCGTTGCAGGATGCTGCATCGGTTGCCGGTTTGCTGATCACGACCGAAGCTGCTGTTTCGGAACTGCCAGAAGACAGCAAGTCACCAATGGGCGGCATGCCCGGCGGCGGAATGGGCGGAATGGGCGGCATGGATTTCTGATTTCGGACACGGGCCAGCGATGCTGGCCCGGACACGAAATCAGGACGGACGGCGGGGGCGGCAACGTCTTCGTTGGCCGATCCAGACCGACGACGAGTGCGGGCTTTTGCCCGTACTGCTCAAGCTACAAAGACAGGGCCGGGGGGAAACCTCCGGCCTTTTCTTTTGCAAGGCAGGTCTAGTCCGCAGTTGATTCATAAAGGACGTTCACGCCCGACACGCTATTTTCTTCCTTGAACAGCCGTGACTTCTCAGGAAAGCGGACGAGTAGCTGACCAGCGGAAAGCACTTCGTCCGGACCGGCGGGCTAGCCGATCCCGGGGTCCGCGCTCCGTCAATGTGGTCGGCGCGAAAGGCGTTGCCTCGCGCTGGCACCTGCCCATCTCTGTTCACGATCGATACTTGGGTGGAAACCCCCGTCCTTGGCCCGCAATTACGGCCAAACACCAAGGCGTCATGTCTCGCATCGGGCGAACGGTCTCGCGAAACGATGGTGTTCCTGCACGTGTCCGAGCACCCGCCGAGCGAGAATCCAAAAACCCCAATAAGCAGAATTTTAAGCATGAATCACGGTAGCGGGGACTTGCTGAAGGTAAAGGCGCAGGCGCTCAGTTGGAATGCGCCCTAGCGGGATTTTGTCGCCGTCTCGTTACCAACCATCGGCGCAACCGCATTGTTGTCCAGCATCGTCGCGGCGTCGTTGAGCGCCTGCGATTCACTCCGCGTGGCGCCGCCGACGCTATCGCCGCTTGGCGATCCACAGGCGGAGAGGGCAACCAGGGCGATCAGGGCTAAAACACGCATTCCGCCTTGTGCCCCGGCCATCCGATCTGCGCCAGACAAGAAAAAGGGCCGCCCGGCTCTTTCTGGACGACCCTCGTTCAAAGCTAAAAGGCTTATTTCTTGATTGCGTTGCCGGTGTCGATCATCGCGTTGCCGGTCGCGGCGCGCATCTTGTCAGCGGCAGAACCGGCCTTTGCAGCGGCATTGTCCGAAGCGTTCGCGGCGGCGTCGAGCGACGAAGCAGCAGCGGCCATCGCATTGTTCGTCGCCGTATCGACTGTGTCGGTCGCAGCAGCGGCGGTGTTCGAGGCATCGGCAGCGATCGAATTTGCGGCTTCTGCCGAGTCATTCTGAGCCTTAGGGCTGCACGCGGCAAGGCTGGCAGCGGCAGCGAGGATGAAAGTGATTGCAAATTTCTTCATGGGATATTCCCCTTATCATTGAAAATCGGACCGAAACGAGGGCCGTGACGGTGCCGCAGAAATAACTTTGTGGCTCCTGCTTGGCAATACGGCTTGGCCCCACGCTTTCGATTGACCACATATAAAGAATTCTTTATATGTTGTTTGGTGATCGACGTAATCGACATTTTCCGCGCCCTGGCGGACCCGACCCGGCTGCGGATCGTCGCCTTGTTGCGGACGATGGAGCTGTCGGTGGGTGAGATGGCGCAAGTGCTCGAGCAAAGCCAGCCTCGCGTGTCGCGCCACGTCCGCATATTGTGCGACGCCGGTCTTGCCACCCGTCGCAGGGAGGGAAGCTGGGTGTTCCTTGCCCCCGCCCCGTCTGCACTTGCAGTGCCGCTGTTCGATCTGCTGGACGCGGCGGGTCAGGACGATCATCAGCAGCGTGCGGACGAGGCGCGGTTGACCGCAGTGCGCGCCGATCGCACCGCCGCCGCATCACGGTATTTCGCGCTCCACGCCGACCATTGGGATGCGATCCGATCGCTCCACGTTGCAGAGAGCGCGGTCGAGGCCAGCATGCGCGCCCTGCTGGGCGATCGCATCGGTCGATTGGTCGATATCGGCACCGGCACCGGTCGCATGATCGAACTGTTCGGAGCGAGCGCGGCGCACACCGTCGGTATCGACCGTAGCCCCGAAATGCTGCGGCTGGCCCGCGCCAAGCTCACCGAAAGTGGCCCGGGATCGTGGGAATTGCGACAGGGCGATCTTGCCGCGCTTCCGCTCGCCGACGGCAGTGCCGACACGGTGATCCTGCATCAGGTGCTTCACTATATCCCAACTCCCGAAACTGCATTGGCCGAAGCGGCGCGGTTGCTGTCTTCGGGAGGTCGTCTGCTGATCGTCGATTTCGAAAGCCACGACCGCGAGGAACTCCGCCTGCAAGACGCCCATGCACGCCTCGGCTTTTCCGATGTGCAGATGACGGGGTGGTTTGCGGCGGCCGGCCTGTCGCTCGACCGCACCGAAACGCTCGATGGCGGTGAACTTATTGTGAAACTCTGGCTGGCATCGCGACCAGCTTGCAAGAAGGCGATTGCGGCATGACGATGACATTGAACCAGCTCGAGGAGGCGCGCCGCGCGCTCGATGCCCCACTGTTTGCCGACCTTGCGGGCGATGCCAAGGTTTCGTTCGAATTCTTTCCGCCGAAAACCGAGAAGATGAACGAGACGCTGTGGGAGGCCGTGCGCGCGCTCGAGCCATTGGCCCCGCAATTCGTGTCGGTTACCTATGGCGCGGGTGGTTCGACCCGCGAGCGCACCCATGCCACCGTTGCCCGTATTGCCCGCGAAACCAGCGTCCCCGCCGCCGCGCATCTGACCTGCGTCGATGCGAGCCGGGGCGAAATCGACGACGTTGCCCGCGAATATTGGGCGGCGGGGGTCCGCCATATCGTTGCACTGCGCGGCGATCCGTCGGTGGCAGGTTCGACATTCGTTGCCCATCCGCAGGGCTATGCAAGCGCCGCCGATCTCGTCATCGGCCTGAAAAAGATTGCACCGTTCGAAATCTCGGTGGCTGCCTATCCGGAGACGCACCCAGAGGCGATCAGCAGCCAGTCGGACCTCGAAAATCTGAAGCGCAAGATCGACGCGGGAGCCGACCGCGCCATTACGCAGTTCTTCTTTTCGCCCGAAGCCTTTTTTCGTTTCCGCGACCGTGCGCGCTCTGCCGGGATCACTGCTGACATCGTGCCCGGTATCCTGCCCGTGTCGAGCGTCGCCCAGACTCGCAAGATCGCAGGCGTTTGCGGAACCGCCATCCCGCCGTGGATGGACCGGCTGTTCGAAGGACTGGATGAACACCCCGGCGCGCGTCAGTTGGTCGCGGCGACAGTTGCGGGCGAATTGTGTCGCAAGCTTTATGCCGGCGGCGTCCGCGACTTTCACTTTTACACGCTGAACCGTGCTGAACTGAGCTATGCGATCTGCCATTTGCTTGGGATAAGGCCCCACGCGCGTGTTCAGGAGAAGGCAGCATGACCGCCCGCGAAGAACTTCTCGCCGCTGCCGCCAAGCGCATACTGATCACCGATGGCGCGTTCGGGACAGAGATCCAGAATTACCGTCTGGACGAGGCCGCTTATCGCGGCGACCTTGATCTCAGCAAGGATCAGAAGGGCAATAACGACATACTCGCGCTGAGCCGTCCGCAGGTGCTGGACGCGATCACGCGCGATTATCTGAACGCCGGGTCGGATATCGTGTCCACCAACACGTTTAGCGCAAATTTGATTAGCCAGGCCGATTATGGTGCCGAACATCTGGTGCGTGAGATCAACCTCGCTTCGGCTGGTATCGCGCGCAAGGCCGCCGACGATTTCGAGGCTCGCGACGGGCGCAAGCGGTTCGTGGCGGGAGCGATTGGGCCGACCAACAAGACCTTGTCGCTGTCACCCGACGTCAACGATCCGGGTTTCCGTGAGATCACCTTCGACTATCTGAAGGACGTTTATCGCGAGCAGATCGACGCATTGCTCGATGGTGGCGTTGATTTCATCCTGATCGAGACGATTTTCGACACGCTGAATGCCAAGGCCGGGATCATGGCGGTGATCGAAGCGGGCAATGCGCGCGGGCTGGAGGTGCCCTTGATGATTTCGATGACGCTCACTGATTTGTCGGGGCGCAACCTGTCGGGTCATACGGTCGAGGCGTTCTGGCACGCGGTTCGGCATGCGAAGCCGGTGACGATTGGGCTGAATTGCTCGTTTGGTGCACAGCAACTTCGCCCGCATGTGAAGTCGCTTTCGGCCATCGCGGATACGTTGATCATGGTTTATCCGAATGCCGGGCTGCCCAACGATCTGGGGCAATATGACGAACTGCCGGAGCAGACTGCGGCGCTCGTTCGTGAGTGGGCGAATGCCGGTCAGGTGAATATTCTCGGCGGTTGTTGTGGGTCGACGCCAGCGCACATCGCGGCGATGGCGAAGACGGTTCGGGGTTTGCCGGGGCGGCAGTTGCCGGTGCCACCGGTAGTGACCCGGCTGGCGGGGCTGGAGCCGATGATTTTGGCGGCCTGACTTTCCTACTCGCTTACAGACCCTCACCCTGGCCCTCTCCCCCTTGGGGAGAGGGGGAAGAAAAAATTCATGACCACCACCTCCGCTTCCTCCTCTTTCGTCAACATCGGTGAACGCACCAACGTCACAGGCTCTGCGGCGTTCAAGAAGATGATCATGGCGGGCGATTACGCCAAGGCCGTCGAAGTCGCGCGCCAGCAGGTCGAGAACGGCGCGCAGGTCATCGATATCAACATGGACGAAGGGCTGCTCGATTCCGAGTTTGCCATGACGACCTTCCTGAAACTGATCTCCGCCGAGCCCGATATCGCGCGCGTGCCGTTCATGGTCGACAGCTCGAAATGGTCGGTGATCGAGGCCGGGCTGAAGTGCGTTTCGGGCAAGCCGATCGTCAATTCGATCAGCATGAAAGAGGGCGAGGACCAGTTCCTCACGCAGGCCCGAAAAGTCATGGCCTATGGTGCCGCCGTCGTCGTCATGGCGTTCGACGAGGTCGGGCAGGCCGACACCAAGGCGCGCAAGGTCGAAATCTGCGCGCGGGCGTATGACCTGCTCACCGGCATCGGCTTCCCGCCCGAGGACATCATATTCGACCCCAACATCTTCGCCATCGCGACGGGGATCGAGGAGCATAACAATTACGCCGTGGACTTCATCGAGGCCTGCAAGGAAATCCGCGTCCGCTGCCCGCACGCGCATATCTCGGGTGGGCTGTCGAACCTGAGCTTCTCGTTCCGTGGCAACGAACCCGTCCGCCGCGCGATGCACTCGATCTTCCTCTATTACGCGATCCCGGCCGGGCTCGACATGGCGATCGTCAATGCCGGGCAGCTCGACGTTTACGACACGATCGACCCCGAATTGCGCGATGCCTGTGAAGACGTGATCTTGAACCGGCGCGAGGACGGCACCGAGCGGCTGGTGAACCTTGCCGAAAAATATCGCGGCACCGACGCGGTTGCCGAAAAGGCCGCCGAGGAATGGCGCGGCTGGCCGGTGACGAAGCGGCTCGAACACGCGCTGGTCAAGGGCATCGATATGTATGTCGTCGATGACACCGAAGAGTGCCGTCAGGCATTCGCGCGTCCCATCGAAGTCATCGAAGGCCCGCTGATGGACGGCATGAACGTCGTCGGCGACTTGTTCGGCAGCGGCAAGATGTTCCTGCCACAAGTCGTCAAATCCGCGCGCGTGATGAAAAAAGCGGTCGCGCATCTTATCCCGTTTATCGAGGCGGCGAAGGAGCCCGGATCGCGTGCCAAGGGCCGGATCATCATGGCGACGGTCAAGGGCGACGTTCACGATATCGGCAAGAATATCGTCGGCGTCGTGCTGCAATGTAACGGCTATGAGGTCATCGATCTCGGCGTGATGGTGCCGTGGACGAAAATTCTCGAAGCCGCGAACGAGAACGACGCCGACATGATCGG
>JAQGKX010000181.1 GCA_028289885.1 Sphingomonadales bacterium
GCGACGTAACCGAGGCGCTGATCGGGGCGCTGTACCTGGACCATGGGTTCGACGCGGCGGACGCTTTCGTGCGCGACCATTGGCGCGAGTTGGTCGAGGGCCATGCCGATGCGCCGCGCCATCCGAAATCGGCGCTGCAGGAATGGGCGGCGGCGAACAATCGGCGCGCGCCGGTCTATGAAATCATCGACCGCAGCGGACCGCATCACGCGCCTCGCTTTACGGTGTCGGTGAACCTCGGGCCTGCGGGCGAGGCAACCGCCACCGGAAGTTCGAAACAGGAAGCCGAAACCGCTGCGGCGGTCGCGATGCTGGAGAAGTTGAAGTGACGCAACATTGCGGAATGGTCGCCATCGTCGGCGCACCGAACGCGGGTAAATCGACGCTGGTCAATGCGCTGGTCGGGCAGAAGGTCGCCATCGTCAGCCCCAAGGCGCAGACGACGCGGACCAAGCTGATGGGCGTGGCGCTTGAGGGCGAGACGCAGATCATCCTCGTCGACACTCCGGGTATTTTCGAGGGCAAGCGCCGCCTCGACCGTGCGATGGTGCAGGCCGCATGGGGTGGTGCTGCGGACGCCGACCTGATCGCTCTGGTGATCGACGCGAAGGGCGGACTCGGCCTGAAAGTCGAGACGATCCTGAGCGGGCTCGAGGGGCGACCCGAACCGAAGCTGCTGGTGCTGAACAAGGTCGATGTCGCCGACAAGGCCAAGCTGCTCAAGCACGCGCAGGCCCTAAACGAGCGCATCCATTTCACCGAAACGCTGATGATCAGTGCTTCGACCGGCGACGGCGTGGCCGACATGAAGGCCCGACTGGCGGCGGCGATGCCCGAGGGACCATGGCATTTCCCCGAGGATCAGGTGAGTGACGCCACAGACCGGACGATGGCCGCAGAAGTCACGCGCGAGCAGATTTTCAACCAGCTGTATCAGGAACTGCCACAGGCCTGTGCGGTCGATACCGAGAAATATACCGAGCGGCAGGATGGTTCGCTGGAAATCCACCAGCAGATACTCGTCGCCCGCGACAGCCAGCGCGCGATTGTCCTCGGCAAGGGTGGTGCCCGGCTAAAGGAAATCGGCAGCAAGGCCCGCGCCGAGTTGAGCGCGATGCTCGGCGTGAAAGTGCATCTGTACCTCCACGTCAAGGTCGCGCCCAACTGGGACGAAGATCGTATGCTCTACCGCGACATGGGACTCGACTGGGTTGATTAGTCGCGGCTCATCGGCTTAGCGACAAACCTGGATACGGCGGTGGTGACGCCAGACCGTACGGCACGAACGGTGATGGTTGTTCCAACGGCGGTCATGGCCACGATTGTAATTATCGCCGCGGTGGTCTCGGTTGTCCATGCCGCGATGATCCATGCCACGTTGGTCCATGCCACGGTGATCCTGGGCGAAAGCAGGCGCGCTCGACGCGACGCCGCCGATTGCGATGGCGACACCGACTGCGAATGTGAGAATCTTCAACACGTCTCTCCTGATTGTTGACCGACTCGTAACGATCCGCATGGCAGATAGGTCCGCCAAAGCGACCCCGTGCGCCTAAAACCAGCCGAGATGCAGGGCCAATGTGCGGGTGCCGAGCGCGATCAGAACGAGCCCGCCGGCGATTTCGGCCCGCTTGCCAAAGCGTTGACCCAATCGTGACCCCATCAGGACGCCGAACACACAGAACAATGCCGTCACCACGGCAATGACGACGCAGGACAATAACACCGACAGTCCGAGCGTCGGGAGCGTCACGCCTGCAGCCGCGGCATCGATGCTCGTCGCAATCGAAGCCATCAGCAGCGCACGTCCATCGAGCGCCACGCGCGGTACGTCGTCGTCCGGCTGGAACCCCTCGTAGATCATTTTGAGCCCGAGGAAGCCGAGCAGGATAAAGGCGATCCAATGATCCATCGTCTCGATCACGCCAGCCAGCGCGACACCGAGCGCCCATCCGAACGCGGGCATTACCCCCTGCGCGAGCCCGAATGCGCCGCCCATGCGGAGTGCTTCGCGCCAGCCGTGCCGCGCCGCTGCGCCCTGAACGACCGACACGGCAAAGGCATCCATCGCGAGGGCCAGTGCCAGAACGAACAGCGCAATCATGTCGGCATCCCTTTTGTCAGCGCCATTCCGGAAGGATCGGGACCGTTGCAAGATCGGCAGGGGTTCGGCAAGGTCGAAGATGATGGAGGCGCAGGTGGCACAGGGTAAGATCAGGGTGGGCGTCGGTGGCTGGACATTCGAGCCGTGGCGCGGCGTTTTCTATCCCGATGACCTGCCGCAGAAACGCGAGCTCGAATATGCCGCGTCGCATTTGAGTTCGATCGAAATCAACGGCACCTATTACGGCTCGCAAAAGCCCGCGACGTTTGCCAACTGGGCCAAGGCCGCGCCAGACGGGTTCGTGTTCAGCGTCAAGGCATCGCGGTACACCACCAATCGCAAGGTTCTTGCCGATGGCGCGGAGTCGATCGATCGCTTCCTGAAACAGGGGATTGTGGAACTGGGCGACAAGCTCGGCCCGATCCTGTGGCAGTTCATGGCGAACAAAAAGTTCGATGCGGATGATTTTGCCGGGTTTCTGGCGCTGTTGCCCGATAAGCAGGACGGACTGCCATTGCGCCATGCGCTGGAGGTTCGTGATGACAGCTTTCTGGACCCCGCGTTCTATGCGTTGGCAAAGAAACACAATGCCGCCATCGTGTTCGCCGACAGCGACGAGTTCCCAAAGATCGAGCAGAAAACCAGCGACTTCACCTATGCCCGGTTACAGCGCGCAGTAGAGGATGTGCCGACCGGATACGACGCAAAGGCGCTCGATGGCTGGGCCGACACCGCAAGGAACTGGGCCAAAGGCGGGCGCGATGTGTTCGTCTATATGATCTCAGGGGCCAAAGTGCGAAACCCGGCGGCTGCGCGCGCGCTGATGGAGCGACTGGACTAGGCCGCCCGCTCGCCTTACCGCACGGCAGCATCTTGCGGGAAGAGCGAATATGACCAGCGTCGGTATCTTTGGAAGCTCTGGCCGGATGGGTCAGGCCATCGTCGTGGCGATCGAAGGCGCAGGTGCGGCCTATGCCGGCGGCGTGGACGTCGGCGGCGATGAAGCGGCGCTCGCCAAGGTTAGCGATGTAATCGTCGACTTCTCCTCACCCAAGGCACTCGCGGCGCATCTGACGGCAGCACGCATCGCGAAAACGCCGATATTGATCGGGACCACCGGGCTGGATGGATCGCATCAGGCGATGATCGACGACGCCGCGCGCGATATCGCGATCATACAGGCGGCGAACACGTCGCTCGGCATCAATCTGCTGTCGGCGCTGATCGAGCAGGCCACGGCAAGGCTCGGTGCCGACTGGGATATCGAGGTGCTGGAAATGCACCATCGCTACAAGGTCGATGCGCCATCGGGAACCGCACTGTTGCTCGGCGCAGCGGCGGCGAAAGGGCGCGGCAAGAGCCTCCCCGAACTGAGCCGCTTCGACCGCGACGGCCCCCGCGACGAGGGTAGCATCGGCTTCGCATCTCTGCGCGGCGGATCGGTCGCGGGCGATCACATGGTCATTTTGGCAACCGAGGGCGAGCGCATCGAATTCGGCCACCGCGCCGAGGATCGCGGAATTTTCGCGCGCGGGGCGGTAAAGGCCGCACTGTGGCTCTCCGACAAACTGCCCGGCCGCTACACGATGGCGGACGTGCTGGATCTGTGAAGAAGGCCGACATTTTCGAGTTCTATCGGCGGCTGGCGGAGATCAATCCGTCGCCCGAGACCGAGCTGGAATCGATCAACATATACACGCTGCTGGTGGCGGTCGTGCTGTCCGCGCAGGCGACCGATGCCGGCGTGAACAAGGCGACGCGCGCGCTGTTCGCCAAGGTTCGCGATCCGAAGGCGATGGTCGACCTCGGTCTCGACGAGCTGAAAACCCATATCAGGACGATCGGGCTGTTCAACACCAAGGCCAAGAACGTGATCGCCCTGTCGCAGCAATTGATCGACAATTTCGATGGTGAAGTTCCGACCGACCGCGATCAGCTTCAGTCGCTCCCCGGCGTCGGTCGCAAGACGGCCAACGTGGTCCTCAACGTCGCGCTGGGGGCTGAAACTTTCCCCGTCGATACGCACGTCTTCCGAGTGAGCAACCGGACCGGGCTGGCCAAGGGCAAAACGGTAATGGCGGTCGAAACCATCCTCGAGCGCCAGACCCCCCAGCCCTTCCGCACCCACGCACATCACTGGTTGATCCTGCACGGTCGCTATACCTGCAAGGCGCGGACGCCCGAGTGCTGGCGCTGCCCGGTCATTGACCTTTGCGCGTTCAACCCCAAGTCATTGGAGCCGATTAAAAAAACGGCATAGGCAATCCTGGGAGAGTTTCATGCGCAACCTCATACTGGCGACCGTCCTGACCGCCTTCGCCACAACGGGCAGCATCGCCGCCGATCGTAACGCCATTCCCAACGCGACGCCGACCGGCCCGGCCGTCAGTTGCGTACAATCTTCGAACATCAGGGAAACCCGCGTCCACGGCGACAGCACCATCGATTTCGTGATGAACAACGGCAAGGTCTATCGGAACACCCTGCCCAATTCCTGCCCCGGCCTCGGCTTCAACGAAACCATCCTGTACAAGACCCAGACCAACCAGCTTTGTTCGGTCGATATCATCACGGTCCTCCAGTCGCCCAACCTGATGCGCGGTGCGAGTTGCGGCCTTGGCCAGTTCCAGCCGGTCGAACTGGAAAAGAAACAGAAGCGCTGAGGCCGACCAGCAATAGGGCTGGCGAAATCCCGACACGCTTGCTAAGCGCGACCACGACGCACCCGTAGCTCAGCTGGATAGAGTACTGCCCTCCGAAGGCAGGGGTCACAGGTTCGAATCCTGTCGGGTGCACCATCGTCTCCTGCCTGGAATATGGCTGACCCGGTCACTGGCTCCGGTAGTTCAGCCCCGCCGCGGCGAGCCGAGCACGTCCTGCTCTTGCGACCCAGAACCCGCCGCGCTTACTCTGCTCTCAAAGGCCTGAAACAACCCGTGGCCTTGTCCGTACCGCTCGATACACTGCTGCGAATACCGGATGCCCACGGTGCGCGTTGCCGTGAAACCATCAAGTTTTGCCATCGCAATTCCCGGGCGTCGATATGATTTTGGCGCCACGGTAATGCCAAGGCCCGCCCCGACCATAGCCATCGCGCGATCGTCGTTCGTGGACTTGAAGCTGAACGGAGGTCGCACGCCGCGTTCGGTAAAATAGCGGCTTGTCTGCATCAGGACTTCGCAGGAACGGCGGACGATCATTGGCTCGTTCGCGATCTCGGCGGCGGTGACGACGTCGCGACCCGCAAGGTCGTGCGATACGGACATCGCCAGACAATATGGCTCGTGATAGAGGATCGACTGGTCGGATCGGCTTTCATCCAGGTCGATCAGGGTGATCGCGGCTTCGATTTTTCCCCGGGCGATGGCGCTCGACAAATCAGCCTGCGAACCTTCCATAATCTCAACACGCTCGGCCCCGCGATAAGCGCGCAACGCCGCTTCGACCTGGGCCGTCGCCATACTGTGCAACACGCCAAGACGTATCGGTTTGACGAGCACCGGCCTGGCAGAGCCGTTCGCTTCGGCGGCACGAAATTCGCGCTCGATCCTGCGGGCGTGTTTCAGCAACTGATTCCCCGCAGGGGTTAGCTGGACGCGGCGGTTCGTCCGCTCCAGCAATTTCATGCCGACCCTTTTTTCCAGTTCGGCGATACCGGCTGACAAGGTCGGCTGGGTGACATTGATCGATGATGCCGCCTGGGTGAAACTCCCGGTATCGACGACGGCGAGGAACTGGCGGAGTTGCGTGCGGCTGATCATAGTTATTTCCTATGATGGATTTCCGATAAATTCAATTTTTCCAATGCGCGGTTTGGCTTTATTGAGCGTAATAGCGACTAAAGAGAGCAATCGTTCATGACCCAGGATTTCGATTTTGCGCTCGGCGAAACTGCCGACATGATCCGCGACACAACGCGTCGGTTTGCGACCGACCGGATCGTGCCGATCGCAGCTGAGGTCGATGAGTCGAATAAATTTCCGCGTGAACTCTGGCCGGAAATGGGCGCGCTGGGGCTGCACGGCATTACTGTCGAAGAGGAATGGGGCGGCCTCGGCCTCGGCTATCTCGAGCATGTCGTAGCGATGGAGGAGATCAGCCGGGCCTCGGCCAGCATCGGCCTCAGCTATGGCGCGCACTCCAATCTTTGTGTGAACCAAATCCGGCGCTGGGGAAACCCTGAGCAGAAGGCAAAGTATCTGCCAAAGCTGATCTCGGGCGAGCACCTCGGCAGCCTTGCGATGTCCGAAGCGGGTTCGGGATCGGACGTCGTCTCGATGAAGCTGAAGGCGACGTCTAACGGCGACGGCTATGTCCTCAACGGCACCAAGTTCTGGATCACCAATGCACCGACAGCCGACACATTGGTCGTCTATGCCAAGACCGGAGACGGCTCGGGCGGCATCACGGCGTTCCTGATCGAGAAGGACATGCCGGGGTTTTCGGTATCGAAGAAGCTCGACAAAATGGGAATGCGCGGCAGCGATACCGCCGAGCTGGTGTTCGAGGACTGCGAGGTTCCCGTAGAAAACATCATGGGGCCGCTGAATGGTGGCGTTGGCGTCCTGATGTCGGGTCTGGACTATGAACGCGCGGTGCTCGCGGCGGGACCGATCGGCATCATGCAGGCGTGTCTGGAGGTCGTGATTCCCTATGTCCGCGAGCGCAAGCAGTTCGGCAAGGCGATCGGCCAGTTCCAGCTCATGCAGGGCAAGATCGCCGATATGTACGTCGCGCTGAACTCGGCGCGGGCCTATGTCTATGCGGTGGCGCGTAACTGCGATGCGGGCAAGACGACGCGCTTCGATGCGGCGGGTGCGATCCTGCTGGCTTCCGAAAATGCCGTGAAATGTTCGCTGGAGGCCATTCAGGCGCTGGGCGGGGCTGGTTACACAAAGGAATGGCCGGTCGAACGGTTCCTGCGCGATGCCAAGCTGTACGATATTGGCGCGGGCACCAATGAAATCCGCCGCTTTCTGATCGGTCGCGAGTTGATCGGCGGATGAGCGCGCCGACCCTCACCTCCTTGCTCAGGTCCGACAGCAGCCAGTTCCAGGCCAACGCAGCGCACAATCGCGCGCTCGTCGATGAACTCCACACCCGCGTCGCCGAGGCTGCACTTGGCGGCAACGAGAAGTCGCGTGAGCGCCACACCTCGCGCGGAAAATTGCTGCCCCGCGAGCGCGTCGAGCGGCTGCTCGATCCGGGATCGCCGTTCCTCGAAATCGGGCAACTGGCGGCAAATGATCATTATGACGGCGAAGTCCCCGGCGCGGGCGTGATCGCCGGCATCGGGCGGGTTTCAGGTCGACAGTGCATGATCGTCTGCAACGACGCGACGGTGAAAGGCGGCACCTATTACCCGCTGACCGTGAAGAAGCACCTTCGCGCGCAGGAGATTGCCGAGCAGAACCATCTGCCGTGCATCTATCTGGTCGACAGCGGCGGCGCGAACCTGCCCCATCAGGCCGAGGTTTTCCCCGATCGCGATCATTTCGGACGTATATTCTTCAACCAGGCCAATATGAGCGCCAAGGGCATCCCACAGATCGCCTGCGTCATGGGAAGCTGCACGGCGGGAGGTGCCTATGTACCAGCGATGTCGGACGAGACGATCATCGTACGCGGGCAAGGAACGATCTTCCTCGCCGGACCGCCGCTGGTAAAGGCCGCCACTGGCGAGGTCATTTCAGCGGAGGAACTTGGTGGCGCGGATACCCACGGCCGCAAGTCGGGCGTCGTCGATCATGTTGCGGAGAACGACGAACACGCGCTGAGTATCGTCCGCGACATAATATCGACCTTGGGCCTGCCACATGACCCGGGCATCGACATCATCGACCCGCGCCTGCCGAAGTTCGACGCGGGGGAGCTCTACGGCGTCGTGCCGGGCGATGTGCGCACACCCTATGACGTACACGAGGTCATCGCGCGGCTGGTCGATGGCAGCGAGTTTCACGAATTCAAGGCGCTGTACGGCACCAGCCTCGTCTGCGGATTCGCGCATATTTGGGGGATCCCCGTCGCGATCCTCGCCAACAATGGCGTGTTGTTCAGCGAAAGCGCGGTCAAGGGCGCGCACTTCATCGAACTCGCCTGCCAGCGTCGCATCCCGTTGTTGTTCCTGCAGAATATCTCGGGCTTCATGGTCGGCGGCAAATATGAGGCGGAGGGTATTGCCAAACACGGCGCAAAACTGGTCACGGCGGTCGCGACGGCCAGCGTCCCGAAGATCACCGTGCTGATCGGCGGCAGTTTCGGCGCGGGCAATTACGGCATGTGCGGGCGGGCCTATTCACCACGTTTCCTGTTCAGCTGGCCGAATGCGCGGATCAGCGTGATGGGCGGCGAACAGGCTGCATCGGTGCTGGCCACAGTCCACCGCGATGCCGACTCATGGACGCCAGAGGAGGCCGAAGCCTTCAAGGCACCGGTCCGCGAAAAATACGAAGAAGAAGGCAGCCCCTATTACGCCACGGCCCGGCTGTGGGACGACGGCGTCATCGACCCGGCCCAGACACGCGACGTGCTCGGGCTGGCGTTTTCGGCGACGCTCAATGCACCGATACCCGAGGCGGCCCGCTTTGGGGTGTTCAGGATGTGACGATGATCCAATCCCTCCTTATCGCAAACCGGGGCGAGATCGCCTGCCGTGTCATCCGCACCGCACGCCGGATGGGTATCCGCACAATTGCCGTCTATTCGGATGCCGATGCCGACGCTCTGCATGTTCGGTCGGCTGACGAGTCCGTCCATATCGGGCCGTCCCCCGCCCGCGAGAGCTATCTGATCGGTGAAAAGATCATCGCCGCCGCCCTGTCGAGCGGGGCCGAGGCGATCCACCCGGGTTACGGCTTCCTGTCAGAAAACGCCGCGTTTGCGCAAAGCGTGATCGATGCGGGGCTGGTCTGGGTTGGGCCTAACCCGGCCTCCATCACAGCGATGGGCCTGAAGGATGCCGCCAAGAAGCTGATGTCGGCGGCGGGTGTACCGGTGACGCCGGGATACATGGGTGAAGACCAGACCCCTGCCCTGCTGGCCGCCGAGGCCGACACCATCGGTTATCCGGTGCTGATCAAGGCGGTTGCGGGCGGCGGCGGCAAGGGCATGCGGATGGTCGAGGCGGCGGCCGATTTCGCCGACGCGCTCACCTCGTGCCAGCGTGAGGCGGCGTCCTCGTTCGGCAACACGCACGTCCTGATCGAGAAATATATCCAGCGCCCGCGCCATATCGAGGTGCAGGTGTTCGGCGACAAACACGGCAATGTCGTCCACCTGTTCGAACGCGACTGTTCGTTGCAGCGCCGCCATCAAAAGGTCATCGAGGAAGCTCCCGCCCCCGGCATGGACCCAGCCACCCGCGAGGCCCTATGTGCGGCGGCGGTCAAGGCGGCAAAGGCCGTCGATTACGTGGGCGCGGGCACGATCGAGTTTATCGCCGACGCGTCCGAGGGCCTGCGCGCCGACCGCATCTGGTTCATGGAGATGAATACCCGGTTGCAGGTCGAGCATCCCGTCACCGAGGAAATCACCGGCGTCGATCTCGTCGAATGGCAGTTGCGCATTGCCAGCGGAGAATCGTTGCCCAAACGTCAGGACGAACTCAGCATCAATGGCTGGGCGATGGAAGCGCGGCTCTATGCCGAGAACCCCGCAACCGGCTTCCTGCCATCCATCGGAACGCTCGAACATCTCGTGTTTCCAGACGAGCTCCGTGTTGATACCGGCGTCGAGGAAGGCGGCGAGGTTTCGCCCTTCTACGATCCGATGATTGCGAAACTGATCGCCCACGGCGCAACGCGCGACGATGCGATCAATGGGCTTCGCGACGGGATCGGCGATACCGAAGTCTGGCCGGTCAACACCAATGCGGGCTTCCTTGGCCGTTTGCTCGACCATGCCGACTTCATCGACGGCGATGTCGATACCGGACTGATCGCGCGCGACATCGATGCTCTGGTGACGCCACCCAAGGCAGACCCCGAACAACTGGTCGAAGCCGCGCGGCTGCTGTTCGCCAATGTCGGCACCAAGCCGTGGGAAGCGGCCTTGGGCTTCCGCCTGAACGCGGCTCCCCGCGCCGAAGCCCGCATCATCGACGACAGCGGCACCGTCCATGTCGTCGAACTCGGCGACGTCGAGGACGCCGGGCCCGCCTCCGAAGTGCTGGCGTTCAGCGATGGCTTCGCCCGTCGCTACACCCGTCATGAGCCGCGCGGATCGCATGCAGGCGCGGCCAGCGATGGCAGCATATTGTCCCCGATGCCGGGCCGCGTGATCGCGGTCGATGTTGCCGAAGGCGACACGGTGACCAAGGGCCAGAATTTGCTCACCCTCGAAGCCATGAAGATGGAACACACGCTGACCGCGCCCTTCGATGGCGTCGTGTCCGAACTCAACGCGGTGCCGGGCGGGCAAGTGCTGGTCGATGCCGTTCTGGCACGCATATCGGTGCACATCGATGGAGAGGCCGCCAGCGCGTCCGGGTAACGTGCCATCGCTTGCGGATGACTTGTTCAGGCGAACCTCAACAGGCGCGTTTGTCGTAGATCGCGATCGACCCGAGCTAAAAGGCTGGAGGTGTGTTCCCACTGCGGTATTGTCGTGGGCAATCGTGATTTTCGCTGGCCGGCATGACGCGTTCGGACCTGGATTTGACGACGCCGTGCTAGCCCACACCCTGTTACCGGAGAAGAAACAATGAGCGTCACCCCGTCGCCATCCCGCCCTGCCCCAGCTTCTTCGTCCAGCACGGCGTCCGGCACGCTCGTCTGGCTTGTGATCGGCGTGTTCTTCGTGTGGGGCGGAGCGACCAGCCTTAACGACGTCCTTATTCCGAAGCTCAAGGGATTATTCGCGCTTTCCTATGCCGAGGTAATGCTGACCCAGTTCGCTTTCTTCATGGCCTATGCGATTGTTTCTATCCCGGCAGGCACGGCGATCGCGCGGATCGGCTATGTCCGCGGACTCGTCCTTGGTCTCGTCGTCATGGCAATCGGGGCGCTGCTGTTCTGGCCCGCCGCAGGAGCCGGAATATATGGTGGCTTCCTGATCGCGCTGTTCGTGCTGGCCGCCGGCATCACTATCTTGCAGGTGGCGGCCAACCCCCTCATCGCCAGCCTCGGCGATCCGGCGGGTGCAAGCAGCCGGCTGACCTTTGCGCAGGCGTTCAACTCGCTTGGCACCACGCTTTTTCCCTATATCGGATCGATGCTGATCCTCGGCTCGGTTGCCGCGACCGATCCCGCGACCATAGCACCCGCCGCACTGCCCGCCTTTCGCAGCGCAGAGGGAGCCGTCGTCGCGCATATCTATTTCGGCATCGCGGTCGTCCTTGCCATCGTCGCGGCGATCTTCTGGACGCTGCGAAAGACCCTGCCGAACGAGACACCGGGCAACGTCGGCTTCATGGACAGCATCCGCCTGCTCCAGCGCCCACGCGTCCTGTTCGGCGTGGTCGCGTTGTTCGTCTATGTCGGTGCAGAGGTCTCGATCGGCTCGCTGCTCGTCAGCTACCTCCAACAGCCGACGACGCTGGCGCTGGACGCACAATCGGCGGGCAAGCACCTGTCCTTCTATTGGGGCGGCGCGATGGTCGGGCGCTTCATCGGTGCGTGGCTGCTCAATCGCATCAGTCCCGGCAAATTGCTGGCCGGGTTCGGGGCAACGGCGGCACTGCTCGTCCTGATCTCGATCGGCACGCACGGAACGGTATCGGGCTGGTCGATGATCGCGGTCGGCCTTTTCAACTCGATCATGTTCCCAACGATATTCTCGCTCGCGCTGCAGGGCCTCGGTCCCAAGACGCCAGAAGGCTCCGGCCTGCTGTGCATGGCAATCGTCGGCGGAGCCATCGTGCCGTTGTTGACGGGTGGTTTAGCCGACGCATCGACGATCGGGACGGCGATGGTCATCCCAATCGCCTGCTACCTCATCATCGTGGCATTCGGCCTGTTCGCGGCCAGGACGGACAGGGTCTGACAGCGGTGACGTTCTGACCCCGACACGACAGTCATATTTAGTGCACGGGAATGCCAGCGGGCTGTAACAAAGCAACGCCATAGGATTGCGCGTGGGCCTCGGACCCCGTGGGAGCAATCTATGGACGCCATCACGATGTTCCCGTTTGCCGCCGATCTGGCGGATTTTCACGGCGGCGAGCCTGCAATCCCCGAACGCGAAGGCCATCGCCGCCGGTTCCGGACGATCTGGATCAGCGACGTCCACCTCGGCACGCGCGGTTGTGCGGCCGCGATGCTGATCGATTTCCTCGATTCCGTCGATAGCGAGACGATGTACCTCGTCGGCGACATCATCGACGGCTGGCGCATGAAGAAGAAATTCTACTGGCCCGCCGCGCACAACGACATCGTCTGGCGCATCCTGAAACGTGCCAAGCGCGGCACCCGGATGATCTATATTCCGGGCAACCACGACGAAATGTTCCGCCAGTTCAGCGGCCTCAGCTTCGGCGGGGTAGAGATCAAGCGCAAACATATCCACCAGACCGCCGACGGTCGCCGCCTGCTTGTCCTGCATGGTGATGAATTCGACGCCGTGATGCTCGCGCACCGCTGGCTCGCGTTCGTCGGTGACGCTGCCTACGAGATGCTGATGCGGTGTAATCACATCGTGAACAAGGTGCGAAACTGGTTCGACCTGCCCTATTGGTCGCTGTCCAAACACGCCAAGCACAAGGTCAAGAACGCGGTCGCCTTCATCGGCCGGTTCGAGGAGATCGTCGCGCACGAAGCCGGTGCGCGCGGCGTCGATGGCGTCGTCTGTGGCCACATCCACAACGCCGAACTCCGCGACATCGGGGGCATCGAATATTACAACGACGGCGACTGGGTAGAGGGCTGCACCGCGCTGGTCGAACATTTCGACGGGCGGATGGAAGTGCTGCACTGGTCCGAGGAGATAGCCAAGCGCGAGGCCGTTCCCGGCCTCAGGATAGCAGCGTGAGGATCAGGGCATGAGGATCGCAATCGTCACCGATGCCTGGACACCCCAGGTGAACGGTGTCGTCCGCACCCTCCTCGCCACCCGCGCGCAGCTCGAAAAACAGGGTCATGTGGTCGAGGTAATCTCACCAAACCATTATCCATCGATACCCTGCCCGACCTATCCCGAGATCAGGCTGGCGATGACCCGCGCGTCATGGGTTGGCGCGCGGATCACCACCTTTGCGCCCGACGCCGTCCACCTCTCCACCGAGGGACCCTTGTGCCTTGCCGCCCGCCGCTGGTGCGTTCGCAACGGGTACCGGTTCACCACGGCCTATCACACCCAGTTTCCCGATTATTTCGCGGCCCGAACCGGGATGCCCGCCGAATGGGTCTGGCGGTATATTCGCTGGTTCCACGGCCCGTCCGAAGCCGTGCTCGTCTCCACACCGTCGGTGCGCACGATGCTTGCCGCCCACGGCGTTGCGCATACCAAGCACTGGAGCCGTGGGGTCGATCTCACGAACTTCTCTCCCGATGCCCCCGCACCCGCGCTCTATGCCGACCTGCCGCACCCGATCCAGCTTTACGTCGGGCGTATCGCGGTCGAAAAGAATATCGAAGCCTTTCTTGCCTCCGAGCACCCCGGCACGAAGGTGGTCGTCGGGGATGGCCCCGCCCGGGCGACGCTCCAGGCGCGTTACCCCCATGTCCACTTCATGGGGCCTCTTTCCGGGAAGGACCTTGCCGGAGCCTATGCCGGGGCAGACGTCTTCGTTTTTCCCAGTCGCACCGACACCTTTGGGCTGGTGATGATCGAAGCGCTCGCATGCGGCACACCGGTCGCCGCCTACCCCGTCAGCGGCCCAATCGACATCGTCACAGCAGGAACCGGCGCTCTCGATATCTCGATCGAGGCCGCCACCGCTGCGGCCCTGACCCGCGATCGCGCCGATTGCGCCGCGTACGGAGCGAACTATACATGGGCAGCCAGTGCGCGGCAGTTCGTCGATGCCCTGGTCCCGGCAGGCACGCTTAGCAAAGCCGCTTGAACGCTCTTTTCATGCCATGGAGATCGACTTGATCCGTACCTTGATCGGAACCGCCGCACTGGCGCTGCTGTCGACGACCGCCCATGCCCAACCCACTCCGCCTCCGGTGAAGCCCAAGCTGATCGTCGCGATTGCGGTTGATCAATTCTCGTCCGAACTTTTCCAGCGTTACCGGTCGACCTACGTCCGGGGGCTGAAGACCATCGCGGGCGGCGTCGCGTTTCCGGTCGGTTATCAAAGCCATGCCGCCACCGAAACCTGCCCGGGCCATTCGACGATATTGTCTGGTCGCCACCCCGCGGGCACCGGCATCGTCGCCAACAGCTGGTTCGACGTGAAGACCGGCTCCAACGTCTATTGCGTCCTTGCGCCCGGTTCGTCGGATGCGAACGCGCGCGGCCCGCAGAACATGCGCGTCACGACCCTCGGCGACTGGGTGAAGGCCGCACAACCCGGCGCACGGTCCTTTGCCGTGTCGGGCAAGGACCGTGCCGCGATCACCATGGCGGGAAAACATGCGGATGGCGTTTACTGGTGGGTGGACGGCACCGGCTTCACCACCTCTGCATTCGCAGGGCCTGCAACTCCCGCAATTACAGAACCGATCCGCGCCTTCGACAAGGCACAGTTCGAAAGCTGGACCAAAGCCCCGCCCCCGCTCTGGCCGACGGCTTCGCCCGAATGTGCGGCGCTCCAGCAGCCCCACAAATTCGGCAATATGAACCTGTCGGGCAAGGTTCCGCCCGATATCGCCGCCCATGTCGAGGATAATCCCGACTTCCTGCTGACCACCGATTTCCAGGAAAATCTGCGCGCCTCGCCGCTGTTCGACGCGACGGTCGTCGATTTTGCGCAAAACCTGATCGCGCGTGAGAATCTGGGCCACGGCCCCGCAACCGATGTTCTGGCCGTGAGCCTGTCCGCCACCGACTATGTCGGCCACCGTTACGGAAACGGCGGTGCGGAAATGTGCGTTCAACAAGCCGCACTCGATGCCTCGATCGGGCGACTGATCGACAGCCTGCAGCACATTGGAGTGCCCTTCGTCGTTGTCCTGACCGCCGATCACGGCGCAACCGATGCCGCCGAACGCGAGCATGAGCACGATACCACCGCAGCTCGGCTGGACAGCGGAGCGCTAATCGCCCGGCTCAACAAGGCGGTCGCCAGCCAGGTCGGCATCACTTACGAACCCATCGTCGGCGATGACCCGCAGCAACTCTACATCAACGTCGGCCCCGATGCGGCACTGCGCGCAAAGGTCAGCGACGCCACCATCGCCTGGCTGAAACAACAACCCGAAGTGCGTGAAGCCTTTTCGCGCAAACAGGTCGAGGCCGCGACGGTCCCGCCGCACACCGCACCCGACAAGCTCAGCATGGCGCAGCGTTTCCATGAAAGCTACGATGCCGAACGGTCGGGCGATATCGCCGTCGCCTATGCCGCGCGCACCAGCTTCGGTGTGCCGCGCGGACCCGGCGATACGGTCGCCGGACATGGATCGCCGTGGGACCATGACCGACAGGTACCGATCCTGTTCTGGTGGCCCGGCGCAGCTGCGGAGACACGCGCGACGCCCGTGGAAACCGTCGATATCGCGCCGACACTCGCCGCGCTGGCCAAGGTGCCCACGCCGGTGGTCGATGGCCAGTGTATCAATCTCAGCTCGACCGGCACCAGCTGTCGGTAAGCCATCGGCTAAATCCTGAAGAACCCTCGTTTCCGCAAAACGAAAAACACTGCAATGGCCACCGCTGCGATGACAACGGTGGCCTTCAACGTACCGCCCCTGTCTGCAAACCACAGCATCCCGCCGGTGTTCATGCCGAAAAACCCGGTCACGAACGTTGCTGGCAGCAGCAACGCACTCAGGACCGACAGCAAATAGAGGTTCTGGTTGACGCGATTGGCGGTCTGCACGTCGAGTTCTTCGCGCAGTTCACGCAAGTTGGATTGCAGCACGCCGACATCGCCGTCGAGCGCCCTGACCCTTTGGATCAGCCGGGCGAGTGTTGCCTGAAACGCCTCGGGAACGTCGTCCTCGTCCTCCAGCCGGCCGAGGACACCACGGACGCCGTATAGGTGACGATGCAGCATGACCGCGCGCCGACGAACCATCACCAGCGCGCGGACGTTGGGGGAACGGTCTTCGTTCACCAGCGCATCCTCGGCGTCCTGCACCGTTACGATCAGCTTTTCGACCAGGTCGCTCCCGACCTGTGCAAGCGATGAGATCAGCAGGTCGAGCGCCGCCGGGCCGTCCCTCGGCACGACCCCGGCCTCAATCCGTCGCTGGATGATGTCGGCCGCGCAAACCGGGTGGAGCCGCGCGGTGATCATCAGCCGGTCGGTCAGGACGAAACGCAATGCACCGGTCTGGGTAAATGCGGTCGCGTCCAGATCGCGTTCGAAATCCGGAAGCACGCCCGCCAGCGCACCCTCCAGAACCAGCGCCCGCGCATGCAGATCCTGGGAACGCAACATGTCCCGCGCCGCGTCGGGAAGATCGCTTGACTGGCTCAGCCACGCAAAGGTCCGCTGGTCGGCAAGGTTCAGGTGAAGCCAGCGAAACACCCCCGCTGGAACCGCCCGGTCGATCTCGGTCGCACCCGTCGAGATGACGGTGCTGCCCTGACTGCTGAAATCATATCCCCAGATCAGCCAGGGCCGTGCAACGTCGATCACATTCATCGTCAGCGTCGAACCTATCCGAAAATCCTGCTGAAGATGAAGAACAGGGTCCCCGACAACAGGATCGAAACCGGCAGCGTCAGCACCCATGCGGTCAGCATGTTGCGCAGCGTCCCCCATTGCAGGCCCGAACCATTGGCCGTCATCGTCCCCGCGACGCCCGACGACAGGACGTGGGTGGTCGATACCGGCAGCCCGAAGCTGTCCGCCGCACCGATCATCGCCGCAGCAACGATTTCAGCCGACGCACCCTGTGCATAGGTGAGGTGCGTCTTGCCGATCTTTTCGCCGACCGTGATGACGATCCGCTTCCAGCCGACCATCGTGCCGAGGCCCAGTGCGATAGCGACGGCAATCTTGACCCAGTTCGGAATGAACTTGGTCGAGGCGTCGAGCGACTTGCGGAAATCCTTCAACGACGCCGCCTGCTTATCGGAGAATGGCACGGCCTTGGTCTTGTCGAGGATACGCAAGGCTTCCGACGCAAGGTACATGTCGTTGCGGACGTTGGCGGTCGAACCCGCAGGAACAGCAGCCAGATTGCCGTATTGGCGAACCTGATTGCCGATCGCGCCCGTCAGCGCGGCGATGGCGGGCAATGTCGCCGGTGTCAGTGTGTGCGACTGGACGTAAGTCGTCACCGCAGCCCGCGCGTCGGCAGGAGCCGCAACGCCCTTCGATCCCGCAACCAGTACCACATCGGCCTGTTGTGCAACGGAGATGAAGTGCGCCACTTCGGTCTGCGGCATCGCGCGGTTGAGCGCGTAAGCGGTCGGCACGGTACCAATCAGGATGAGCATGATGAGTCCCATGCCCTTCTGCCCGTCGTTCGAACCGTGGAAGAACGAAACCAGCGTGCAGGTCAACACCAGCAAGCCGCGGATCATCAGCGGAGGGGGCTTGTTGCCGACCGGCTCCTTATAGAGTGCAGGAACCTTCACGAACGTCTTCAGCACGACCATCAATATCGCGGCGCAGGCAAATCCCAGCAGCGGCGAAAGCAGCAGCGACGACCCAATATCCTTCGCCTTGCCCCAGTCGACGCCCGACGTTCCACTCGACAAGTGCATGAGCTGGTTGGCGAGGCCGACACCGATGATCGACCCGATCAGCGTGTGCGACGACGACGACGGCAGGCCAAGCCACCATGTCCCGAGATTCCAGATGATCGCCGCGATCAGCAGCGCAAAGACCATCGCGAAGCCGGTGCCGCCGCTGACCTGCAGGATCAGTTCGACCGGCAGCAGCGAGATAATGCCGAACGCGACCGCGCCGGACGACACGAGCACGCCGAGGAAATTCCACACTCCCGACCATAGCACCGCAACCGTCGGCGGCAGCGCGTTGGTGTAGATGACGGTGGCAACGGCATTGGCGGTGTCATGAAAGCCGTTCACGAATTCAAAACCGAGCGCAATCAGGAGCGCGAGACCGAGCAGGAAATAAGCGCCGGTTGCCACGGTGGCGGTGTGGCTGGCGGCAATGTCGCTCGACACGCTGAACGCCGCGAACACGACGCCGACGACCAGAAGCCCGACGAATACGATCAGCCCCATCTTTCCCGAGCCGTTCTCGAAATTCGGTCGGCCGATCGGCCTCCCTGCGTCAATGGCGATCGAAGTCATTTGATGTCCCCTGAAGTGATTAACACGCGCCTAACTTCGCCATGTGTATTTTCAGTGACAATCGGGGCGTCATCATCCGAATCACGAAGGCGGGGTGGCATATCGCGGACACGGCCTCGTGGATCAGGGGTACGGTCACCAGCATCGGGGCGGTCGCGGTTGGCACGTTGATCGGCCAGTCGTTCGATGAAACGACGGTTCCGCTCGCCACCGGAAATTTCGGCATCGGGATTGCCGTTCTCGGCATCGTCTATGTAGTGGAAGGCGGGCGACTGTTCCATTCACATATGGAAACACCGCCGCGTGAGAATGAATTGGCTTGCCGCGGATTTATCGGGGCCGCAAAGAGTCGCTGGG
>JAQGKX010000093.1 GCA_028289885.1 Sphingomonadales bacterium
GGTCGCGGCCAACGGCATTTTCCAGCCGCCCGGTGATCGTATTGGCATCCCACCCGCGCACCGTGTCCGAAACGAGCCGCACGATCTGGTCGCCATAGCTTGCCGTCACCCCGATTGCCGTCCGTCGTGCAAATCGGTTGATCGTCGAGCGCAGGCGGGCGTCCTCCTGCAGGGTCGCCCCGAGTTGCTTCAGCATCTCGCCGAACTTACCCGCCAGCGCCGCATCGGGGTTTTTTGCCGCCCGCAGCATGGCCAACCGCGCCTGTTCCCACAGGCCGTCCAGCCATCGCAGCATTGCGGGGTTGACCAGTATCTCGTCGCGAAAGCCCGCCACCCGTTCCTTCATGCGTTCGTCGAACTGCAAGTCGTGCGCAAGCTTTGCCAGCCCCTCCTCGGCTTTCGCCCGCAAGGGGTGTTCGCTGTCCGCGGCCATGTCGTCGAGCATCTTCTGCAACCCGTTGACGATGGCATTGGCCAGCGTCTCGTCCAGTCCGGTCCAGCGCATGATGCTGCCCGCGCGCTTGTGGACCATGTCGCGGATCAGCGCGTCGTTGTGCATCAGTGTCTTGCCCGACCAGCGGATCAGCCCGTCCAGCAGCGGCAAATGGCGCTGTTCGGCAATCGCCGCGCTCAGTGCCTGCCCCAGCAGCGGTGCCAGATCGAGACTGCGTATCCGCGACGAAATTGCACCCTTGACCATGCCGCCAAGGCGTTCCTGATCGAGCGATCCGATCATATGGACGACCAGCCGCGAAGCCCCGCTGCGCATCCGTCCCGCACTTTCCGGCGGCGCGGCCAGAAACCGGCCCGCCGCCGACGCAAGGTCGAGTTTGCGCATCCGCCGCCCGACGACTGCCGGTGTCAGGAAGTTGTCGCGCAGGAACAGCGCCAGCGTATCGCCGATGCGGTCCTTGTTGCGCGGGATGATCGCGGTATGCGGGATCGGCAGGCCAAGCGGATGCCGGAACAGCGCCGTCACCGCGAACCAGTCGGCCAGCCCGCCGACCATCGCCGCCTCCGCAAAGGCACGGACGAATCCTATCGCCGGATGTATATGGCTGAAGGTGCGCGTGACAACATAAACTGCCGCCATCAGCACCAGCAAACCGGTTGCGACCATTCGCATCCTGCCGGGGCCGCCCTGCATGGGGATCAGTCGTAAACCAGCGATGCGAGTGGCCATATCCGACTAACGCTCAGCCACGCCGCTGGTTCATTCGGCCGGGTCTGCTACCGGGGCCTTGTCACCATGTTCGCCGCCATTGGTCAGCTTGCGCGCGAGCCATGGCCCCAACCGTTCCTCGATACCGACGGCAAGGCTGAACGTTGCAGGCACGATAAGCAGGGTCAGCAACGTCGACACGATCAATCCTCCGATCACGGTAATACCCATCGGCGCGCGCCAGCTGCCATCACCGGACAATGACAGCGCAACCGGCACCATGCCCGCGACCATCGCCACCGTCGTCATCAGGATCGGCTGTGCGCGTTTGTGCCCCGCATCAATGATCGCGACCGATTTATCGACGCCCTTGGCGATTTCCTCAAGCGCGAAATCGACCAGCAGGATCGAGTTTTTGGCAACGATACCGAGCAGCATGAGGAAGCCGATCAGGACCGGCAGCGATATTGGCATTCCGGTCAGCCGCAACGCCAGCGCGCCGCCGAGTGGTGCCAGCAACAGCGATCCCATGTTCACGAAGGGCGGCATCACGCGCTTGTAGAGCAACACCAGCACGGCAAACACGAGGAACACTCCCGATACCACCGCGATGACGAAGTTCATCAGCAACTCGCCCTGCCATTTGGCCTCACCGAGCTTCAGTTCCTTGATACCCTGCGGGAGGTTCTTCAGCGCCGGCAGCGCCTCGATCTTGGGCAGCGCATCACCCGACACCAGCCCTGGGGCCAGATCGACACCGATGGACAATCGCCTGATCTGGTTGGTCCGCTGGATAACCGTCGGTCCTGCGCCAAAACCGACGTCGGCGACGACGTTCAGCGGCACCGAACCGCCGGTCGCAGTCGGCACCGGCAGGTTCTGGATGGTCGACAGGCTGCGACGGGCATCTTCGCCGATCAGTGTCCGAATCGGAATCTGCCGGTCGGACAGCGAGAACTTGGCTGTGTTCTGATCGATATCGCCCAACGTCGCGATGCGGATCGTCTGGCTCAGCGCCTGTGTCGTCACGCCAAGTTCGGCGGCAAGGTCCATGCGCGGGTGGATGACGATTTCGGGGCGCTGCAGGTCGGCGGCGGTGCGCGGCGCACGGAGTTCGGGCATTGCCCGCATCTGTTCGACGATCATGTTGCCGCGCGCCAGCAACGCATCCGGATCATCGCCACCGATCGTTATCGTGATGTCGCGGCCCGTCCCGCCTGGCCCGCCATTGGACTGCGACTGGAACGCCACGCGCGCGTCGGCAACCATGTTAAGTTTCGGTGCCCAATTCCGCTCGAATTGCACGCTTGTTATCTGACGCGTCTTTTTCAACGTCACATAGATGTTCGCATTGCCGACGTTGATCCTCGAAAATGCCGATGCCACTTCGGGAGCACTCTCTATCTGCCGGGTCACGGCGTCGGTGACGGCGGCGGTCTGCGACAATGTCGATCCCGGCGTCAGTTCGATCCGGATCTGGCTATAGTCGGTATTGATCGTCGGCTGGAACGTCATGGGTATTCCCCAGAACGCAACAATGGTTCCGACGAACGCCGCGATGCCGACCAATATGGTCTTCCACCGGTTCAGCAGCGTCCAGCGCAACGTCCGCATATACCAGTCCATCAGGCGGCCCTCGCCATGCGACGCGGCACCGTGGCTTTTCAGGAAATAGGCGGCAGCCATCGGCGTGATCAGGCGCGCGACGGCAAGGCTCATCAACACCGCGGCAACCACCGTCAGCCCGAAATTCTTGAAAAACTGGCCTGAGATACCGGGCATCAGGCCAACGGGCAGGAACACCGCGACAATTGCCATCGTCGTCGCCAGTACAGCCAGCCCGATCTCATCGGCGGCATCGATCGAGGCCTGATAGGCGGTCTTGCCCATCCGCATATGGCGCACGATGTTCTCGATTTCCACGATAGCATCATCGACCAGCACACCCGCGACAAGGCTGAGCGCGAGGAGGCTGAGGCCGTTCAGGGAAAAGCCCAGCAAATCCATGAACCAGAATGTCGGGATCGCAGACAGCGGAATCGCAAGCGCCGAAATCACGGTGGCCCGCTTGTCGCGCAGGAACAGGAAAACCACCAAAACCGCCAGGATCGCACCCTCGGCCATTGATTCCAGGGCAGATTTATATTGCTCCTTGGTATAGCCGACGCTTGTGTAGAGTTCGCTGAAGTGAACTTTCGGATTCTCTTTCTCAAGCTTGGCGAGTTCCTTGTGGACCGCATCATAGACCGAGACGTCCGATCCGCCCTTGGCCTTCTCGATCGAGAAGGCGAGCACCTGTCGCCCGTTCATCCGCGCCAGACTGCGTTGTTCGGCATAGCTGTCGCGCACCGTCGCGATGTCGGCGAGCTTGACGGTCCGTCCATTCCCGACCGCGATCTGCGTTTGCGACAGGGCAAAAGCGTTCTTGGCATTGCCGATAACCCGCACCGCCTGTTCGGAGCCGGCGATTTCGGCGCGGCCCCCTGCTGCGTTGGTATTGACCGCGCGCAACTGAAGATTGACCTGAGACGCGGTAACGCCCTGGCTTTGCAACTTGGCGGGGTCGAGGACGACCTGTATCTCGCGATCGACGCCACCGCTGCGATTGACGGCGGCCAGCCCCGATATTCCCAATATCCGCTTGGCGACGGTGTTGTCGACGTACCAGCTCAGGTCCTCGATCGTCATGTCGGTCGCCTGCGCCGATATGAACGCGATCGGATCGCCGGTGATATCGACGCGCGTAACCTGTGGCTCCAATATGCCGTCGGGCAGATCAGAGCGGATGTTCGAAATGGCGTCGCGGACATCGTTGACCGCACGATCGATCGGGGTACCGATGGTGAACTGGACCGACGTGGTGGACGCACCCTCGCGCACGGTCGAGTTTATCTCGTCGACGCCGTTGATCCCGCGAATGGCCGATTCGACCTTTTGCGTAACCTGCGTTTCGAGCTCAGTCGGCGCGGCACCGGGCTGGCTGACCAGGACAACGGCCGCCGGAAAATCGATATCGGGCTGGTTGTTCACGCGCATCTGCATGAAACTGACGATCCCGGCGAGCGTCAGGGCGATGAACAGCACGATCGGCGCAACCGGATTACGGATCGCCCATGCCGAGATATTACGAAAATTCATCGCCGCAAAACGCCTTTTACCGGGACAGGCGGGCTATTTCGTCAGTGTCGCCCGGGTGGGGATTACAGTCTCGCCCGGATTAAGGAAACCACCTGCCGACAAAACGACCTGTTCGGTACCGTTCAGGCCCGACAATATGGTCACGCCGGTGTCGCTGACGTCGCCGACCTTTACCGGACGACGCACCACCTTCTTGTCGGCACCGATGACATAGACGTAATTACCCTTGGTATCGCTCATCACCGCCGATTCGGGCAATTGCGGGACGTCGGCCGCACCGCCGATGATCCGGGCAGCAGCAAAACCACCGGGCCGTAAAGCCGGGTTATAGGACAGGGCGATCCGGGCGATGCCCTGACGCGTTTGTGGATCGATCACCGGCGCGACCTGCCAGATTTGCCCGGCAAAGCTTTGCGCACTGCCGACCGGCGTCACCTGCGCGGTCTGTCCGACGCGCATCCGCGCCAAATCGTTCTCACCAAGACGCGCAAGAAGTTCGAGTTCGCCGCCCTTGGCCACGCGGAACAGGACGCCCGACCCGGCCCCGACGACCTGACCCGGTTCGACCGAACGCGTCAGGACAAGCCCCGCAGCAGGCGCCCTGATATCAAGTCGCGCCGTTGTAGCCTGAGCCTGTCCCAGCTGTGCACGTGCAACCTGCACGCGGGCCTGTGCCGCGTCGCGAATCGCCGCCTTGCTCTCGACATCTGCCTTTGAGATGAAGCCGCGCGACACCAGTTGCATCGCACGGTCCAGATTGGACTGGGCGATCCGCGCATCGGCCTGAGCCACGGCAATCGACGCTGCCGCCGAATTGCCAATCTGTGTCTGGACGCGACGATCGACGGTCGCGAGCACCTGTCCGGCGTTCACCCACTGACCCGGTTCGACCAGCACCTGCGTCACCATGCCACCTTCGCCCGCAACACCGACCGGCATTTCACGGCGCGCAGCCAGATTGCCGGTCGCCGTGACAACTGCATCGACGGTACTGCGCCCCGGAACCACCACCGTTACCGTGGGAGCTGATTTGGCACCACCGTCGGCATCGACCGCTTTTTTCCCATGGAACATCAGGTAAGCCGCGAGCAGTACGACAATTGCGATCACGCCACCGATGATCAGGTTGCGCCGCCGCCGCGACGGCACAGCGCCATCGGCGGGCGCATAGGAGGACGTCTCTGCGTCGTGCGTGAAACCCGATTCGAAATTCATCGCCAATTCAACCTCATCGACACGCTGCCGCACCCATGTGCAGTCAGTGTGTTACCCCAATAAGTCACCGCGCTCAAGAGGCGCATTTCAAGACGAAACTCATGGTCTTTTCGAGGCCCGTCGGCAAGCGGAGACAGTGAGCGTCCGGGGCTTGCTTTCAACAGGTCCCCGGCGCAATTTCACGCCGATAAAACTGGGCGTTAAACAGGGAGAGAGAAGATGGAACGTGGTTTTTTTGGCTGGATTGTCATTGGCATCGTCGCGGGCATCCTCGGCAAATTGATCATGCCGGGCAAGGATCCGGGCGGGTTCGTCGTCACCATCCTCATCGGTATCGCGGGATCGCTTCTGGCCGGCTTCCTCGGTCAGGCGGTCGGATTTTATCAACCAGGCCAGGCTGGTGGCTGGATCGGCGCCACGGTCGGCGCGATCATCCTGTTGTTTCTCTATCGCCTCGTGATGCGCAACCGCACACGCTGACCAGACCCAGCCTGAACACAGGCTGCTCTATCAATTCAGTATCGGTGCAGCCGTTCGATGCTCTGGAGCATCGGGCGTGCTGCATCGATGCGCCACGTTTGGGAGTGAAATATGAAATATCTGATGGCTGCGGCCGCTACGATGGGTGCGATGGTTCCGGCGCTGGCAAGCGCGGACGTGGCACAGGTCATATCGGGGACAAGACTGGACATTGTGGCGCGTGGCGAAGTGACGCGCATTCCCGATATCGCGGTTATCTCAGCGGGCGTCGTCACGCAGGCGAAAGACGCGCAGACCGCCCTGTCCGACAACAGCGCGCAAATGGCGCGTGTCCTGACCGCCTTGAAGCGCGCAGGCGTCGCGGACCGGGACGTTACAACTTCGAGCATCGGCCTGTCGGCACAATATCTCTATGCCGACAATAAACCGCCGGTCGTCACCGGGTATCAGGCCAACAACAGCGTCTCCATCCGCTTTCGCGACGTTGCCAAATCGGGAACGATCCTCGACGCGCTGGTTGCTGCCGGTGCCAATCAGATCAATGGTCCTAATTTGATGATCGATAAGCCCGCCCCCGCCATCGACGAGGCGCGCGTGCAGGCAATGGCGTTGGCCCGCAGCCGTGCAGAACTCTATGCCAGGGCCTCCGGCCTGACGGTAAAGCGCATCGTTTCCATCGGGGAGTCGGCGGACGAACAGGGTCCGCGGTCCTACCCGGCCATGATGATGGCGCGCAGCGATGCCGCGCCAAAGACCCAGATCGCACCGGGCGAACAGCAGATCGGTGTCACTTTGACGGTAACGTTCGAGCTGAATTAGGCAAAAAAGGGGCGCCGGTCCTGCGACCGACGCCCCGATTTCAATTAGAAGCCGGTTTAGCGCACCCGACCACGACGGATCAGGTTGATGATCGCAAGCAGGATCACCGCACCAAGGAACGCGGCGATCAGTGCTGGCGCGCTGAACACGTTGTCGTTCATTTCACCGTGGCCGAAGATCAGGCCACCGATGAATGCACCGACGATACCGACGATGATGTTGAGGAACAGGCCCTGCTGCCCGTCGGTCCGCATAACGATGCTGGCGAGCCAGCCGATGATGCCGCCGACGATCAGCCACATTAGCAAACCGATCATATCATTCCCTCCTGCTAAACCCGCGAAACATTCGC
>JAQGKX010000099.1 GCA_028289885.1 Sphingomonadales bacterium
ACCGGAAGCCGTTCCGTCGCCAGTACCGCCCTCCGGTTCCGCTACGCTCCACCTCCGACCGACACTGGCGACGGAGGCAACAATGCACTAACAATCAACACGGACCACTCAGTGGGGGCCGGTCAAATCTAGGCGGATCGTACGAAGTTATTGCACTATTAATTTCACGAGACTGAGCAGAATTCTAAGCGCGGCGGTTGCGATCCTCTCCTTGCTTGAGAGTTGGACGCAACAGAGCCCCTTTCTCTTAATCGAAGCCAATCCCACGGAGATGTCATGACCCTTAAGGACAAGAAGGCCTTGGCCAGAAGATTCATCCAGTTATTTTCCGAATCCAAGGTGGATAAGGCATTCGAACTCCTCTCAGCAGATTTCCACTGGGTGACATGGGGATCGCTTCCATTTTCCGGCCGCAATGACAAAGAGACCGTCCGCCGCTTCGCGGATGGACTGCGTGACGCTTTTGAAGAAAAGCCCGTTTGGATCGTGGACGCGATTATCGCGGAGGGAGATACCGTGTGCGTCGAATGCCACACCGTCGGCGACACCCGGGACGGGTTTCAATATCGGAACCACTATCATTTGGCCGTGACCGTCCACAACGACATGATCTCGGAAATACGTGAATACATGGATACACAGCATTGCATGGCGTTGGTCGCATCTTTGCAGGGCAGTGCTTGACAGTCGTCGTTCACAAACGATCAAACCGCGTTGATCTACAGAACGGCCCCTAGTCTATCGCATGCACGAGTGGAATTGGTGTGATCATCGACATTCGGAGATTGAGATGCGACTTGGATTGGCACTTCCGCAAATGGGGCCGTTCGTTACGAACGATGTAGTGCGTGAATTCGCGACACGCGCTGATCAACTGGGCTACGACAGCCTCTGGGCGCAGGACCATCTCTTCTACCCATTGCAGCCCATCGATGAGCTTGGATTGCCGGGGGGCTTGTGGCCCGCTCCGTATCGGCATCTCATGGCACCGCTGGAACTACTTTCTTACGTGGCGGCGATCACTAGACGCATAGACATAGGTACGTCCATTCTGGTGTCAGCTTACCACCGTCCTGTCGCCTTGGCGAAGCAGGCAGCTACAATTGACCTTTTGAGTAACGGACGATTTATCCTTGGTCTTGGACTGGGATGGAGCAAAGCCGAATATAAATTGATGGAAACACCCTATGAGAAAAGGGGGGATCGATCCTCGGATTTTTTCCGGGCACTGCGCGAATGCCTTGGCCCTAATCCGGTCGAGTATGACGGCACCTTCTTCCAGGTACCCATAAGCGAAACCAGCCCCAAGCCAACCGGGCTCGGAATAGACGGCACGCCTCGCCTCCGACTACTGGGAGGATTTTGGTCGGAACCAGGCATGCGAAGGACGGCCGAGTTTTGCGACTATTGGGTAGCTGGTCCCCACAGCATTGCAGACGCCGCAATCGCCGGCCAAGAGGTCAACCGAATGGCCCGGGAGGATTTTGGAAGGGGCCCCGTCAAGACAATCCTCCGTGTGATGGCTAGCCCATCTCTGCCAGGCGTGATCACTCTGGATAGCGCGCCGGTCGCTATCCCAATGCAATATTGGCGCGGTAGCGTAGAAGACATGCTCCCCCAGCTACTCGAAGCAAAAGTCGCGGGTATCGACGAAATCACACTGGACGTAAATTACTTCGAAGGGTTGCCAGGACCGGCAAGCTGGACTTGCCAACCGGATTTTTTCGAACCCCTGCTGAGGGCCGCGCACGCGTGACGTGACACTTGGCGCAACGTAAATAGCTTTTTGCGTTTGGTCCACGGTTTTTGGCCTGTTCAGAACGCTAACTGGGCAGATATTGATTTGGTTTTAATATGAGATGCAATTATGAACAATCCTGCTCCTCTTAATGGGATCCCGAGCCATATCCCTGCAGATATGGTACGGCCTTTCATCTTGAACTCGCGCACGACGGTGTATCAGAACCCTTTCGAAACGATCATCCCAGAGTTGCATCGTGGCGTAGATGCATTTTACGGCAGTAATGCAATGGCTGGCTATTCCGCTTGGGTTTTCAGACGAGCCGTCGATATGCGAGAGCTTTTTTCGGATATGGAAAACTTCAAGAAGAAAGGAAACACCGGTTTTTCTACGATGATCGGAGACGACTGGAGCTTGGTTCCCAGCGAACTCGATGCGCCAATGCACATGCAATTTCGCAAGGTGCTTAATCCGTTTTTTTCGCCAGCCAAAATCGGGCAACTTGAAAGCAAGGTAAGGACGAGGGCGAAATCCTATGTGGATGCCTTCAAGGATCGTGGTAGCTGCGACTTCGTGAAAGAAATGGCGGTTCCTTACCCGGTCTCTATCTTTCTCGACCTCCTTGGATTGCCAGCAGAGGAGATGGCGCAGTTCTTGGCGTGGGAACAGGACCTATGCCACTCTCCCGACATGGACGATCGTATCCGCAGCACGCGCGCCGTTAAGGCATATCTACTGGCGCAGATCGAGGATCGCCGCAAAAACCCGGGAGACGATCTGATAAGCAATGCTCTCCAGCTCGAAGTCGGGGGCCGTAAGTGGACGTCCGATGAGGTTTTCGGCCACTGTTTTAACCTTTACATTGGTGGGCTCGACACAGTGTCATCAAATATGGGATGGCATTTCTATCACTTGGCCACCCACCCGGAACATCAGCTATGGCTTCGGCAAAACCCCGGGAAAGGTGCCCAAGCTATTGAAGAAATGCTGCGCGCGTACGGCGCGGTTACAAATTCAAGAATCTGCGCCAAAGAGATTCAGATCGGTGATGTAAGGATGCTGCCCGGCGACAGGGCGGTCATGTGTACTCCGCTCGCTTCGCGCGACCCGGACTCATGCGAAAATCCAAATGAAATTCGGTTTGACCGTAGAGCTACCCACCTGACGTTCGGTTGGGGTGATCATCGTTGCCTGGGTGCGCATCTGGCCCGACGTGAGTTACTTATCGCAACGGAAGAAATGCTTTCGGCAATACCCGAGTTTGCGATTGAACCGGGCTTCGAAGTGCCTTTCTTTCTGGGTAGCATACTCCACATCCCCGAGCTTCGCCTAAAATGGAAAATCTGATTAGATCGTTGATCAATTGTGAAGGGCGTGGCCGCCTCTCATCTCGGTCACGTGCCGCCGTCTAAACTCTGATGGGCTAAGCCCCGTGCTGCGACGAAAGGCCGCCGCAAAGGAAGCGGCATCTTGAAAACCGCTCCGGTAAGCCACTTGTTTCGACAAAATCTTTTCGTCGAGCAACAGGGTTTGGGCATGACGGATCCGTGCTTGGGCAACATAGCTCCGCAAAGTCACTCCGGTGGAATTCTGGAATTGCTCTGAGAGTTGCCGAGGTCCGACGCCGACAGCCTGAGCAAGACTCTTGAGTGTAGCCGCACCAGTGAAATTGTCTTCGATCATGTCGCTTAACTTGCGCATCTGAGACGCGGAAAGCTTGCCCTTCTCGGTTCCGATGTCCTTTCCCAACGTCTGAAAGTGGCGGTGCAGTTCTAAAAACAGGAACATAATCGTACAATCGAGTTGCAAATCGCTCGCAAAGCTTGGCGATTCCACCTCTTCAGCTACCCTTCGAAGTGCCATTCTTATGTAGGGATTGCGAATGTCTAGCCCTGCGATGGCCTCAGCCTCGTTCCAGATCCATTCGATCCCACTCATTTCCCCGAGTCTTTCGAAGTCAAAGACGCAAGCTATCGTATTTTGCTCCCCCTCTCCCCAGCGGCACTTGAGATCGGCCCCAGGGGGCAGCCACATAACGTCACCCGCAAACCGATAAGCGGGACTTGACGTTCTCTCGTAGCAGCACTGCAACAGAGGAATAGGAGTCAGGCTGGCAACAAGGAAGTGACCAGGAGGGCTGTAGACACCCTCAGCGTTCTTCCAATTAAGTGAAAGGCTTATGGCCTCGTAAGCGGAATTGGTCTGATGCCCATTGACGCGCGCAGTGGGTGGCTCCTGTGTGTCGAACAGACCAAAATGTTCACGCCAATTATCGGCACTTACTGGATCGCCCATCATCTCTCCCTTGCAACGAATGGATCCGGTTTTCCGGTTTTGCCAAAATATCCAAATCGCTCGGCGGATAATCCCGCTTAGAGCTGGAACCTACTACACACCCTACCCCTGTGCCACCGATTTTCACGGTCTTGGTTCAGCGACATTCACCTACAGTATGGCGCTTTTGGCAAACTGCAGCACAGGTTCCGAAAATCGCCAAGATCGTAGAATATAAGGAGCCATTGCCGAGGCATGTTGACGTTTAGGCCCTGTAATCTGCGTGATGAAAGGAATTCGATGGAAGGGGCAGCTGGATCGGAGCGCGTCGTCAAACGCGTGTGCCCATTTTGCGAGGGCATGTGCGGAATCGCCGTGACTGTAGTCGACGACACTGTAGTCAACATACGCCCAGATACAGAGAATGCCTGGAGCCAGGGACACGTGTGCCCGAAAGGCATCATGCTCGGCGAAGTTCATCACGATCCGGACCGGCTATTATCCCCAATGATCCGCACAGGGGATCATTGGGCCTCCGTCACATGGGATGAAGCGTTCGCTCATGCCGAGAGGCTGGTAGCACGAGTCCTACCCAAACATGGACATGGCGCGATCGCCGGCTACATCGGGAATATGAGCGCTAAAGGGTTTGGTTCTGCGCGCTATGCAGGCCGGTTTTTTGCACTGGGTAAAATCCCAAACATCTACTCATCGTCGCTTACGGACCAACACCCGAAGAACGTTGTTTGCCATCTAATGTATGGCGCGATGTGGCGCATACCGATCCCTGATCTTGATAGAACAGATTTGTTCGTCGTTATGGGCGCCAATCCCGCTGCGTCGAAGGGAAGCATCTTCAGTCACCGGGACGTTCTGGGCGCGATGCGGGACCTTCGAGCTAGGGGTGGGAGAGTTGTAGTTGTTGACCCGGTCCAGACGGCCACGGCGCAGAAGGCCGACCAGTGGATCGCCATTCGCCCTGGCACTGACGCAGCTTTTCTTCTCGCAGTAGCTAATGTGCTTTTCGCCGAAAACCTCGTTGCGCCTGCTCACCTAACGCCAATCCTCAACGGGTTGGAAGAGGTGCGCGAACTCGCCGGTCGGTTTCCCCCCGAAAAGGTTGAAGCGTTTTGCGGTGTGTCTGCAGGCGAAATCAGGGGGTTGGCTCTCGAGATCGGTCGGGCAAAGCGAGCAGCAGTTTACGGCAGGATCGGGCTTTGCACTCAATCGTTTGGCACTCTATCGTCCTGGTTGATTGAGGTCATCGCCATACTGACAGGTAATTTGGACCGGATTGGGGGCTCGTTGTGGAGCACACAGCTCGCGGATCATCAGGACCTTACAGCGCCTTACTCGACCGACATTCCTTTGGTCACTGGCAAAAGCAGGGTTAGCGGAACAACTGCGTTCCTTGGACAGCTTCCCATTGCGTGCCTCGCCGAGGAAATAGACACGCCTGGCGAAGGCCAGTTGCGCGGATTAGTTACGTTCGGTGCCAACCCCATGCTCAGTAGTCCGGGTGCTGAGAGACTCGGCGATGCCTTCGGCGGCCTCGATTTCATGATCAGCATCGACAACTATATCAATGAAACGACTCGATTTGCTGACCTAATATTTCCTGCTCCCTCTGTTCTCGAACAGCCACATTGGGACGTGTATGGCTGGGCTTTTGCTTTGAAGAGTGGCGGCCACTATTCGCCAACGGTTTTCGAGCGGAAAGATCGTCCGGAAGAGTGGCAGGTCCTGACGCGGCTCGGCACCATCTTGGGTGGCGAGCCTCATCTAGACCTCGACGAGCTCGACGACGAATATTTTGCCGCCATGTGCGATGTCCGCGGCATAGATCGAGCCGTTGCCTTCGCTGCTTCTCCTCACAGTGGCCCCGAACGTATTCTCGATCTTGCCATACGGAGCGGCCCGTTCGGCGACCGATACGGAGAACGACCTGAGGGGTTAACGCTACAAAACTTCAAAGATGATCCTCGGGGTAAGGTCGTCGCCGACGCAACGCCGCTGGGAAGCAGCGTTCTCAACACCGCAACTGGCAAGATCGAAATGGCACACCCTCACTTCTTGGCAGATGTCGATCGGCTTGAAGCAGCAATGACTGAGACGCCATCGCCAATGGTCCTGGTGAGCCGCCGCCAGCTCGGCTCCCTTAATTCCTGGCTACACAATGTAGACAGCCTGGTGAGAGGCAAAAACCGATGCACGCTTTACATACATCCCGCTGATGCCGTGAGCGCTGGCCTTAAGGAAGGCGACTTCGCAGTTATAGAAAGTGCATCGGGCGCCGTCACCGTGCCTGTTGAGGTACAGACCCAAATACGCCCTGGGGTCGTCAGTTTGCCGCACGGCTGGGGTCATGATGCGCCCGGGGCTAGGCTGCGGGTCGCAGGATCGCGCCCAGGCGCGAACAGTAACTTACTTAGCCCGCGCGACCTTCGGGACCCTGCATCGGGCAATGCCGTCTTCAATGGCATCCCGGTGCGCGTTTCTAAAGCTGACGGCTGACGCGCTAATTCCAAGTCCCCTGGCTACATTGGAGAGCTCATTGACCGAACTTGGAACTTCCTTCCGCGCCGATGAACTTGGAGCGTATATACTGCCCGGAAAGGTCACTGATCCGCGCGCTCTCCTAACGCAGACGGCGGCTGCTGAACAAATCGGTCTCGGCACGATCTGGGCAGCCGAACGGTGGGAGAACAAGGAGAGCGCCGCTATTTGCGGCGCAGTTAGCGTCGTCACTCAAAAAGCGCGGATAGTGACAGGGGTCACTCATTTTATCACACGACATCCCCTTGTTCTTGCTGGCGTTGGCGGGACAATACAGGGATTAAGCGGCGGTCGCTTCGCGCTCGGGTTCGGCCGCTCTTGGGGCCAGCGTTGGGTCGACATGGGGTTAAAACAACAAACGTTGGCAGCGATGGCCGATTACGCGATGATCCTGCGAAGGCTATGGGCAGGGGAGACGGTGTCTTACGAGGGTCCTGCCGGCCACTATCCCCGCATTCAGATGGCCGACATCCCGATTACTCCTCCGCCTATTTATCTTGCAGCGATCGGTCCCAAGACGCTGGCTATGGCCGGGCAGCATTTCGATGGCGTTGTCCTTCATCCATTTCTCACTACCGCCGCAGTCAGCCGGTCACGAGACATCGTTCACGAGGCCGCTGTTAAATCTGGTAGGAACCCCTCGGACGTTAAGATATTCCCGACACTGGTGGTCGCGCCCGATCTAAGCGACGATGAAGCCCACAAGGTCATCAATGTTAGGGCAGCGACCTATTTCGTGCATCGCTGGCTGGCGGAACCAGTTGCCACCGCAAATGGCTGGGACTTGGCAGATATCGAACACCTGCTGGCACTGCCCCTGCAGAACGCTGAAATCGCCAAGCACAGCGCGGACGAGGTCCGAGCTATGTTTGATAAGGCCAGCAAGGTACTTCCGCGGCATTGGATAGAAGGGGGTTCTGCTCGTGGAAGCCCGCAATTCTGCGCTGAAAGGCTTCGTGACTACCGACGTGCCGGTGGTGACGAAATCCTCATGCACGGCACAACCCCCGATCACCCGCAGATGGCTAAGTTGATCGACGCTTACGTTGCCTGAACATCGACGCTAGCGCTTTAGCAAAGGACTTTTGATGAAAATAGACTGGGGCAAACGCGATCCTGATGAAGGGCGGGCGCAGCTCGCGCGATGGCTGGGAAAACAGCCGGGCGTTACTCAAGCATCAGTCTCCACCTGGCGCGTCCCGCGTGCCGGAAGCTCCTATGAAACAGTATTTTGCCACGCCACTTGGGATCAGGAAGGACAACACCGAGACGAGGAATTGGTCGTGCGCATCCAGCCCGATAGCTATTCCCTGTTCCCAGAGGCAGACTTGTTCCTTCAGTCGGATGTCATGCGTGCGCTCGAAAACCACCCGTCCGTACCCGTGCCCCGCATCTACTGGGTCGAGCCGGGAACTGAGGCACTGGGGGGCCCATTCTTTGTCATGAGCTTGGTTCCGGGAGAGGTGCCGCCCGATCTCATAATGTTGCGCAAAGGTAACTTCGTAGAAGCCCTGACAAGCGAACAGAGGACTGCTGTCTATAGCTCTGGCCTTGCTGCAATGGCGGCGATTCACAGGATTGACTGGCGAAACGACTTTCAATTTCTGGATCACCAACGTGGGGGTGATGCTGGGCTGGATCGCTATCTGAGATGGGTCGAAAATTGGTATCGATGGGCCGCTGCGGGGCGCAGAATTGACGTCATAGAAGAAGGACTTTTATTCCTGCGCAAGCAACAGCCGAAGGGCGCCGGCGTCGGAATCATCTGGGGGGACGCACGTGCGGGCAACATAATCTTTGGTAACGATCTGCAGCCCGCCGCGGTCATTGACTGGGAAATGGCTGCACTCGGCCCCGGGGAGGTCGATCTTGGCTGGTGGGTTATGTGGGAGACCATTTGGATACCGGATGGAGTTCACCCAGAAAACCAGGGATTTCTGACGCGCGGACAGATGATCTCCACCTACGAACAGCACCTCGGTCGCGTCGTCGAGGACTTTCATTATTATGAAGTATTAGCCGGAATACGATTTGCTATCATGATGACGGTCGGCGTCGATCGGCGTATTGAAGAGGGAATCCTGCCGCGCGAAACGACTGCTGGCACGCACAATGTGGCTACCCGTTATGTCTCGCGTTTGCTCGGTTTGCCGGAGGTGGAGCTAAGTCCCGATCTGCATATGCTTGCGGGCGAAATGGGGGAAGCCTGAGCCGCCGGAAACAGCTATTTGCACAAGCATGAAGGTCTACCGGCGAATCATCCGTACTGCTTCATGCCTATTTGCATCCCGCCGCCGATCCTCATTGGCTAGCCCGATAGCGCCACTTTCCTGTCTAGGTGCGTGGGCGCCTAACCTCGCGACACCTCATCTACAGTGATCGCACGTTCGTCTAAAGTCGCGCCAGTTGGTTAGATGGCGAGAAACTGCTCACCTGTAATTGAGGTGCGTATGACTTTAACCGAAACTAAATCATTCTGCCAGATTTGCTCCGCATGTTGCGGCACGAAGCTGACGATCGACGATTCTACAGGACGGGTCGTCAAGGTCAGGGGTGATAAAGATGACCTGATGAGTTCGGGCTATGCCTGCATCAAGGGCTTGGAAGCGCCTGCAGCGCTATATTCGGACAATAGAATTTTGGAGCCCCTCAAGCGCATGGCGGACGGTTCGTTCCAACCCATCGCTTTTTCCACGGCGCTGGATGAAGTAGCGGCCAAGCTTCAGGATTCTATCGATCGCTACGGTGCTGAATCGATTGCAGGTTTTCGAGGGAGCGGTGCAGTGGTGAACGCCACCGCCGGGTTGATCGTCCACAATCTGCTTGAAGCCATCGGCTCGCACAAAAGCTTTTCTCCATACACGATCGATCAATCGGCGAAGAACATCTCTGCTGGAAGACTGGGTATCTGGCCGCCAGGACGTGACACGTTGCGCGACAGCGACATGCGGATGTTTTTCGGGATCAATCCCCTCGTCTCGGTACTTTGCAGCTACCTGGACATGACCAATCCCATGAAGCGGCTGAAGGACGCGCGCGCACGGGGTATGAAGGTTATCGTTATCGATCCTCGCCGCACCGAAACGGCCGAATTCGCCGATATATTCTTACAACCTTACCCGGGCGAGGACGTCAGCATCGCAGCGGGCTTCATCAGGATCATTCTCAAGGAAGGTTGGGAGGACAAAGCATTTTGCGCGGATCACGTCCAGGATCTGGAGGAACTGCGAAGAGCGGTTGAGCCGTTCACACCCGAATATGTTGCAAATCGAGCAGGTATCTTGGCGCACGACCTCTGGCGCGCAGCCTCCCTGTTCGCCCACGAATCCAAGCGGGGCGGCGCCGGGAGCGGCACCGGTACAAATATGGCGCCCCATTCGAACCTTGCAGAGCATTTGATTGAGTGTTTGAATGTGGTTTGCGGACGATATCTACGTGCCGGCGACGTTTTTCCCAACCCTTCGGTGCTGCGTCCTTCTTGGACGCGTCAAGCACAGGTGATCCCCGCACAACGTTGGTGGGAAGAAGGGTATAAGAGCCGTATCAAGGGCTATGGCACCCTGACAACAACCATCGGCACCAAATTCGGTGAAATGATGACCGGAATTTTCGCTGATGAAATACTTGAGCCCGGAGAGGGCCAAGTTCGATGCGTTATCAATAATGGTTCAAATATAATCAACATTGTGCCCGACCAAGAGAAGACGTTCAGAGCTCTCAAATCGCTCGATCTTCTGGTTAGCATCGAACCGTACATGAACGAGACTGCGCGAATGTCGGACTATATATTCCCTACAACGCTGCACTATGAACGGCCCGATCTCACCCATTGGATGTACGCAGCGGAGATAATGTATTCTGAACCTTACGCCCGCTACAAACCGGCAGCCGTTTCGCCACCGGCAGGCGCGCAAGTGGTGGATGATTGGATCGTCGTCTGGGAGCTCGCAAAACGGCTCGGTGTACAGCTCGTCTTCGATGGCATTCCACTGAACATGTTGACGCGACCGGAGACAGATGACCTCCTCCGTATCATCGTACGCCACGCTCCAATCTCGTTTGATGAACTCAAGGCAATGCCATTGGGTAAAATCTTCAATGAGACAGCTCAGGTCATCGCGGCCGCCGATCCGGGCAATACCGGTCGATTCACAACGATGCCGATGGATGTAGCCGCGGAGCTGGAGGAGGTATTGTCAGAACGGGTAGAGCCAGGCTTTGCATTCAGTCAGGGCCAAAGGTTCACGCACAGGCTGACTTCTCGTCGATTGCGCGAGGTTATAAATTCGACGGGCCATGACATCCCCGCAATCCGTAGACGAATGCCGACTAATTACGCGTATATGAACCCTGAAGAGATGATCGACCTAGGTATTTCCAACGGAGAAAAAGTAAAGATTAGCTCCGATAACGGGAGCATATTCGGCATAGCGCGGGCCGACCCGACTCTAAGAAGAAGTGTCATTTCTATGAGCCACGGGTGGGGTGGCCTTCCTGGCCAGACGAATTTTGAAACGGAGGGGTCTAATACAGGTATCCTGATCAGCACGGACAGAGATCTTGATCCAATCAACGCGATGCCGCGCATGTCTGCCATCCCAGTGAATGTTACTCGAGTGGCTCCTCAGGTCGAAGAAACACTGGAAGCCCTGATTGATGCAGGCTGACCCGCCAAGCCTGCTGCACTTCAGTAAAATTCGGCAAGCCTTTCAGCAACCGACCTAAACCCAGGAACAATGATGTCCGGCAAGATTGAGGACGCCTACGATTTTATCATCATCGGCGCGGGATCTTCCGGGTGTGTCTTGGCAGATCGCCTTTCGGCTGACCCTGCGGTGCGTGTGCTTGTGGTCGAAAGCGGGCCAGATGACACGAGCACGCTTATCCGAATGCCACGGGGAATCGGGAAACTGCTAACCCCCGGCAATGCCCATGTGTGGGATTATCAGGTCTCACCCGGGGGAAATGCCCCGGACGAAACCTGGGTTAAAGGCCGGGCAGTTGGCGGGTCCAGCTCGATCAATGGCATGGTCTACGTCCGTGGCGCACCGTATGACTACGACAGTTGGGACGCGCGTGGCTGCACCGGCTGGGGCTGGAACGAGATTGGCCCGCTTTTCCAGGAACTCGAAAATCACTCTCTTGGCGCAAAACCATTTCGAGGTGCCGCTGGGCCGCTGCGCGTTAGCGTCCACCCATCGGGCGATCCTCTCTGTGAAGCGGTGCTGAATGCTGCCGGGGAAATGGGTGTACCGCGTGTTGACGATATCAATGACATGCCGGCGGTGATGAATGGCGGTATGGGCTATCAGCCGACGACCACTTGGCGCGGCAAGAGATATTCTGCAGCGAGAGCGTTTCTTACCGCGGCCCGGCGACGCTCGAATTTAAACCTAGTGACCGAAACCGAGGTATTGCGCATTGTGTTCGAGGACCAAGTCGCGACGGGTATCGTCCTGCGCAATAAGGATGGACAGCGTACGGTGTGTGCCAAGCGCGAAGTCATCCTTTCGGCGGGTGCAATTCATACACCAAAGTTGCTGCAGCTCTCCGGCATTGGTCCGGCCGCATTGCTGCAGGCCCATGGCATCCCGGTTGTTGTGGATGCGCCGGAAGTGGGACGAAACCTGCTCGACCACCGCTATCTTCTCACGCAGTATCGGGTGACTGGCAACAGTTTAAATGATCGTTTCAGCGGATTGGGGCTCCTGCGATCCTTGCTATCGTACGGGCTATTTTCGAAGGGTCCGCTTACCCATTCGGCTCACGAAGTTGGCGGGTTCGTGAAAACCAGAACAGGAATTGCGCATCCCGATGCGCAAATCGGCCTCGGGCTTTATTCGGTGACTACGGACGGGAATGGTGTCTCCGTCGATCCTTACCCCGGGATTACCATTCTCGGCTATTTCACACGCCCCGAAAGCCAGGGCGAACTACGCATCCAGTCGCCCAATCCTGCGATACAGCCGCTTATAAATGCGAATCACTTCTCCGCGGAGATCGATCGCACCACGGCAGTGTCATTGTTTCGTTGGTTGCGGGCACTCGCGAAGCAGCCCAGTCTTGCCCCGTGGATCATAGCGGAGACGCTTCCAGGGCCAACGATCGAAACTGATAACGACATACTACAAAACGCGCTCGCGCTCGGCGGAACCACTAATCATATTTGCGGCACAGCGCGGATGGGATCAGACCAGTTCTCCGTGGTCGATCCTCAGTTGCGCGTGCGCGGTGTAGCTGCCTTGCGGGTCGTCGATACCTCGATCATGCCGACGATCGTCTCGGGCAACACGAACGCGCCGGCAATGGTTATCGGGTTGCGGGCAGCCCAGTTTATTCTCGCGAGTAACAAATGAAAACCAGTACGATGGTCGCACACATTCGCTCCCGCACCCGGCAACTGGCTGCCGTCGCTTGCAAAGCAGCATGACGGGAGCCGACTGCGACGCGGACGAAGCCAACCTCCTCATGCGGTTCGATCATAGCATCATCCCCGTTGGAGGCTGGCGCTAGCCGAACTGATGGCCGCGCGGTTTCGCCGCTAAGCATCAGACAAAAGCTTAGGGAGCAGCAAAGGCTACAAGCCTGTTACAGTCGCTCGACCATGCTAAGTACCGCGGCCCTACTCCCTCTCCCATCTAAGAATGACTCAGCACCTCGTGCTGGCATGGCCGCCCGGCCCACCTTGCGTGGGAGGTCGGGCCCCACCGAGCGTGTGCTTGAAAAAGTAGCGCGACGCCGAGACAATCATGTTCATCGTTGGCACAGAACCCTGGACTATCGCTGCTCGATCTGGATCTACTGATGTCCTATACCGTCACGGTATGATCCGATCGCTCCAGCCACTTTCCCGACCTGCGGACGTCTTGGATATAGAACCCCTTGACCGGTCTTTCGAGGCCGCCGTCGTCCCAAAGATAGATATCGGCAGCTCCGGGCCTTAGCTTATCCACTGAGCGCTTGTTGATCTCACCGGACGGCATTCTCGCTCCGGTCGTGATTACTGAGCCATCACCTAGTAATCACGATCGGGAAAGTTTAGGCAAGCGAAGCAACCTCTGGATAGAGATCGCTGCTGAAACAGTGACATAAGCAAAACTGATAAACCCGAGGCAACCACAAAGACCTTGTCACAGATAATTGGTAAGCAGGGGGGTCGCGAGTTCAACCTTGCAGCCGGCACCATTTCTATAAACGCAAACAGCTAGCGCGGCCCCCGCCGCCTATCATGCGATCGCGGGGAGATGCGCCAGATGCTTGTCCAATGTGATCGGATAATCGCGGACCCGCACACCCGTGGCGTTGTAGATCGCATTCGCCACTGCCGCACCGACGCCGCAGAGCCCGAGTTCCCCGACCCCCTTCGCCTTCATCGGAGAGGTCGTCGGATCGATTTCATCGAGGAAGATAACGTCCTGGTGCGGAATGTCGGCGTGGACGGGGACTTCATATCCGGCAAGATCGTGATTAACGAAAAATCCGAACCTCTTGTCAACGGCCAGCTCCTCCATCAGCGCACCGCCTACGCCCATCGTCATCGCACCGATTACCTGGCTGCGCGCGGTCTTGGGATTGAGGATACGTCCCGCCGCGCACACCGCCAGCATCCGCCGAACCCGCGTTTCACCGGTATAGGCGTTTACCCCGACCTCGACGAAGTGCGCGCCAAAGGTCGATTGCTGGAACTGTTTGCCGAGGTCGCCATATTCCATCATATCCTCAACGACGATCGTACCTGCAGCGGCGGCTTTCGCGATCGGGACGCGCTGGCCTCCGAGTCGCACCTCGCCATCGATAAACTCAGCTTTTGCAGCATCAAAGCCAAGCCGCTGCGCCACGGTTTCGCGCAGTTTCACGCAGGCGGCATAGACGCCGGCTGTCGAACTGTTCGCGCCCCACTGACCACCCGATCCCGCAGAAGACGGGAATGAAGAGTCGCCCAGCTTCACCACGATCCTGTCGAGTGAAACGCCCATCATCTCGGCGATGGTCTGCGCGATGATCGTATAGGAACCCGTGCCGATATCGGTCATGTCGGATTCGATCGTGATAACGCCCCGATTGTCGAGCCGCAGGCGCGCGCCGGACTTCATATTGATATTATTGCGAAACGCCGCAGCGACGCCCATGCCGACCAGCCAGTTGCCATCGCGCACCTGCGCTGGTTTTGCTTTGCGCGCCTTCCATCCGAACCGGTCGGCACCGGTCCGCAGGCACTCGACCAACTGGCGCTGGGAAAAGCGCCGGTCGGGCTTTTCAGGATCGACCTGCGTGTCATTGATGATGCGGAACTCGACCGGATCGATGCCGAGCTTTTCGGCCATTTCGTCCATCGCGATTTCGAGCACCATCAGGCCGGGTGCTTCGCCTGGCGCGCGCATGGCATTACTCTCGGGCAGGTCCAGCACCGCGAGGCGCATCCATGTCTTTCGGTTTGCCCCTGCGTACAGCAGCTTGGTCTGGGAAACGGCGGTTTCCGGCCCACCATCGGGGAGATCGCCAGAACTGCTTCCGTGTGCAATCGCGGTGATCTTGCCGTCGCGCGTGGCCCCGATCTGGACGTGCTGGATGGTCGCGGGTCGATGGGTCGTATTGTTCATCATGAAGGGACGCGGCAGCGCGACCTTCACCGGCCGATTGACCACCCGGGACGCAAGCGCAGCCATCAGGGCGTCGGCGCGCAGGAACAGCTTTCCGCCAAAGCCACCCCCGACATAAGGCGAAATAAGCCGCACGTTCTCGGTAGGGATGCCGAGTGTTCGAGCCAGATCGGCCTTGGTCGGCGTAATCCACTGGTTCGATGTCCAGACGGTCACCTTGCCATCCTGCCACGACGCGATGCTGGCGTGCGGTTCCATCATCGCGTGGCTTTGGTCGGGCGTGCTGTACTTCTGGTCCAGCTTGACCGGCGCGGACGCGAACGCGCCCTCGAAATCCCCGACGCGGTCGATGGCCGGGGCGGCGCTTCCCTCCCCGCTCGATCCACCCTCCAGGGGTGCGGTATCGGCAACGGCCGCCAGATCGAAGCGGCCCTTTTCGCGCGTATAATCCACGTGGACAAGCGCCGCTGCGGCCCGCGCCTGCTCGAACGTTTCCGCCACGACGATTGCGATGGCCTGATGATAATGGTCGATCTCGGGACCACCGAGCAGCCTGGCGGTATTCATCTTGCCCTTGCCGAGCTTGCCGACATCCCTGGCAGAGACCACGGCCAGCACGCCCGGTGCCGCCATGGCCCGCACAACGTCCATCGATGCGATACGTCCCTTGGCGATCCCTGCGCCGACAATATAGCCATAGACCTGATTGGGCACCGCTTCGTGATGCTCATAGGCATAGGGTGCCGTTCCCGTGGTTTTTAGCGGGCCGTCGATACGGTCGTGCGGCTTGCCGATGAATTTCAGCTGATCGATGGGGTTGGTGCCCGCAGGCGTCGTGAACTTCATGGATCAGGCCCTCGCTTCAGCCATCACCGCCGCGAGCGTACGCTCGACCAGCGGCACTTTGAATGCATTTTCGTGCGTCGGGCGCGCGCCCGCCAGCAGTTGCGCGGCGACGGCCCTGCTTCCCTGCGACATCGCCTGTTCGGCGGCCTCGACGCGCCACGGCTTGTGCGCCACGCCGCCAACGGCAACACGGCCTGAGCCATCCCGCTGGATCACCGCCGCAATCGAGACCAGTGCAAAGGCGTAGGAAGCGCGATCGCGGACCTTGTGATAAATATGCTGGCCGCCGATGGGCTTGGGCAAGGTCACTGCGGTGATCAGCTCGCCGGAACGAAGCACCGTATCGATATGCGGTGTCGTGCCGGGCAACCGGTGGAAATCAGCGATCGGAATACTCCGCGTGTCACCTCCGGGGCTTACCGTTTCCACGGTCGCATCGAGCACGCGCATTGCGACGGCCATGTCGCCGGGATAGGTCGCGATACAGGCATCGCTCACCCCGATCACTGCCAACTGACGGCTGAATCCGCCGATGGCCGCGCAGCCGGAGCCCGGCTGGCGCTTGTTGCACGGCTGATTGGTGTCGTAAAAATAGGGACAACGGGTTCGCTGCAGCAAATTACCCGCGGTCGTTGCCTTGTTGCGAAGCTGGCCCGACGCGCCAGCGACGATGGCGCGACTTAGGACGCCATAGTCCCGCCGCACCCGCTTGTCGCTTGCAAGATCGGTGTTCGTGACGAGCGCACCGATCCGCAGTCCGCCCTCGCTGGTCGGTTCGATAACGTCGAGCTTCAGTCGGTTCACGTCGATCAAATGACCCGGCGTTTCGATCTGCAGCTTCATCAGGTCGAGCAAGTTCGTGCCACCGGCGATGAACTTCGCCCCCGGCGTGCGCGCGGCGGCGGCGGCGGCTTCTGCTGGTGATGCGGCGCGCTCGTAGGTAAAGGGCTTCATGCCTTGTTCCCCACCATTTCGGCACCGACGACTTCGGCCATGGCCTCAGCGATGTTGGAATAGGCCCCGCAGCGGCAAAGATTTCCGCTCATCCGCTCGCGCATTTCGGTCCCTGAGAATTTTGGCTGATCAGTCAGGCTTTGCGAGACATGGCTTGGAATGCCCTTGCGGATTTCGTCGAGGACAGCGACCGCCGAACAAATCTGGCCGGGTGTGCAATAGCCGCACTGGAACCCGTCATGCTTGATGAAAGCTGCCTGCATCGGATGGAGATTACCGGGAAGTCCCAAGCCCTCAATCGTCGTAATACTGTCGCCGTCGTGCATGACGGCTAGGCTCAGGCAGGAATTGATCCGCTTGCCATCGACCAGCACCGTGCAGGCTCCGCACTGGCCATGATCGCACCCCTTTTTCGTGCCGGTCAGGTGGAGATGTTCGCGCAGCGCATCGAGCAGCGTCGTGCGCGTGTCGATGTCCAGCCGCCGCTCCTTGCCGTTGACCTCGAACGAGACCGCCATCGTGGGGGAGGCCGACGCATTCGGCGTGCGCGCTTCCAATTGGGAGACAGCAGAAAATGCTGTCGATGCAGCGCCCGCTGCAAGAACGCCCCGACGTGATACTTCCATGCCGCTTCCGCTCTCCAATAAGACTGGCCAGCTTTAGCGGGAGCGAAAGCGTGACGGGTCACAATTCCAAGGCAAGCGAACGATCGGACGAGATCATATTCGCAAGCCTCACGTCATATAGTGCCATAGGGTCCTGCTGATAAGGCCGTCATTGTTTCGCGGAACAATTAGTGCGGCTAATCGATCAGAAACGTTCGGATGCGTCGGCGGCATGGTCCGGACGAACGACGCCGAGCCACGGGACAAGCGACGATTCGCAGATCAACCCTGTTCTGCGGCGATGTTCACCGATGTTTCGGCAAGTTTGGTCATATATTCATCGCTGCCATATATTTCCTTGGTAGCCTGGCTGAGAGCTTTCACGGCGTCCTTGAGCCCCAATGCCTTTGCAAAGGCGGCGGTGGTGCCGAAACCGGCGATGCCATAATGGCTCATGCGCTGATATTGCGCGATGATCTGGGCATCGAGGACAGGCCCCTTGTCGGGAGCCTCTTCGGTCGTGTGCTTGATCGCCTCGGCGCAAAGGCCTTCCATCCCCTTGCAATGCTCTTTTTTCACCTTCTCGTCCGACGCTTCGAGAAGGCTTTTCAAGATTTCGGTATGCTTGGCGATACCCTCCTGCGACTTGGTCAGCATGTCCTTCAGAGCCTTGTCGCTGGCCTTCGGCGTGATCTTTTTCAGTGTCCGGGCCATCTGATCATTGGCTGACCACAAATCCTGCAGTTCACCGGTGTAAAGATCGTTCAAGTCTTCTGGGGTCGACATTCGCGCGCTCCTGTTCGCTGCAGAAAATCACTGCATGTTTTTAGCGCACGGCAGGTATTTTTGGTTCCGCCCCCTGAAAAAGTTGTTTATTTACAGTGGCAAACCGTCGATTCATCAAAAAGCCGGGAACGTCTGGCGGCCCACTCTTGTTGTTCTTTCCAACGGCATAAGTGAGGCAGGTGCCTGGCGACGCCAAGGCGGATGAAAGGCACGACTGCGTGGATGAACGGGAAGACTGGCATCTGACGGAGATCGTGCGGCACCAGTTCGGGCGCGGCGATCCATTTGCTGCGGCTATTCGCGGCACGAGGATGCCGATGGTTATTACGGATTCGCTGCAGCCCGATCACCCGATCATCTTTGCCAATGAAGCGTTCCAGCGGTTGACCGGCTATGATCGATCCGAAATCCTGGGCCGCAATTGCAGGTTCCTGCAAGGTCGCGACACTGACCCCCAAAGCGTCCGAAAAGTTCGGAACGCGATCGAAGCCGAGCGACCGATAAATATCGATCTGCTGAACTACCGCAAGGATGGCTCCACCTTCTGGAATGCACTGTACGTCAGCCCGGTTCGTTCCGAGAGTGGCGTTGTCCAGTTCTTCTTTGCGTCGCAATTCGACGTCAGTGAGCGGGTTGAGGCGCAACGGCAGATTACCGAGCAGAAGCAGGTAATCGAGGCAACCGTCAGGGAACGAACCGCCGCGCTCGAGGCTGCGCTCGAAGTGAAGACGACCCTGCTTCACGAGGTCGATCATCGGGTGAAGAATAATCTCACGCTGATGGGTTCGTTGCTGCGCCTCCAGTCACGCGCGCTCCCCGATCCTCGATTGCGACAGACGCTTGAAAACATGCTCGAACGTATCGACGCGCTCTCGACCGTGCATCGCCGCCTGTATGAATCGGATGACATCACGCGGTTCGACGTCGGCACCTTTGCGCATGACCTTGCCAGCGACGTGCTTGGTGCAGCACGTCGGCCCGACATTCGGCTTAAAATCGATGCCGAGCCGATCTATATCCCCACCGAAAAAGCAACGGCTGTTGCTCTCGTGCTCAATGAGTTGATCACCAATGCCGTCAAACATGCCTATCCCAAAGAGTGCGGGGGCGAACTTGTTCTGACGGTGTCCGCCAGGGATGATCATGCCCTCATCAAGCTTCAGGACGATGGCCCGGGTTTCGATCCGGATATGCCGAACCCCGATTCCATCGGTCGTGCGTTGATAGAAAGATTGTCACGGCAAATTCAGGCCGAGACGTGCTGGGACGTGACCCCCAACGGCACTGGCGTGTCGGTGAAATTCCCGCTTTATCAATGAGCAAAGCCATGCGTACGCCGCTGAATATCATGATCGTCGAGGATGAAGCACTTCTGGCGATGGATATCGAAGCGATTGCCGAGGATGTCGGTTATGTTGTGATCGGTACCGCCATATCGCTGCGCGAAGTCCAGCGGTTCCCTGAATCCATCGACCCTCATGTCGCATTTGTCGATATGCATCTGGCCGAAGGGTCCAATGGTTTGGAGGTGACGGCGCACATCAACAAACACTGGCCCGACGCGGTCGTCATATTCCTCACGGCAAATGTGAAAAAAATTCCGCAGGATTTTGCGGGCGCGCATGGCGTCATTGCAAAGCCGTTCAGTCGGGCAGGATTGATGTCGGTGCTGCACTATCTCGAGCAGGGCATTACCGATCCCCCTCCACGCTCGACTGAGCCCACGAGTTTCCAGCCATCGCCCGCCTTGGCCGCTTCCTGGGCGCGTGGTTGACAGTATTTGTTCTGCTCATTTTTGTCTGAGGAGATGACTGATGGCCGAAAAAAGACGCTTACCTTCCAACTTCGATGAGAAGGCGGACTTGATATTCGAGCCTGCGAAAATCGGTGAAAAAGCCAAGGCCGAACCCGATGACTCAGAACCCGAAAGCAATGGCGAGGCGGACCCGAATTTTGCCAATAACGGCGAATAGCATCGTTGCGGGGCCATACAGGGCTGGAATACCCCGCACGACCCCGCATTCACGATTGCGGCAAAGAACTTCCCGTTAGAAAGCGTTCTGGTTGTAGCGGTCTCGTTCAGCCTGAACCCGATCGCGATCATAGGCAGGCGCTTCCGGGTCGAACATTGCCCAACCCTCCTGCCGGTACGCCGACCCACGTGCCGCGGCGTCAACAGGACGGTGGCCGTTCAGCGTGGCTTCGGCATCGTCGGCCAGGGCATCGTCGACACGCGCGCTCAGCAAAGTGCCGCCGCGACGAACGCCCTCTGCATAGACGTTGGCGTCGTCTTCACTGTGGCCAGCGTTCTTCAATGCACCGACAATCCCGCCGGTAGCGGCTCCACCGGCAGCGCCGATGCCTGCGCCCACGACCGTCGAGGCCAGCCATCCGGCAGCGACGATCGGCCCCAGACCCGGAATTGCCAGCAACCCAAGGCCCGCGAGCAAACCGCCTACGCCGCCAAGCGCCGCGCCGGTCGAAACACCGCGGCTGACGTCCCCATGATCGTTGACGTCGGTAACGTCGTGGTCGCCATGCGCGCCGTCGGCGTTGCTGGCGACGATGCTGATGTCGGAATGCGGTACGCCGAGTTGCTCGAGCGAGGTCAGCGCGGCAGTCGCATCGCTATAATTGTCGAAAAGTTTCGTGATCGTTCTGGACATGGTGTCTCTCCTGAAATGTAAACTCAACGCGCCGAAACGTTACCCTTGTAATCCAGCGCGACGCTGACGCTTTTGCCGCCGTGCGTTGCGGTCCCGCGCCACACGCCGTTCTTGTCCTTGGCCAGCCCGGAAACCGTGCCGTATCCAGCCTTGGCGAAACGCCCGCGTGCCTGATTTTCCGAAAAGGAATTTGCACCTGCTGCCGGTGCAGCGACATGGGCTGCGGTGCTGCTCTTGATTGCCGGATTATGCGATCCGGCGTTCGTTGCGGTCTGTGCGACAGCCCCCGAGGCCAGCATCAAGCTGCCTCCGACGATGAATATGCGGCTGATCATTTTACTCTCCATAATAAGTTGGGGTGGCGGTTGGTCGACCGTCACCCGATTGCCAAACCGCTTGCTCAGCGAGCGGTTCCGCGACGAAAAAGGTTGACGATGGCCAGCAGGATCACGGCACCGACGAGGGAAATCAGGATCGACTGGACGTTCAACGCACCGTCCATGATCGACGCGCCGCCGATGAATGGGGTGATGATGAAACCGGCCAGCAAGGCCCCGACGATACCGACGATGACGTTGAGAAAAATGCCCTGTTGGGCGTCGGTCCGCATGATCATGCTGGCAACCCAGCCGATCAGGCCACCGACGACGAGAAGGATAATTAGGTTCATGGTGAAATTCCCGTTTGTTGATACAGGGATTCAACCGACATGCGGGCAAACCGTTCACTTCGGGCAAATAATTGCATGATGCGTATTGGTAATTAACTACCCATCACATTGGTCTTTTCCGCGCGACAGACCATTGAAAATCTGGAACCCGGCGGTGGTTCGCGCGCTGATCCACCATGTCCACCATGTCCACCAAGCCTCACCTCGCCCGCCACGACCCAACGCTCCGCCACCTCGAGCAGCTTATCAGGGGGCTGTTGCAGGGCGTCATCCTCATCGATCCGACGGGCGTGATCCTCAGCGCCAATCCAGCTGCGCTCGACATGCACGGCGTAAAGAACCTGAAAGACCTCGGCGCGACGGCGGACGACTATGCCGAGCGGTTCGGCCTGCGGTATCGCAACGGCCACCGTCTCCCACGCCGTGAATATCCGTTGATGCGCCTGCTTGCCGGCGACAGTTTCCCCGACCTTATCGTCGAAGTTGCGCCGCTTGGTTCCGACAAGCCGCGCTGGGTCCATCAGGTCCGCGATATCGTGATGGACGAGGATGGCGGCGAGCCCGACTATCTGGCGCTCGTCATCAACGACGTATCCGAACGCTTCGACGCGGAGGACCGGTTCGAGGCGATGTTCCAGGCCAACCCCGCCCCTGCCCTTATCCTGCGTGTTGCGGACCAGCGCTTCGTGCTGGTCAACCAGGGGTTTCTGGACCTTTCAGGACACGCTCGTGGCGAAATCGTCGGCAAAACGCTGTTCGACTTCGACTTTCTGGCCGACGTCGGTCGCAAGGATTTCGTCAAGCAATGCGTTGTGGCGGGCGAAGTCGTCCCTCAGCTCGAAGCCGAACTACCGCTTGCCGATGGTAACCAAAAGCTCGTCGTGCTTGCTGGGCAACCGATCGAAGTCGCGAACGAACCCTGCCTGCTGTTCACCTTTGCCGACCTGGAACCCCGTCGCCGTGCGGAAAAGGCATTGGCGGCCAGCGAACAGCATTTCGCCAAGGTCTTTGAAATGGCACCGGTTGCGATGGTCGTCACGGGCGGCGACGATAACAGGATCGTCGACGTGAACGACGCTTTCGGAAAGCTGACCGGATATGCGAGCCATGCGGTCATCGGGCGGGTCGCCGACGATCTTCAGCTTTGGAGCGATGCGCGGCAACGCGTTGGCCTCGAAGCTGAAATTCGCGAGCGTGGCGGCTTTCGCAATCAGGACGTCCAGCTTGTGCAGGAGGACGGTTCCCCGGTGGATTGCCTCGTATCGGCCGAACGCATCAGCATGAAGGGTGGACCGTGCGTGTTATGGCTATATCAGGACATATCCACGCGTCGCAGAACGGAATTGGAGCTGGTCGAGGCGATCGAGGCCGTGATGAAGGACGCGAACTGGCTGAGCCGCTCGATCGTGGACAAGCTCGTCACGCTGCGCAATCCACGGACGACGAGCGCCGGTTCTGCCCCAGCAGCAGACCTCAGCAAGCGCGAGCGCGAAGTACTGGAACTCATCTGCAACGACATGAATGACGCCGCCATCGCAAATCGGCTGGAACTGTCACCAAACACTGTGCGCAACCATATCGCGCGTCTCTATGCCAAGATCGGCGTCAATCGCCGCAGCGCCGCGGTGGTCTGGGGGCGTGAACGGGGCGTGGGTGTGTTTGAACAACGGTGACACCGATGCGCGCTATGCGGGGCGACCTGCCCCGACAGCCCGCAATCCCTCTGCAATGGCGAGTTCCAGTGCCTGGGGCGCGTAGGGCTTGCACAAAATTGGGTGGTCGCCGAAACCCTGCGCGACGCTTTCCTTGTCATAGCCGGTCGCGAAAACGAACGGGATGCCGCGTTGTCGCAGGATGGCGGCCACCGGAAATGAAGGCGTGCCCGCGATATTCACATCGAGGACGGCAAAATCAAAGTCTCCGTTGCGGGCGAAATCCATCGCATCGTTGACCCGGCTGGCGGACCCGATCACGCAATGCCCCATGTCATGGAGCAGCTCTTCGAGATACATGGCAACGAGGATTTCATCCTCCAGTATCAGGAGTCTCAAGCGCTTGGCGGTCACGTGGCCATCGACGGAGTTTGACTGGAGGGCATCGGCGCGTCGATGGTGCAGATAACGCCGGATGGTTCATAGGTCATGCTCACCTTGCCCCGCAATTCGCGCGCCAGGGCCTGTTCGATCAGTCGGGAACCGAACCCTTTCGACTTCGGCGGGGTGACGGGCGGCCCTCCGCTCTCGGTCCAGGTCAGCTTCAGGCGCTCATGCTCGAGCGCCCAGATAATCCCGATCCGACCTTCCTTGGTCGACAGCGCCCCGTATTTGGCAGCGTTGGTGCAGAGTTCATGCACGGCCATCGCGATCGATAGTGCAGCACCCGGATCCAGACGGACGTGTTCGCCCTCGATCGCGAAGCGATTCTCTCCGCCCGCATGGGGCCTGACGGTATCGGTGACGAGGTCGATCAAATTGGCACCCGCCCAATTCTCGCGCGTCAAAACGTCATGGGCGTTCCCCAGATTGATCAATCGCGACCCAAACGCGGCCCGCGCTTCCTTCATCGTGGCCCCGTCCCCGAGTGTCTGGGCGGCAATGGCCTGAACCACCGCCAGCGTATTTTTCACCCGGTGATTGAGTTCGTCGATCAACGTTTTCCGATGCTCGTCCGCGTGTCGCCGCTCGGTCATGTCCCGCGCAATGGTGGACGCGCCGATGATAGTGCCCTGCGCATCCCGGAGCGGCGAAACGGTCAGCGACGTCCAGATTGCCCTGCCATCCTTGGCTTGCCGCACCGTGTCGTAATGGTCGATATGTTCGCCACGGCGAATGCGATCAATGATGTCCGTTTCTTCGCTCTGGCGGCCCTCAGGCACGAGAAGCATGATCGACTTGCCTATGATCTCCTCGGCCAGATAACCGAACAGGCTTTCGGCGGCCTTGTTCCAACTGTTGACGGTGCCGTCGAGATCCTTGCTGATGATGGCATCGTCGGAGGATGCGACGATCGAGGCAAGGCGACGTTCGGCGGCTTCCCCACGCCTGCTTTCGGTAACATCGACCAGCATGTTGACGGCGCCACGCACCTCCCCGGAGTCACCGTGCAAAAGGGTTGTGTAGGCGAGGATCGGCGTCAGCACACCGTCCGGCCGATCGACCGCCACCTCGATACCCCGCAGCGATCGTTTATCCCTGACCGACCTGATCATGGGGTTGGCGTCGGTCGGTATTGCCGTTCCGTCGGGCCAGGAAAGCCGCGCAGAGTCGCTCAGCCCGACCTCCGGTGTACGACCCCATAGCTCGGCAACCGCTGGATTGAAGAAAGTGATGCGGCCGTCGGTGTCGGTGATATAGACGGCACCCGGCAGCGCCTCGATCAACTCCTGCAAACGGGCTTCGCTGCGGCGGAGCGCCTCTTCTTCCTGTCGGCGCGCCGTGATGTCGATGAAGGTGACGACCACCCCGGCGATCCGGTTGTCCTGCGTGCGATAGGGCAGCATGCGCCGCAGATACCAGCGCCCCGTATCGGTCGGCACTTCCGCCTCGATCGTGGCGAGGTTCTTCATGACGAGTTCGGCATCGCGCAGGAGGTTATTGTCGGAAAATTTCTGCGCGAAATGCGCGATGGGCCTGCCTGCGTCGGACGATACCAGGTCGAAAAGCTCGCGCGTCGCAGGGGACGACCATTTGATGCACATTTTTTCGTCGAGGAACAATGTCGCGGTCTCAGAGCCGATCAGGAGGTTGTTCAGGTCGTTGGTCGCGCTTTCCAGCTCGCCGATCTTATGCTGCAGCTGGCTGTTGACGGTGTTCAGTTCCTCGTTGAACGACTGCAATTCTTCCTTCGAAGTCTCGAGTTCCTCGTTCGTCGATTGCAACTCCTCGTTCATTGAGGTTGCCTCTTCGTTCGAGGCCTTCAACTCCTCATTGGCGGTTTCCAGATGCTCGACCGTCGTCAGCAACTCGGCACGGATCGTCGTCAACTCTTCCTGAAGAACGCGTTCGCCCAATCCGACGTCCTCAGTGGGCGATCGGGCTGCCGGCTGGGCATGTTCGGTTACCGACAAGGCCGGAACGAAACTGACCAGGAGCAGGTTATTGTCGCCCTGTCCGGGCATAGGCGTAACGGTAATCGCGACCGATTTGTTATCGTCGCTCTGTCGCATGCGTGCGGTCGCGGTGATGCCGCGATTCTCGGCAATCGCCTCGCGAATCGCCAGCCGCAATTTTACGATTAGGCCGTCGCGGGCCATGGTTAGCAAATCACGCGTCGGTTCGCCCGTTGGCTGCTGCAGGAAGTCGCCGGTTGCTCCGTGAAAATACAGCACCCGCGCCTTGCCGTCGATCAACACGGCGGCGGGGGCAAACTGATCGAGCAGCGCGCGTCGTGCCAATTCGGCGACCGAGTTGCTCGCCTCGGTAAAAGGAGTGCTGGGTTTCAGAACGCGGGGTTCGGTCAGTCCAAGTTGCAGCGGATAATCGATCTTGCTGTGCGGAGTCGCTCCGACCCGACGATAGATGCGCCATTTCTTGGACACGGCATCGAACAATTCTTCATGCCGCCCGATGGTTTCGGCGTTACCCAAAAATAGATGCGCGCCGGGGCTGAGCGCAAAATGGCATATAGAGATTATCTTCTGCTGCGCTTCGGGCTCGAGGTAGATCAGGACGTTGCGGCAGGATATCAGGTCGAGACGGGAAAACGGCGGGTCGCGCAACAAATTCTGCGGCGCGAAGACGACCAGTCCGCGAAGTCCCTTGTTGACCTGCCAATTGCCTTCCAGCTTTTCAAAGAACCGCGTGCGGCGAGCGGCGGGGAATTCCGCCAACGCGGCGTCGGGGTAAATTCCGTCGCGGGCGTGGCGCAGATTGCCTTCCTGGGCATCGGTCGCAAAAACCTTCAGGTCGAACCGCTTGCCCAAAAGCTCTGCCTGTTCGGTAATCAGCATTGCGATCGAATAGGCTTCCTCGCCCGTCGAACAGGCCGGAACCCAGATCCGGATCGGGCTGTCGTTTGCCCGCTCGGCAAGCATGGGAACGATGACGAGTTCGGTCAAAACGCTCCATGCCTCCGCGTCGCGGAAAAACCCTGTGACGCTGATCATCAGATCAAGCGCGAGCGCCGACACCTCCTCGGGATTGCCACGAAGTTCGATCAGATATTCACCGAGCGTTTCGATGTTCCGGAGGCCGAGGCGACGGTGAACGCGCCGCTTCAGCGTGCTGTGTTTATAGCCCCTGAAATCATGTCCGCCATACGCGCGCAAAAGATCGAGAACCTGATCGAGTGTCGCCTCTTTTTTCGCCGATGCCGTCTGTGGCGGATTGAAACCGGACACATAGCCGTGGTGGATATAGGCGAGGATCGTCGCCGGCATATCTTCGGGGGCCAGCACATGGTCGGCCATGTCGGCCATGATCGCGCTTCTGGGCATACCGTCGAACTTCGCCGTATCGGGCGTCTGCACGATGCTCATGCCCCCCTCCGCCCTGATCTCCTTCAACCCCTCTGTACCGTTGCTGCCAGTCCCTGAAAGGACGACGGCAATGGCCCCCTGGTGTTGATCGACCGAAAGCGACTGGAACAATACATCGACCGGATGACCATGACCGCGCGGCACCGTCGGTTTCGACAAATGGAGCAGGCCGTTGCGCACCCTCAGATCGGAATCGGGCGCTATGACGTAAACATTGTTCGCCGCTATCCGCATCCCATCCTCGACCTGCGTAACGGGCATGGTCGTATGGACGCTCAATATGTGGGCGAGTTCGCTTTCGCGATTTGGATCGAGGTGAAGGACGACAACGAACGCGCAGCCGCTATCGACCGGCATTGCGTCGAAGAAACGGCTTAGGGCCTCGATTCCACCGGCCGATGCGCCGATCCCAACGACGCGGACATTCGGTTTATGGACGTCTGGCTTGTCATCGTTGGTCAAGGCAAATCCCTGAACGACGAACGCGTGTCGCCGGGCCTGCTCGAAAGATTTGCCATTATTCGTCTACCCGCGGCGGAACAAGCCCGCACACTGAACCACCCGCGTCCGATGCGCCAATTAAATCAATAACATGTCGCGCGCGGCAATGGCATTGCCGGTGACACCGCTATCCTCACCCAGTCATCACTTATTTTGGCGTCATCCGGATTGCACCGTCGAGACGGATGACTTCGCCATTCAGCATCGGGTTCGTCACGATGTTTTCGACCAGTTGCGCATATTCCTCGGGCTTGCCGAGACGGCTGGGGAACGGCACCTGCGCGCCCAGTGCGTCCTGAACTTCCTGCGTGAACCCGGCCATCATCGGCGTCCAGAAAATACCCGGCGCGATCGTCATCACGCGGATACCGAAGCGCGCCAGTTCACGCGCGATGGGCAGGCCGATACCGACGATACCGCCCTTTGAGGCCGAATAGGCTGCCTGCCCGATCTGTCCTTCATAGGCCGCGACGCTGGCGGTGTTGATGATCACGCCGCGCTCCTCGCCGACTTGCTCTGCATCATGGATGCGCGCGGCGAATTTGGAGATGACGTTATAGGTACCGATCAGGTTGATCATCACGACCTTGGTAAAGTCGGCCAATGGCGTCGCGAGACCGTCGCGGCCGACCACACGTGCGCCAGTGGCTATGCCCGCGCAGTTCACCAGAATACGCGCCTTGCCGTGTAGCCCTTCCGCCTCGGCGAGCGCGGCATTCACGGCGTCCTCGCTGGTCACATCGACCTTGATGAAATAACCACCGAACGACTTGGCATGAGCCTCGCCCAATTCGGTATTCAGGTCGAAAATCGTAACCTTCGCACCGAGCGAAGCAAGATGAGCAGCCGTCGCGCCGCCGAGGCCCGAAGCACCACCGGTAACGATCGCGGCCAGTCCATTGATCTGCATATTCGTGTTTCCTGTGAGTATCGGGTTCAGATGATGCGCATAGACAAGGCGCCTTGTGCCTCACCGACGCGCCACCTGTCGAAGCAGCACCTGCGCGCGCTCAAGACAGGCTGGCCAGGATATTCAAGCCAACTTGCGTTGCGTGATTATCCCATCGCCTCGGCGAATAAATTCATCATCGCAGCCCACGACCGCTTGTCGGCCCGGTCATCGTAACGGGCAAAATCGGGCATGCCGCGTGAATCGGCTTCGGGGTTGGTGAAACTATGCACCACGCCCCCATAGACATGGAGCTGCCAGTCGGCACCTGATCCGCGCATCTCCTGTTCAAAGGCGTTGCGTTGCGCCAGATCGACGCCCGGGTCGTCGCCACCGATGCAGGCGAGTATCTTGGATTTGATGTTGACCGCTGCATCGGGTTCGACGGGGGCAAGGCCGCTGTGGAAACCGACCGCAGCCACGATATCGGCACCGCCCCGCGCGAGTTCGAACGCCATCGTCCCGCCGAAACAAAATCCGATCGCGGCGACGCGGGCGGGATCGACTTCGGGCCGGGCGGCCAAGGCATCCAGAGCGGCGTTCGCGCGACCGAACACGCCCCGCGGTTGCGCCCTCAGCGCGCCCATCTTCTCCATCACTGCAGGGAGACCGTCGAGAGTCAGTCGTTCTCCATACAGGTCGCAGGCAAGTGCCGCGTAGCCCATCTCCGCCAGCCGCTCCGCGCGCGACAACACATGGCCACCAAAGCCAAAGGCTTCCGGAAAAACCAGAATGCCGGGTCGAGGGCCACTTATTGCCGGATCGAAGAACAACTCGCCGCGCATGGTGAGACCATCGGATTGATAGTCCAGCGTTTCAGAATGCATCTGTCTCTCTCTCGTGGGTGCCGTGCGTTGTTGCGCAATCCTAGACGCGCCGTTCAGCGACGGCCAGCCTTGTCCCGACATTGCCTTATCATTTACTGCGTCAGTCGCCCGTCGAGCAACTTGATGATCGCGGAGAAATCCTTGGTTCCACCGCCGAGACCAACGAACGCCTGATACAAAGCCGCAGCGTTCGCACCCATCGGCACCGATGCGCTAACGCCCTGCGCCGCCTCGACCGCGAGTTTCAGGTCCTTGAGCATCAACGCCGCCTGGAACCCGCCTTCGAAATTGCGGTTGGACGGGGCGGCCGGAACCGGGCCGGGTACGGGACAATAGCTCGTCATCGACCAGCTCTGGCCCGAGGCTTTCGAACTGATGTCGTAAAATGTCTGGAGGTCCAGCCCCAGTTTTTCGGCAAGCGCGAACGCTTCGCACGTGGCGATCATCGTCGCGCCCAGAAGCATGTTGTTGCAGATTTTGGCAGCCTGCCCCGCCCCTGCCTCGCCTGCGTGGATGACCGTCTTGCCCATTGCCGAAAGGATCGGCTCGGCGCGCGCAAACGCCTCTGTCGAGCCGCCGACCATGAAGGTTAGCGTCCCGCCGTTCGCCGCCGCGATACCGCCCGAAACCGGGGCATCGACCGCATCCAGACCAGCCTGCGTCGCAAGCTCGGCAACGGCGCGCGCGCTGGCCACGTCGATCGTCGAACAGTCGATCAGCAGCGTTCCCGCTTTCGCATTGCCGACCAGAGCATCGGCATAAACCTGCCGCACATGCTTGCCCGCTGGCAGCATCGTCACGACGATATCGGACGCCGCCGCCTCGACTGCACTGTCAGCCGCGACACAACCCGCCGCGACGGCAGCGCCGAGGGCAGCTTCGGACAGATCGAACGCGCGGACCTGATGTCCTGCCTTGACCAGATTGGCAGCCATGCCGCCGCCCATGTTGCCCAGACCGATAAAGCCGATCGTTTTGCTCGTCATAATGGCGTCCATTCCTCGTTTGCTGGCAAGGGCGCAAAAATCGCGTCGAGCGCCTCCTGCGTCATGTCCTCGGGGGTCGAAGGGTTCCAGACGGGCGCATTGTCCTTGTCGATGATCAATGCGCGGACGCCCTCGGTGAAATCGGGCGACACGGCAACGCGGCTGGCAATCCGGTATTCCATGCGCATAACGTCAGCGAAATCAGTCATTTGGGTGGCTTCGGCCAGTTGGCGCAACGCCACTTTGCACGACTGTGGTGACTTCGATCTCAGCGTCGCCAGTTCCTTCGCCGCCCATTCGGAACCATTCTCATCAAGGGCGGTGAGCACATCTTCCAGCACGTCGGACGCGAACAGCCTGTTGATCTGGCCGATGTTGGCGACGATCCGGGCTTCTGGCGGCGTGACGGACAGTTGGTCCAAAATGTCCAAAATGTCGCCAGAATGGGCAGCAATGCGCTCTTTTGCTTCCGTAAGTGCGTCCGAAGGCAAATAATGCGTTGCCAGTCCGAGCGCGAGACAATCTGCTCCGTCCAGCCGAGCACCGGTCAGCGCGAGATAGACGCCGACGCGTCCCTCCAGCCGCGAAAGATACCAGCCGCCACCGACATCGGGGAACAGGCCGATGCCGGTTTCGGGCATGGCAAAACGGGTATTTTCGGTCGCGACCCGGTAACGCGCAGGCTGGCTGATGCCGACGCCGCCGCCCATCGTGATTCCGTCCATGAACGCGACGACGGGCTTAGGATAGGTGAACAATTGGTGGTTCAGCTGATATTCGGACAGGAAGAACCGCCGCGCATCGGCACCACCACGCGCCGCACTGTCCGCGATCTGCCGGATATCGCCGCCTGCACAAAAACCGCGACCTTCCGCATGGTCGATGACGATGGCCGCGACGGCGGGATCGTCTCGCCATTTGGTCAAGGCCGCGCTCATCGCTTCGCACATGCCCAGCGTCAGTGAGTGCAATGCTTTCGGACGGTTGAGGCTCAGCCGACCGGCGCTGCCGTCGACACTCGTCAGCAGTTCGTCACTCACTGGCGTGTCAATTCGCGACCGACGATCATCCGCATGACCTGATTTGTCCCTTCGAGGATCGAATGAACGCGCAGGTCGCGCCAGAATCGTTCGATCGGATAATCCTGAAGATAGCCATAGCCGCCGAACAGTTGCAGCGCATCGTTGGCGATCTTGGATCCGGTATCGGTCGCCAGCCGCTTTGCCATTGCCGCGAACTTGGTCTTGTCCGGAGCGTTCGACGTGACCTTGGCTGCCGCAAAATACAGCAATGCCCGCGCCGCCTGCAGATCGGTTTCCATGTCCGCCAGCATGAACTGGGTGTTCTGGAAATCGGAGATGCTCTTGCCGAACTGCTTGCGGTCCTTGGTATAGGCAATCGCCTCGTCCAGACAGCGTTGCGCGCCGCCGAGCGAGCAGGCTCCGATATTCAGCCGCCCGCCATCGAGGCCCATCATCGCGATGCGGAATCCCTCGCCCTCGCCGCCCACCAGATTTTCCACAGGAACGCGGACGCTATCGAAATTGACCTGCGCGGTAGGTTGCGAATGCCAGCCGAGTTTGCGCTCGTTCGCGCCGAACGAGACGCCGGGCATGTCCTTTTCGATGACGAGACAGGAGATACCCTTCGGCCCCTCCTCGCCCGTTCGGACCATCGTCACATAGACTTCGTTCGCACCGCCGCCCGAAATAAACGCCTTCGACCCAGTGACGACATAATGGTCGCCATCACGAACGGCCTTGGTCTTCAACGCCGCAGCGTCAGAACCCGACGATGGTTCGGTCAGGCAATAGGACGCGATCTCGTCCATCGAGATCAGGTCGGGAAGGTACTTCGCCTTGACTGCAGCCGACCCGAACCGGTCGATCATCCACGCCGCCATATTGTGGATCGAAATGAACGCGCTGGTGGAGGGACAGCCGTAAGCCATCGCCTCCATGATCAGCGCGCTGTCCAACCGACCAAGGCCGATGCCGCCCGATTCCTCGCTGACGTAAATCGATGCGAAGCCCAGTTCCGCCGCCGACTTGATCGTGTCGCGCGGGAAAATATGCTTCTCGTCCCACTCCGCAGCGTGCGGCGTGATCGCGTCGGCGGTAAACTTGCGCGCCATATCCTGGATCGCAAGCTGGTCTTCGGTAAGCTCGAACTGGCCGGTCATTCAGATTAGCCCATGGTTGGAATGATGAACGCATTCTCGCCGGTCGCGGTGTCGGGCCAGCGCTGTGTCACCGTCTTCACCTTCGTCCAGAACTTCACGCCTTCGGTGCCATACTGGTTCGTGTCGCCAAAGCCACTACGCTTCCAGCCGCCAAAGCTGTGGTAAGCCACAGGTACCGGGATCGGCACGTTGATGCCAACCATGCCGACGTTCACTCGCGCCGCAAATTCGCGCGCCGCGTGACCGTTGCGCGTGAAGATGGCGACGCCGTTGCCATACTGGTGATTGCTCGGCAGCGCGACGGCTTCCTCAAAATCGGCAGCGCGGACGATCTGGAGGACGGGTCCGAAGATTTCCTCCTTATAGCTTTCCATCGACGTGGTGACGTGACCGAACAGGCTTGGTCCGATGAAATAACCTTCTTCATGGCCCTGCAGCTTGAAGCCGCGACCATCGACAACGAGTTCTGCGCCCTCGTCCACGCCCTTCTGGATCCAGTCCTCGACACGCGCCTTGTGAGCGGCATTGACGACGGGGCCATAGTCGGCGTCCTTATCGGTCGAAACGCCGATGCGCAGGGCCGCAATCGCTGGCAACAGCTTTTCGCGGAGAGCGATGGCGGTCTTTTCACCGACGGGGACGACCACCGGCAACGCCATGCAACGCTCGCCAGCCGAACCATAAGCCGCACCGCACAGATCGTTCACGACCTGATCGAGGTCGGCGTCGGGCATGATGATGCCGTGGTTCTTGGCACCACCCATCGCCTGCACACGCTTACCGGCGGCGACGCCGCGCTGGTAAACGTAATGGGCGATGTCCGACGAACCGACGAAGCTGATCGCGCCGATCGCCGGGTGATCGAGGATGGCGTCGACCATCTCCTTGTCACCGTTGACGACCTGAAGAATACCCTCTGGCAGTCCGGCTTCGGCAAACAATTGGGCAAGGCGGACGGGCACCGAAGGATCGCGCTCGCTCGGCTTGATGATGAAGGCGTTGCCGGTTGCGATGGCGGTGCCGCACATCCACAGCGGGATCATCGCGGGGAAGTTGAACGGCGTGATGCCGGCGCCGATGCCGATGGGCTGGCGGAACGAATAAACGTCGATGCCGGGGCCAGCGCCACCCGAATATTCGCCCT
>JAQGKX010000101.1 GCA_028289885.1 Sphingomonadales bacterium
AAAAGCGGTGCGGTCATGCGGAAAACCATGCGTCATGCGAACTTCAACCTGTGTGACCGGCCGAAACGAATCGGCATCGCGGTCTGAAAAAACGGCTCGGACGGGTTCCCCCGAACCATTGTGCCACAGGTGGTAGCAGTCATGTGATATGGGAGCAAGTCGCGGTAGTTAGGAGGCGGCATCGGTATTCGGGCATATTCCGCGCGACCACATACCTAACTGTTCCCGCATGCCGGAATTGCCGAACATCATGGCAAATGGGAAATTAACCCTTGTCATCAACCGTGACTGAACCGGTCCACACGTAAACCTGCGCTACAGCAGAGTTAACGGCGGGAAACCAGTTCACCATGACGAAACACTGGACCGCACGGGGGTCTGCACGGCATGGAGCATATATGCCTGCCGCGATCATCATGTCGGCCCTGCTCGGTCTGTCGTCGCCAGCGATGGCGGGGGCGGTTGCAGGTATCGACATCGGCGACGACACGATCACCGTCCGCTTCGACGAGCCGGTGACCCAGGCCTCGAGTTTCGTGCTGGCTGGCCCCAACCGTATCGCCCTCGACATTGCAGGCACAGCGCCCGGAGCGCCCGTCGATCCGTCGGGGCCGGTTGCTAACATCCGCCAAGGTCGCTTTGCCGCCGATACCGTGCGCGTGGTGTTCGACCTGAATGCACCGACATTGATTACCAATGGTCGGTTTTCCCGCGACGGACGCGAATTGAAGCTGGCGATCGTTCCGGTGGGCGATGACGCGATTGCCGATGCCTCCCACGCGCCGCGTCAGATATACCGGTCGCCGATCGCGCAAAGTTCGCGCCCGCCGCGCAGTCGCTACAGCCTGAACATCCCGCTCGATCCGCCCGAACCCGGGCTGCCGAGGCCTGTCGTATCAGGTCGTGCCGACCGTCCGCTCGTTGTCATCGACGCCGGACATGGCGGCCATGATCCGGGCGCGATCTCTCAAACAGATAGCGCGCGCGAAAAGGACATCACGCTCGCCGTTGCACGCGCGATCCGCGACGAACTGGTCCGCGGTGGCCGGGTTCGGGTTGCCCTGACCCGCGAGGACGACCGGTTTCTGGTGTTGCAGGAACGCGCGCAGATCGCGCGCGGATTGAAGGCCGACCTGTTCATCTCGATCCACGCCGACAGCGCGCCCAACACCGGCGCCACCGGTGCGACGATCTACACCCTGTCCGAGGTTGCCTCCGACGCCACTGCCGCCCGGTTGGCCAACCGCGAGAACAAGGCCGACATCATCAACGGCGTCAATCTGTCGGGGCAGGGTTCGGACGTTTCGTCGATCCTCATCGACCTCGCCCAGCGTGAAACGATGAACGCCTCCTCGCGCTTCGCCGACATATTGCGGCGGGAAGCGACTGGCGAAGTGCCATTTCGTGGCGAGTTCCACCGGATGGCGGGGTTCGCGGTATTGAAGGCACCCGACACCCCGGCGGTCCTGCTCGAAGTGGGTTACATCACCAACCCGCTCGATGTTGCGCGCCTGGTCTCGCCAGAGGGGCGCGCGGCGATTGCAGGGGCAGTGCGGCGGGCGGTCGATATCCAGTTCGCGCGGAAGATGGCCTCGCGGTGAGTCGCTAATCCAACCTCTTTTGTCGAGCGTAGTCGAGACACGCTCTGCACTGTCAGCGCGCTTGGCACCGTCTCTCGACTTCGCTCGAGAAAGGGAGGCTTAGCGCAATGCCCTGACTTGCGGAGTGTCTAAGCAGCGCAGGACCCCGGTTCGCGTAACTGGCTTCAATCCCGGGACCGCCTGCAACATCGGCCCAATTTCGGTCGGCGCACCCGGCGCGACCGCGGTGAACGTCCGCCCGCTGCCAATATCGGTCCGGCACTTCATCACCGCCTCGAGCAATTTCGGCGGTGTGTCCCGCGCCTCGTAGCTGAGACGGAAAGTTCCCCAGTGGATCGCAATCGCCCGCGATGCGCCCAGCCGGGCAAATACCTCGGCCGATTCGATCGGGCCGACATGGCTGGCGATACTCATCTGGCCGGGCAGGAACCGGAACGCTCCGATCGGCAGAAGCGCCAGCCGGATCGGGCCATAGCGCCGCGCCTCGGCTGGCCATTTTCCATCACCGAACCCGGTGTCCCCCGCGAAGAACAGGTTTCCCCCCGGCAGCGTCACGACGAAGCTCGACCATAGCGCGCGGTTGCGATCCGCCATCCAGCGCGTACCCCAATGGTGGTTGCGCGTGACGATCACGTCGATGCGGGGCCGCACGTTGACCCGCCCGCCCCAGTCGCGCGCGACCGACGTCACGCCAGACATCACCGTGTCATTGCCAAGGCTGGTGACGATCAGCGGCTTGTCGCGACTCCAAAGCTGGCGAAGAAATGGCAAACTCATGTGATCGTAATGGTCGTGGCTGACGAGCACGACGTCGATCCGGGGCAAATCGACGAACCGCACGCCGGGTTCGGTGGCGCGCTTCGGCCCGAAACCGTACGGCCCGGACCTTTCCGCCCAGATCGGGTCGGTCAGGATATTCAGCCCCTGCGTCTGGATCAGGACCGTGGCGTGGCCGATCCACGTCACCACCATGCGCTGGCCGCCGATCCGGGCGGCGGGTTTGGTGGGCGTGACCGGAACAGAGGTGGGCCAGACGGGGCGGCCATCGTCCTGCAAGAAATAGCGCACGAAGAAGTTGGTGCGGCTGCCTCCCGTTGGCGGAGCAACGGTATCCTCGCCATCAGGATTGAAGAACCGCGCGGTGTCGAAGTGCGCGGTGGCTGGACCCCGATAGTAGATGCGGTCGAGGAAACGAGGGACGACAATGATCGCGCAGCACAGAGCGACCACCGTCCACAGCAGCGCGCGGCCTAAAATCCTGATCGCGCGCGCCATGGTCGTTCCTGCCTTCGACCGTTAAACGCCCTCAAGCAACAATCGCTGCTCGGCAATTTTCTTTTGCCACACCAGCGGCCCGGTCTGGTGAACGCTTTCGCCGGTCGCATCGACGGCGACGGTCACCGGCATATCCTCGACGGTGAACTCGTATATCGCCTCCATGCCAAGATCCGCGAACCCGACGACGGTCGACGCCTTGATCGCGCGCGCCACCAGATAGGCCGCACCACCGACCGCCATCAGATAGGCGGCCTTATGCTTCCTGATCGCCGCGATGCCGCTTGGCCCGCGTTCCGCCTTGCCGACCATCGCGATCAGGCCGGTTTCGGCGAGCATCATCTCGGTGAACTTGTCCATGCGGGTCGCGGTGGTGGGGCCGGCAGGGCCGACGACTTCACCAGCGATCGGATCGACCGGCCCAACATAATAGATCACGCGACCGGCGAAGCTGACGGGGAGCGGTTCGCCCTTGGCCAGCATATCCTGGATGCGTTTGTGCGCGGCATCGCGTCCAGTAAGCATTTTGCCGTTGAGCAACAGCCGGTCGCCGGGCTGCCAGCTTGCAACCTCCTCACGGGTCAGCGTGTCGAGGTTGACGCGTTTCGATGCCTTGTCGGGTGTCCAGTTCACATTGGGCCAGTCGCTGAGCTTCGGTGGCTCCAGAAACGCCGGCCCCGATCCGTCGAGGTGGAAATGCGCGTGACGGGTCGCGGCGCAGTTCGGGATCATCGCAACCGGTTTCGAGGCTGCATGCGTCGGCCAGCTTTCGATCTTCACGTCGAGGATCGTCGCGAGGCCACCCAGCCCCTGCGCGCCGATGCCGAGCGCGTTGACCTTGTCGAAAATCTCGATCCGCAGGCGTTCGGTATCGGTCTGCGGCCCGCGCTGTTTCAGCTGCGCCATGTCGATATCGCCCATCAGCGATTCCTTGGCCAGCAGCATCGCTTTTTCTGCCGTGCCGCCGATGCCGATGCCGAGCATTCCGGGCGGGCACCAGCCTGCGCCCATTTTCGGGATCTGCTCAAGCACCCAGTCCACGATCGAATCACTGGGGTTCAGCATCGCGAACTTGCTCTTGTTCTCGCTGCCGCCACCCTTCGCCGCGACGGTCACTTCGACGTGGTGGCCGGGGACCATCTCGACGTTCAGGACGGAGGGCGTGTTGTCCTTGGTATTCGCACGCGTGAAAGCAGGATCGGCGACGATCGACGCGCGCAGTTTGTTTTCCGGGTAAAGATAGGCACGGCGGACGCCCTCATCCACGACTTCCTGCAGCGAGCGCGTCGATTCGAGGCGGCAGTCCTGACCCCATTTGACGAACACGGTGACGATGCCGGTGTCCTGACAGATCGGGCGATGGCCCTCTGCACACATACGGCTGTTGGTCAGTATCTGCGCGATGGCGTCCTTGGCGGCGGGGCCTTGCTCGGCTTCATAGGCCACGCCAAGCGCGCGGATATAGTCCATGGGGTGGAAATAGCTGATGTATTGCAACGCGTCGGCGACGCTTTCGATCAGGTCGGATTCGCGGATCGTGATCATATGAAAGCCCCATCGGATAACGTCGGATAATTACGCTCTTTTGTTCGAATAGCGCGGCAGGAGAGGCGCGTCCACGCCGCCACGTCGAATGGCAAATAGGTTTACAGGAATTGTGATTTTTGAATTTATCGACTTGCGTAAATTTCAGGATCAGGCACTATATAGAGCGGCTTCGGCCGGGGATAAATACTATAGATAGTGTCTAAGTCGTTAACGTCATTTGGCGGCTCGGTATTCCGCGCCTGCTCTGAAATGGCGAAGGTGGATGAATCATCGGCGCGTTTACCCCGGTAATGTGCTAGAACAGATGCTCGCCTCCGAGTCGAACGAATGCGGAACAGATTGGGACATATGCGATGGACTTTCGGGATAATGATGGAGCGATGCGCGATATGAATATCGATGTGATGGAGGCGGTTGTCGCCGCTGCCAAGGCTCAGGCTGACCCGAAGCCGGAGACGGATTCACACACGATCATGCCGCAGGCCTATCCGGTCGACGTCGATCATTCGCGCGATGCCCTATTGACCGATTTCGGCAAGGAAACGCTGACCGACCGTTACCTGCTGCCGGGTGAATCCTATCAAGACCTGTTCGTGCGTGTTGCCTCGGCCTATGCCGACGATGCCGCGCACGCCCAGCGCCTGTACGATTATATCTCGAAACTCTGGTTCATGCCTTCGACGCCGGTCCTTTCCAACGGCGGCACCGGGCGCGGCCTGCCGATTTCCTGCTATTTGAACTCGGTTCCCGACAGCCTTGAGGGCATTGTCGAGACCTGGA
>JAQGKX010000120.1 GCA_028289885.1 Sphingomonadales bacterium
TTCAGGCCATGCTGGGTGAAGGGATGCCAGACCGGCGACGTCATGCCGTGAAATCCGCGATGTTGAAATTTGCGGTGAATGCGCGAGCGAGTGTTTTGGCAGTCAGCGGTTCGAGAAAGGGCAGGCGACCAAGGCCTCGGACCTTGCCGAGCGTGGCGATGGTGGTTTCGCTGTCCTCGTTCGCATCACCAACGAAAGCGATGCCGATGATCGGAACCCCGCGCGACCGCAATGCCTCGATCGAAAGCAGGCTGTGGTTGATCGTCCCGAGCGCCGTCCGTGCGACGAGAACCGTCGGCAGTGCCCACTGACCGAGCAAGTCGGCGAATAGCAAGCCTCGGGTCAACGGCACCATGACGCCGCCTGCCCCTTCGATAACCAGCGGATCGAGGCGCGGTGGCACAAGCAATGCGGGGTCGATAGTCACGCCGTCCAGTTCGGCGGCGCGGTGCGGGGAACAGGGTGTCCTCAGGCGATAGGCTTCGGGATGGATGCGATCGCCGGATAGCCCCGATAGCGATGCGACGCGCTTGCTGTCGGTCTCACCCTCCAGCCCCGCCTGTATTGGCTTCCAATAATGACCGCCAAGCGCTCCTGCCAGCGCGGCCGCGAATATTGTCTTGCCGATGTCGGTGTCGGTTCCGGTAACGACGATCGTGCTCATGCCAGACTATCTTTTAAAACGGCAGCCAGCGCGCGAATATCGTCCTCATCGACGTTGAGCGTCAGCGAGATACGCAATCGTGATGTACCGGCTGGTACGGTCGGAGGGCGAATGCCGCGAACGTCGAAACCGGCGGCCTGGACACGTCCTGCAACGCGCATCGTGCGGGCATCATCGCCGAGGATGACCGGCATGATCTGCGAACCGCTCGCCAGCGCCCCGAACGGAGCCAGCAACGCCGTCGCCACTTCGATCAGTCCATGGAGCTGCGTACGCCGTTCGGGTTCCGCGACCAGCAGGCGCAACGCCGCCCGCACTGCAGCGGCCATCAGCGGTGAAGGCGCGGTCGAAAAGATGAAGGCGCGGCTGCGGTTCACCAGAAAGTCGCGCATGATCCGGGGGCCGCAAAGCAATGCTCCCTCGCACCCGAGCGCCTTGCCACACGTACGCAGGACGATGACGTTTTCCCGCCCATCGTAAGGGGCCGCCATCCCGCAACCCTCGGTACCGAAGACGCCGGTCGCATGGGCGTCGTCGATCACCAGATAGGCGTCATGGCGTCGTGCGACTTCGCTCAATTCGACCAGCGGCGCACGGTCACCGTCCATGCTGTAGAGGCTTTCGACGACGATCCAGACCCGCCCGGTGCCCCCAGCGGCCCGCCATGTGGCGATCGCATCGGCAAAACCGTCGACGTCGTTATGCGGCGCGGCCCGATGGTCTGCGCGACCGAGGCGCATGCCCTCGTGCGCGCTGGCGTGAACCAGCGCATCATAGACGATCAGGTCGCCGCGCTGGGGCAGGGTCGAGAGGAGGGCCGAATTCGCCGCATAGCCGCTCGAGAAAAACAGTGCGGATTCAGAACCGAAGAAGGCTGCGGCCTCGGCCTCGAGCGCCTCATGCTCGGGATGATTGCCCCCAAGCAACCGCGAGCCTCCCGACCCGATCGGTACGCCGCTCGCGACGGCGGCGGCGACGGCATCCCGCAGTCCGGGCGATGATGCCATCCCGAGATAGTCGTTCGATGAAAAATCACGGCCCGCGCGCGGGATCAATTGACGGCGTCGGCTCTGGCTGGCCAGTTGCGCAAGGTCGCGGGTGTGGGCGTCGAACATTTCCATCCGCGCGCGGTAGGATGAACTGCCGCCGTGCGCGACCCAAAAATCGTTTCAATTATCCGGCTGCATGCGGTCAGATCACCGGTATTTGATAATGATGCCATGCAAAAACCGCCGCGGCTCCCCTGTGCGGACGCCATCTTTCGGCGACTTCTCGGACGATTTTCTCGGACGGTCGCGTATTGTGGCCCATTATGCGACCGACCGATTCCTGAACCGCCAGATCGCCAGCAGGCCAGATGTCGGGGCGCCCTTCTGCAAACAGTAGATAGACTTCGGCGGACCAGCGACCGATGCCCTTGACGGCGGTCAGCTTGGCGATGGCTTCCTCGTCATCCAGCGGCAGGTTTTCCAGATCGAGGTCACCTGCAACGATCAGTTCGGCAAGGCTGCGGCTGTATCCGATTTTCTGGCGCGACAGCCCGGCGGCGCGCAATTGTTCATCGGTCATCACAACCATCGCCGCAGGATCGGAAATCTCTCCGACCGCAGCGGCAACCTTCAGCCAGACCGCGTCTGCCGCCTTGAAACTGATCTGTTGCCCGACGATGGTGCGCAACAGCGTCGCGTAGCCGGTGTCGCGACCACGGGCTTCGGGATAGCCCGCGTGCGCCAGTGCTGTGGCGAACCGTGGCTCGATTTCGGCGAGCCTGTCGAGACTTTCGCGAAGCTGTTCTGCGGAAAGCCCCATTCTCGCGTCCTTTCTGTGTGCTTGATTCGAGACGCATCCCGCGACATAGGCAGCGCGAACATATATCCGAGGAAGTCGCAGATGCCCAAACTGATCGTTACCACACTCGACGGCACCGTAAAGGAAATCGACGGAACTGCCGGGCTGACGGTCATGGAAGTCATTCGCGACGGTGGTGTCGATGAATTGCTGGCGCTATGCGGCGGCTGCTGTTCGTGCGCGACCTGCCATGTATTCGTGGACCCTGAATTCGCCGATAGCCTGCCGCCGATGAGCGAGGACGAGAACGACCTGCTCGATTCGTCCGATCACCGTAATGAACGGTCGCGGCTGTCCTGCCAGCTTCCGTTCAAGGATGCGCTCGATGGTCTGAAAGTGACGATCGCACCAGAGGATTGATCGACCGCGCGGATTAGCTGACGGGTCGCGCCTGCCACAGCGCGGGGAATGTTTTCTGGAGCGCCACCAGCTTTGGCGCGTCCCACATCCGGATATAACCGTGGTTGGGGTTCAGTGCGGCAAAGTTCTGGTGATAGGCTTCGGCGGGGTAGAAGCCGCCGGTTTCCAGCCGGGTAACGATCGGCGCGCCCCAGACTTTCGATGCGTTTAGCTGGCCGATATAGGCCTTGGCGACGCGGGCCTGATCCAGCGACTGCGGAAAGATTGCCGAACGATAGCTGGTTCCCGTGTCCGGACCCTGGCGGTTCAGTTCGGTCGGATTCATCGCAACCGAAAACATCACCCGCAACAATGTCCCATAGCTGACCCGCGCAGGATCGTAGCTGATCCTGATCGCCTCTGCGTGGCGCGTCGTCTCTGTGCTGACCGTGTCGTATTTGGCGGTGGCTTTGGTGCCGCCTGCATAGCCGGAAACGACCGATGTCACGCCTTTGACATGGCTGAATACCGCTTCCATTCCCCAGAAACACCCGCCTGCGAACACTGCGGTCGCACTGTGGCCCGAAACCGGGGCGTCGATGGCAGGCATGGGTGCCTGCACCGTCCGCTCCGCAGCCCCGGCCAGTCCCGCGGTTACGCCAGTGGCGAGAAGCACGGCTGCAGCTATGGGAATGACATAAGTTTTCATGGAGTTCTGCCTTCGAAACCGGTTTGCCTTTAACTTAGCTACGCGGAATCCCGATTTTGGATGCGAACCGGATCAAAGATGCAGCGCCGGTGTGGCGAGCAATGCAACCGCGCCGAAAGCAAATCCGCCCATGAGGCGCTGTACGAAGACCGATTTGATGAAGCTGAGCATGATCCGATTCCTTTTCACCTGTTCCAGCTACGACCAATAGCAGCGCAAGGTTTCCCTCAGGCTGAATGACGGAGTCGGCTTACGTTCAGCTTAATGCGCCGCATGCTGCCTGAATGCGTGTGCAGGCTTCGGTCAGTATCGCTTCGGACGTGGCATAACTTACGCGGAACGCCGGGCTTAGGCCGAACGCTTCACCATTAACCGCCGCCACGCGCGCATCATCGAGAAAATAGTCGATGAGGTCGGCGTCTGAGCCGATCGTCTTGCCCTTTGGCGTCTTTTTGCCGATCAGTCCGGTGGCATCCGGATAGACGTAGAATGCGCCCTCGGGAGTTGGGCAATGCAGGCCAGGCGCGTCGTTCAACATCCGCACGACAAGATCGCGGCGACCCAGGAAGGCGGCATTGCGCTCCTTCAGGAACGATTGGTCGCCATTCAGCGCGGCCACCGCGGCGGCCTGCGAGATCGAGCAGGGGTTCGATGTCGACTGCGACTGCAGCTTTGCCATCGCCTTGATCAGCCATATGGGCCCCGCCGCATAACCGATGCGCCACCCGGTCATCGCATAAGCTTTTGAACAGCCGTTCATCGTCAGCGTGCGGTCGTACAGGTCCGGCGTCACCTGTGCGATCGTCGCGAACGGCGTGTCGGCGTACCAGATATGCTCGTACATATCGTCGGTCAGGACAAGGACGTGCGGGTGGCGCAACAGCACTTCGCCAAGTGCGCCGAGTTCCGCCGCCGAATAGGCCGCACCGGTGGGGTTCGACGGCGAATTCAGCAACACCCATTTGGTCGCAGGCGTGATTGCCGCGTCGAGTTGCTCGGGAAGGATCTTATACTGCTGGTTCGCACCAGCCGGGATAATGACCGGAGTGCCGCCTGCGAATTCCACGATGTCGGGATAGCTGACCCAATAAGGCGCAGGGATGATGACCTCGTCACCGGGGCCAACCGTCGCCAGGAACGCATTGAACAAAGTGTGCTTGCCGCCGACGTTCACGCTCACCTGGCTGGTCGCATAGGTCAGGCCGTTGTCGCGCAGGAATTTCGCGGTGATGGCTGACTTTAGTTCGGGGATGCCATCGACATCGGTGTATTTCGTCTTGCCCGCGCGGATCGCCTCGATCGCTGCTTCCTTGACAAAATCGGGCGTATCGAAATCGGGTTCGCCCGCCGACAGGCCAATGACGTCAACACCGGCGCGCTTCAGTTCGGCGACGCGGCCGGTCATCGCCAATGTCGGCGATGGCTTGATGCGCTGGATGGCTGCGGAAAGGTCTGACATGATAATCCCCCGGGTTCGGGTCGCCTATAAACCCGTCACCCGCGCGGGCAACAGGCCACGCAGCGAATTACCAATGAAAAAACCATCGGCAAGGTCGGTGGGGCGCAAGATTGCTTCGCCAGCCTTGCCATCATTGATCAGTGCGTTGCGCAACACGCCGCCAAGCAGTCCGTGCGCCAATGGCGGTGTCAGAAGCATGGAATCGCGCGACACGAAGATATTGGTGAAACTGCCCTCGGTCAGGCAGCCATCCTCGTCCGTGAACAGAATTTCGAAGGCACCGCTGGTGATGCGAGGCTTGTCGTAAAAATTGCGGTCGCTGGTTTTGTGGGCCAACCGAAAATCATGCCTGTCGACTGGCAAGGTGCAGATCGCCACGGTTGCAAGCGCGGGTGCGGGCGGAAGGGGCCTCGTTTCAACCGCCATCGCACCACTTCTGGCGAGCAGCAACCGGACCTTGCTCGGCGAGCGCAAGCGAAAAGTTGCCGCTTGCAATTCATTGCGCGCATTGTGTCGATCGAACGCAAAACCGAACGTCTCCGCGCTGGCCTTCAATCGTTCGAGGTGCGCTTCCAGACGCGACAGGCCTGCTACGGGATCGAACGCCATCGTCTCGATCAGGTCGAAACGGCGTGTGCTGGCCACGAAAGAACCCTTGGCGCGACACTCGGCCCATTCGGGCCCAGCGCGCGAATCCGCGACAATGCCCGAGCCAAGACCCATGCAAGCCGTGTCGCCAGACAGGCTCCCAGATAGGCTCAACGTGCGGATAGCGACGTTGAACGCGGCATCGCGGCCCCCTGCGTCGATGCGCCCGATGCTGCCGGTATAGGCACCGCGAGAGGATTGCTCGACTTCGGCGACAACCTCCATCGCGCGCAATTTCGGCGCGCCGGTGATCGAACCGCAGGGGAACAGGGCGGTCAGGACGTCGATTGCATCCTTGTCGGGTTGCAGCTGCGCGACGACGGTCGATGTCATCTGATGGACGGTCGGATATGTTTCGACCGCGAACAAGGTGGGGACATCGACGCTGCCGGGCACGGCCACCCGCGACAGATCGTTGCGCATGAGATCAACGATCATCAGGTTTTCGGCACGCTGCTTTTCGTCCGATGCAAGTTCATCGGCGGCGGCTGCATCACGCACCGGATCGGCGTCGCGGGCAGCGGTTCCCTTCATGGGGCGTGCAATTAAATTGCCGTCCCGACAGGCAAAGAACAGTTCGGGCGAAAGCGACAGCAGCCAGTCCTGTCCGGTGTGGATGATGCCGCCATAACCCGCCCGCGCCCGGGCGCGCAGTCCTGCGTAAAGCGCGAGCGGGTGCCCGGCAGTTGCAACGCTTGCCTGATAGGTCAGGTTCGCCTGATAGATATCGCCCGCTGCGATCAGCCCCTGAACACGCGCAAAGGATTGATCGTAGGTGCTGCGATCGAGCGTGGGCACGGGCGTCCCGGCCCATGCTCCGGCTGGATCGGGGAGCAGTTCTGGCAGTTCCGCGGGGGCGATTTCGGTAAAGTCGCGAAACAGGCCAAACCAGAGGAGCGGGGTTTCGGCAGGTGCTTCGGCAGGCTCGGCACCCGCGATTACTGCGCCCGCCTCATAACTGAGGAAGCCCGCAGCATGCAGTCCTCCGGCGGTGGCCAATCGCAATGCGTTGAGGGCGGCCATCACCTCCGCCGACCTGCGCGTCGCAACGATCTGTACGGGGTCAGCGTAAAGCCGCGCTGGAGCGGCCCCCGATGTGCGCGCATCGTCCAGCAGGACGAACGGCGTGCCATCGCGGGGAAGAGCGGGGATCATGAGCTTCTTCTGACAGTGCGGCGGAAAGGTTGCCAGCCCGAAATGCGTTTGCGCTTTTGTCGGTATCCGACGGTGGCAGCCGATCCCGGCAAGTAAGAGAAAACGCTTTCAATGCCTGCACTTTCAGGATTGAATGCCGTGATGGGGAATATTCTAAAGCTGGCCGGGCTGATTGTCGTTTTCGCTCCTGCCATGGCGTCGGCGCAGCCTGTCGATCGAACGACGCAGGCGCGGATTGAGCGGGTGCTGAAAACGACCCCTTTGATCGACGGGCATAACGACCTGCCGTGGGAACTTCGCAACCGCTACGGATCGCGGGTGGAGACGACCGATATTACGAAGGGATCGGACAAGTTGGTGACCCCGTTGATGACCGACATGGCGCGGCTTCATGCAGGTCATGTCGGCGGGCAATTCTGGTCGGTTTATATTCCCGCAAACGTGACCGGTCCCGCCGCGGTCCAGATGACGATCGAGCAGATCGACATCGTCCACCGGCTGGTGACGCGTCACCCCGGCGATCTGGAGATGGCTTACACTGCCGCCGACATCGTCCGCATCCATAAAGCCGGTCGTATCGCATCGCTGATCGGGATTGAGGGCGGGCACCAGATCGGCAATAATCTGGCAGCGTTGCGCCAGTTTTACGCGCTCGGTGCGCGCTACATGACGCTGGCGCATTTCCTGAACAACGACTGGGCCGACAGCGCGACCGATGACCCTGTTCATCATGGCCTGACCGGCTTCGGCAAGCAGGTCGTGCGCGAAATGAACCGGATCGGCATGATGGTCGATCTCAGCCATGTCTCTTCGGAGACGATGAAGGCGGCTTTAAGTGTGACAACCGCCCCCGTGATCTTCTCGCATTCGGACGCGCGGGCCCTGAACGATCATCCGCGCAATGTCCCCGACGAGGTGCTGAAGCTGGTGGCGGCGAATGGCGGCGTGGTGATGGTGAATTTCTATCCGGCGCATTTATCCACGGCCTATTTTGCATGGGCGACCGATCGCGCTGGCGAAACCGCACGTACCAAGGCGCTTTACACAGGACAGCCGGATCGTGCGAAAGCCGCACTGGGACTATGGGAGAAAGCGCATCCAGCTCCTGTCGTCAGCATCGCAACGGTGGCTGACCATATCGATCATATCGTGCAAACCGCCGGACACGACCATGTTGGCATTGGCGGCGATCTGGACGGGATCGAGGCAACGATACCGGGTCTGGGTGGCGTCGATGGCTATCCGAACCTTTTCGCCGAACTGATCCGGCGCGATTGGTCCGATGGCGATCTGGGCAAGCTGGCAGGAGGGAATCTGTTGCGCGTTATGCACCGCGTCGAGGCGATTGCGGCGGCTGGTCGTATGGCACCACCCGAAATGAGTGAAACAAAGCCGGTTACCGACTGACCCTCACGCCGCGCAGGCAACCCTCAAATATTCCATTGGACGTACGTCCTCGGCGTGGGCCCAGAATAAATCCTTAAGCCCCAGTTCGCGACCGTCGTGCGACAGGATCAGGATCTCGCGAATCGGTTGCTGGTACAGGCGATCGACGAGGACAGGCGTCGAGGGGACGCAGGACTCCCACTTTTCACCCCATTGCCGCAGCGAAATGACGGCAGGCAAAAGCGCCGCACCTTTTTCCGTCAGGCGATATTCGATCTTGCGACGATCGTCCTTCATCGGCTCACGTGACAATATGCCGTGCTTCACCATGCGGCCCAGTCGATTGGCCAAAATGTTTCGGGCAATTCCGAGCGAAGACTGGAATTCCTCGAAATGGCGTATTCCATTGAAGGCACCGCGCAAGATCAAAAACGCCCAGCGTTCCCCAACTGCCTCCAACGCAGCAGGTAATGCGCATTCCGCAGCTGCGCGGAGGTTTTCTTTCAAGATGACCATCAACATTGGTCTTATCTTGTTTTTCGCGATTTGCCAACTGTTCGCAACAAGGCAAAAATCTTGATTCTGTACCAACTGTGCCGCTGCGGGTTGCCAATCCCGCCTGTCACCCGCCATCATGCGCCCGTGCTGCGCCAATATGAACTTGTCGAACGGGTGAAATCCTACGATCCCGATGCCGATGAGGCGCTGTTGAACCGCGCCTATGTATTCTCGATGCAGATGCACGGGTCGCAGAAACGCGCGTCGGGCGATCCTTATTTCAGCCATCCGATCGAGGTGGCGGGCATTCTGACGGACCTTCACCTCGACGACGAGACCATCGCGACGGCCATCCTTCACGACACGATCGAGGATACGCTGACCACGCATGAGGAGATCGTGGCGAAGTTCGGACCGGCGGTTGCGCGGCTGGTCGACGGCGTGACCAAGCTCAGCAAGATCGAGGCGCAAACCGAAAACGAGCGCGCGGCGGAAAACCTGCGCAAGTTCCTGCTGGCGATGTCCGACGACATTCGCGTCCTGCTGGTGAAACTGGCCGACCGGCTCCACAATATGCGGACGCTGCACTTCATCAAGGATGAAAAGAAGCGTCGTCGGATCGCGCGTGAGACCATGGACATCTATGCGCCGCTCGCCGAGCGCATCGGCATGTACGAGTTCATGAACGAGATGCAGACACTGGCGTTTCGTGAACTCGAACCCGAAGCCTATGCGTCGATCACCAAGCGACTGGCGCAACTGCACGACGGTGGCGGCGACCAGATTTCACGAATCGGTTCCGGCCTGAAGCTGGTCCTGAGCCGCGCCGGGATCGAGGCCGACGTTTCCGGACGCGAAAAGCACCCCTATTCGATCTGGAAGAAAATGGCCGAGCGCCACATCAGCTTCGAGCAACTTTCGGACGTGATGGCTTTCCGCGCGATCGTACCCGACGAGGACTCCTGTTATCGCGCGCTTGGCGTCATCCATCGTCGCTGGCCGATGGTTCCCGGACGGTTCAAGGACTATATCTCGACGCCAAAACGCAACGGATATCGGTCGCTGCACACCGCCGTCATCCATTCGGAAAAGATGCGGATCGAAATCCAGTTGCGCTCGTCCCAGATGCACGCGCAGGCCGAATATGGGCTGGCGTCTCACTGGACCTATAAACAGGGAAAGAAGCGTCCCGATGTGCCGGTGCGCTGGATCAGCGACCTCGTCGAGATCCTCGACAATGCCGATACCGCCGAGGAATTGCTCGAACATACGCGTATGGCGATGTATCAGGATCGCATCTTTGCCTTCACGCCGAAGGGCGAGCTGACGCAATTGCCCAAGGGTTCGACGCCGATCGACTTTGCCTATGCGGTGCATACGGCGCTGGGCAATGAGGCGGTCGGTGCCAAGATCAACGGGCGCGTCGTGCCGCTGCGAACGCAGATCGAGAATGGCGATCAGGTGCAGATCCTGAAATCCAAGGCGCAGGAGCCGCAGCCCGCGTGGCTGAACTTTGCCGTCACGGGCAAGGCGCGTTCGGCAATCCGGCGGTTCGTGCGCAACAAGGAACGCGGAGAGAGCGTCGCGCTTGGCCGCAAGATTTACGACGAACTCGTCCACCGCCTGCCTGCGCCGCTCGGCAAGGGTGCGCTCGATGCCGCGCTCAAGCGCCTGAAGCTGGCGAACGAGGGAGCGCTGATGGAGGCGATTGCGCGGCGGACGCTGACCGACGCGCAGGTGCTGGAAGCCCTGATGCCCGGTTCCGCGGGTCCCGACGACAATGTGCGGGCCGCGGCGCAACAGCGTGAGGCGATTTCGATCAAGGGCCTGACGGCTGGGGTCGCATTCGATCTCGCTCCCTGTTGCCATCCCGTTCCCGGTGACCGCATCGTTGGCCTTCGTCGCGAGGATGAACCGATCGTGGTGCACACGATCGACTGTCCCAAGCTGGCCGATGGCGTCGATGCCGACTGGGTCGATCTTGCCTGGGGGGATGGGTCGGACGGCGGTGCGGCACAGTTGCTCGTCGTGCTCAAGAACGAACCCGGCGCGCTCGGTGTGATGGCGGGAATTTTCGGCCAGAACCGTGCCAACATCCTGAATCTGAAACTCGAAGCGCGTGACTCCGCGTTCCATACCTTTCGGGTCGATCTGGAGGTTCACGATCTCCAGCATCTGACGCGGATACTGGCGGCCCTGCGCGCGGTAGAGGTCGTAAGCCAGGCGGACCGGGTGTAACACAACCGACATCATGAGCGCGCAGGCGGTGCGCGAGGAGTATGACCAATGATCCGGATCGACCGCCGCCAACTGATCGCAACCGCCGCCTTCGGACTCGGCGGGCTGGCCTTGCCGGGTGGCGCGGTGTTCGCACAGACTTTGTCGGTGGCGCGCGGGTTCACGCACAATGTGGCCAGCGGCGAACCCGCAACCGATTCGGTGCTGCTGTGGACGCGTTTCGTAGGCATTGGCGACAGCGCGCATGTGAAGGTTGAGGTTTCGGAAACTCCCGACTTTGCGCGCACCGTTTCGGGCGGTGAGATGATCACCGGACCGTGGCGCGACTGGACCGCGAAGATCACCGTCGATGGGCTGTTACCCGGCAGGACTTATCATTACCGCTTCATCGGCGAGGACGGTTCCAAGTCGCCGGTCGGGCGCACGAAGACGCTACCGCTGGGATCGCTCCGGCAGTTCAGGATCGGCATATTTTCCTGTGCGAACCTGCCCGCTGGCGAATTCAACGCCTATGCCCATGCGGCCATACGCGATGATATCGACGTGTTGCTCCACCTCGGCGACTATTTTTACGAGAACAAGCGCGTGGGCAATATGTTGGCTGGCAGCCCGCGCTGGGACCGTATTCAGCCCCAGACCGCGTTGGTCAGCCTTGCCGATTATCGGCTGCGCTATGCCAGTTACCGGATGGAGGCGAGCCTGCAGGCGCTCCACAATCGTCACCCGATAATCATGTCGATGGACGACCACGAACTGGCCGACGACGCGTGGGAGGGCGGGGCGGTCAATCACCACCCGGAGGAGGGCGACTGGACGATCCGCAAGCTGATGGCGATGCAGGCGTATCGCGAATGGCTGCCCGTCGATGACCTACCGTATAAAAGCTACGACATCGGCGACCTCGCCACGCTGTTCCGCACCGACACGCGGATGATCGCGCGGAGCAAATATCCTTCGGTCGCGAACCTGTTTGCGTCACCGGACGTGCCGAGCGCGCTCGCTGCTTTCAAGGACGGAGCATGGCGCGATCCGGCGATGACGATGATGGGAACGACGCAGGAAAACTGGCTGGCGCATGGCCTGAAAGCATCGACGGCGGCTAAAAAGAAATGGCAGATCGTCGGCGTCGGCACGATCGTCGGCCAGACGTTCATGCCATCGGAGGCGCAGGGCTGGCTCGCGCTCGATGCCACTGGTCCCTCGAAGAACTTCATTATCACCGGGGCTGCGCTGGCCAAGGCGGGGCTACCGTTCAACTATGACAATTGGGGAGGATATCCCGCGGCGCGCGCACGGCTTCTCGCCGCCGCGCAAAAGGCCAACGCCAATCTGGTGATGCTATCGGGCGACAGCCACAACGCATGGGCCTATGATCTGGAGAACGACGGCAGCCACACAGGCGTCGAGTTTGCGGGCCATGCGGTCACTTCCAACGGCTTCGAATTGCCGACGAAAGGCACCGATCCGAAAACCGTCGCCGCCGCTTATTTGCGCGTTAGTCCCGAACTGAAATGGTGCGACACCTCGAAAAGGGGTTATATGATGCTTACCTTGACAGACACGGCTGCGACGAACGAATGGATATTCATGCAGACCGTCGCCACGCTGACCATTGCCACGCAACCGTCGCACAAGTTGCGCGTTCTTGCTGGCAGTGCGAGGCTTGAATCACTATAGGAAGACACCCTTGACCCAAGATCCAGTCGTAATCGTCAGCTTTGCCCGCACCCCCATGGGCGGTTTCCAGGGCGTACTCGGTCCCGTATCGGCAACCGAACTCGGCGCGACCGCGGTCAAGGCCGCCGTCGAACGCGCGGGGATCGATGGTGCCGACATCGACCAGATTTTCATGGGCTGCGTCCTTTCGGGCGGCCTCGGACAGGCCCCTGCACGCCAGGCCGCATTGGGCGCCGGCCTGCCACTGTCGGTAGAGGCGACCACCGTCAACAAGATGTGCGGTTCGGGCATGCAGGCGACGATGATGGCGCATGATGCGCTGGTCGCCGGAAGTGCGGATTTCATCGTCTCGGGTGGCATGGAATCGATGTCCAACGCGCCGTATCTGATGGCCAAGCACCGCAGCGGCGCGCGCATGGGCCATGATGTCATCAAGGATTCGATGTTCCTCGACGGTCTCGAAGACGCTTATGAGCCCGGTCGCGCGATGGGTTCGTTCGCCGACGAAACGGCGCTGGAATATCAGTTCACGCGTGAAGCCCAGGACGAATACGCCCTGCGCTCGCTCACCCGCGCGAAGGACGCGATCTCCTCGGGCGCGTTCGCCAGCGAAATCGTCGCGGTCGAGGTCAAGACCCGCGCTGGTACGACGACGGTCGACACCGACGAACAGCCCGGTTCAGCGCGCCCCGAGAAAATCCCGACGCTGAAGCCTGCCTTTTCGAAGGACGGCACGGTCACTGCCGCCAATGCCTCGTCGATCTCCGATGGCGCAGCGGCGCTCGTCCTGACGCGCGAATCGATCGCAACTGCCCGTGGCCTGAAGCCGGTCGCGCGCATCGTTTCCCATGCCGCCCACGCCCATGAGCCGAGCAAGTTCACGACCGCACCGGTTCCTGCGATCCGGAAAGCCATGGAGAAGGCTGGCTGGACCGTTGACGATGTCGATCTGTTCGAAGTCAACGAAGCGTTTGCCATTGTTGCGATGATCGCGGCGCAAGAGATCGGCATTCCGGTCGAAAAGCTGAACGTCAATGGCGGCGCGACGGCACTTGGCCATCCGATCGGAGCTTCGGGCGCCCGCATCCTGACGACGCTCGTTGCCGCACTCCAGAAGCGCGGCCTCAAGCGTGGCGTTGCCGCACTGTGCATCGGCGGTGGCGAGGGCACGGCCATGGCGGTGGAACTCATCTGAACGAAGGGCCCGCCTCTCTTGCCCGCGACGGCACCTCGCTGGTCAGAGATGCCGAGCGAGCGGCGCTGGTAGCGGCGCTGCAACGTGTCGCGACGGGCGACCGGGCTGCCTTGCAGGACGTCTATCGGCGGACGTCGGCGAAACTATACGGGGTTTGCCTCCGTATATTTCCCGACACCGACGAGGCGGAGGATGCTTTGCAGGACGCCTTCATCAACATCTGGCAAAAGGCGGGTGCGTTCGATCCGGCGCGCGCGAGTCCGATAACTTGGCTCGTCGCGCTGACCCGCAACAAGGCGATCGACCGGTTGCGGGCGCGGGGCAAGCGCGTGATGGCGTCCATCGACGCCGCCGACGATATCGCCGACGATCGTCCGGACGCGGAGACCTGCCTGATCGACGCACAGGCCGATGCGCGTATCCTCGCCTGCATCCAGATATTGCCCACCGGCGACGCAATCCTGATCCGCACCGCGTTCTTCGACGGATCGACTTATGCCGACATCGCCGAACGCGCAGGCGCGCCGCTCGGCACGATCAAGAGCCGGGTGCGTCGCGCATTGCTGAAACTCCGCGAGTGCCTCGCATGACCGACGACGACGACATCCTCGCCGCCGAATTCGCGCTCGGCCTGCTCGACCCGGCAGAGAGCGAAGCCGTGTTGCGCCGGACGCAGGTGGACGCCGTGCTGTCGTTGCGCATCGCATGGTGGCGTGACCAGCTTGCGCCGCTTGTAACCGAAGTCGAAACTGCCCCGCCCGCACATTTTTGGGCAAAGATCGCCACCGGGTTGCCGGTAAACGACAACCTTCCCATCATGATGAAACGCTGGCGGGCGCTGGCGGTCGGCGCGACGGGCGTTGCTGCTGCGCTGGCACTCTATATCGGCTCGCGTCAGCCGACCCCGATCCCCGCGCCGGTGCAGCCCGCGCCTATGGTCGCGACCTTGTCGGGCGACAAGAACCCTGCGGTGGTGACGGTCAGTTACGACAGCGGTTCGGGCCGGATGATGATCGCTCCCAATGCCCTTAGCGCCGGAAAGGGCGACGTCGAACTCTGGATCATACCCGAAGACGGCAAGCCGCGCTCGATGGGCGTTATCGACGTGCATCGTCCGCAGGGTCATATGGTGCCGATGGAGCGACGTTCGTTCGTCCACCCCGGCGCGACTTTTGCGATTTCCATGGAACCGAACGGTGGCTCTCCGACGGGATTGCCAACCGGGTCCGTCATCGTCACCGGAAAAATCATCCGCGTCTGAATTGCACGGTGCATCCGTGCTTTCCTGTCGTGCGTACCTTTTCGCAGACAGACCGCTTGCCCGGATAAGCGGCTGGTCTCAGGAAAGAAGGAAGCCCCATGAAGAAACTTACACTCCTCGCCGCATTGGCAATCAGTGCTACCGCCGTACCTGCCATAGCCAAGAACCCCATGGTGGGCGGCGCGGCAATGTATCCGACCAAGACTATCGTCGAGAATGCCGTGAATTCAAAGGATCATACGACTCTGGTCGCCGCCGTAAAAGCTGCCGGTCTGGTCCAGACACTTTCCGGTCCAGGTCCGTTCACCGTATTTGCGCCAACCAACGCCGCCTTTGCAAAGCTGCCCACCGGTACGGTCGACACGCTGGTCAAACCCGAGAACAAGGGCACGCTGACCTCGATCCTAACCTATCACGTCGTCGCGGGTCGCATGACCAGCGCCGATATCGCCAAGGCCATCAAGGCCGGCCACGGCAAGGCCGTGCTGACAACCGTCCAGGGCGAACCGCTGACCGCCAGCATGATGGGCAGCAAGCTGATGCTGACCGATGCCAAGGGCGGCATGTCCACCGTGACGATCGCCAACGTCATGCAGTCAAACGGCGTAATCCACGTCGTCGATACCGTGTTGATGCCTTAAATCTGGGTCGCGCCCAAGGCCCCGCCCGCTCATTTCAGAGGGGGCGGGGTCACTACCGGGTTGAAAGTTTCAGATTCGGCTGCTACCCGCGCCCTAACGCCACCGCTTCGTAGCGCGTGGCGATTCTTTTTTGTGAATTCGGAGCCGACCTCTTTTATGCAAATCATCGTGCGCGACAACAATGTCGACCAGGCGCTGCGGGCGCTCAAGAAGAAGCTGCAG